>NZ_DBEXBB010000130.1:0-7473 GCF_048170425.1 Phocaeicola sp.
ATATTTTTTCATTCGTTTGTGGCGTATTGAAAGTGTAGTACAAATATAGTAGTTTCTTTTGGTACTGGGAGAGAGTCCTTTGTTTATTTTTAGGTTCTTTCTTTGGTTGCCCGAAGAATTTCTCTTTTACCTCCCGGAGGGCCAGAAAGTCGCTCTACGGTAAAACCAGCTGTCTGCAACATTCTTCTTACCACGCCTTTCGCGCAATAAGTAGTTAGGATTCCACCGGGATTCATTTGGCGGTACAAGTTGTCAAAAAGTGGCAGACTCCACATCTCAGGCTGCTTTTCGGGAGCAAAGGCATCAAAGTAGACCACATCATAACATTCACTGAATGAGAAGTGAGTGAAATCACCTTCTATCTTGTGGAGCGTGAAATAGGGTGAGATTTTTACTTCCTGGTTCCAGGGAGCAGTGTGCAGTGCATAGAATTTTTCACACTCTTCTGGAGCGATTGTTTCCGGATAGGCAAGTTCGCGTACAATACTTTCCGAAAGAGGGAATCGTTCAATACTGGTAAAGTGAATGGCTCTTTGGCTTTTTTCTGCTTCCAACAAGGTCAGAAAGGCATTCAATCCTGTACCGAAACCGATTTCAAGTATACGAGGATTTACTGCCTGAGCGTGATTTAATCCCATTTGAATAAAAATATGTGCTGACTCGGTCAATGCACCTTTCACAGAATGATAATGTTCATTCAGTTCAGGAACGTATAATGTATTGCTTCCATCAGCCGTAGGTTCGAGTGTAATCATTTTATATCAATAGTATTTTGTTAGAAAGCGTTTGCTTCTCACAAAGATAGCCATATCTTTTGAGCACGGAAAATTTGGATAGTTTTTCTATCCAATGAAGCGGAATACCCCTAATGTTGTGGCTACGATAATGGCATAGCGTGCCAGTTTGCCGATGGTCATGGCAATAGTGGTAATCCAGATGTTACCTCTCATAAATCCCAAAGCAATAAGCAAAGCATCTCCAATGACAGGAAGGAATGAGAAAAAAGCCATCCACGACCCTCTTCCGTGAATAAACCGGATGGCCTTGTCCATTTGTTTCTTGTCTACCTTGAAGTATTTTTCAATCCATTCCGTTTTACCGATTCGTCCTATCCAGTAGCAGGTAACACCCCCAAGAGCATTTCCGGCAGTAGTGAAGAGTGTGGACCATACCGGGTCAAGTCCTAACCCGATGCAGGCCAGTAGTACAACCTCCGAACTGAACGGCAAAATGGTTCCGGCCAGGAATGCAGAAAGAAACATTCCCCAGTATCCCCAGTCTATCAGAAATTGAATAAATGCATCCATAAATTCATGATACATACGCAGGTCCAGATTCCAAGGGACACCCAAAGAAAGATACGGGTAAACCGGTTAAAGGTCAGTGCCAGTAAGTGACCACCCATGACGGAACCTACGACTAATGTCATAAGAAAATAAGTATTGAAGTATGAAGGAAGAAGTAGCATACAAGCAAATGTTCCTATACTTGTAATTATTAGGATACGGAGCATGATACGCGTCTGTACCTTATCTTGGTAGCTATGTAGAATGCATTCTATGCTACAAATAGCAGTAAATAGGATTGCAATACCTCCGGAAATAAGTTGTGACAAAGAAAGAGTGGAATAGTCGATTGGAGGGAAGTCTGTAAGTGCCTTAAAAGGCAGCCAAGTTTCTTCTATCTCTCCAGTATAAAGATAGTAGGCCAATGCAATCCAGTAAGGAACAAGAAGTCCAATAAGACCGGCAAAGAATGTACGAAAAGTAAAAGCCCTCAGACCAATTGTATAGAAATAAATCAGTGGAACAAAATAGAGTACTTGTGGAAGCAGAAAACTGCTGATACCGAGACAGAGGAAACAATGGAAAACAGGAATCGGAGCATATACCGACTCGTAACTTCGGAATAAATAAGAGAAGGAAATGGTAAACAGTAAAGGAATCCATTGTTCATGTGAATAGGTATGCAAGAAAGGAAGTCCGCTCAAGAAGAAAAGGAATATGGCCGCATGAAGCGTCGTACGTGTTCGGATAAGTGAAAACGTGGTATTCAGCTCAATCAGACAGTAAACTATGGCCCCGTGAATGGCAAAAGAAAGTAAATCTGTCTTTTCTTGATAGGTAATGCCATACATGATAAGACAGATAATAATAGTCACCGGAAGAGTAGCCCTTCCGGTGGCTAGTTCATATTGAAATTTATTTCGGGCAAGCATGTGTTATAGGTCAAACCCAATGTCTGAACGGAAATATTTTTTCTCGAAACAGATTTTACCTGCATTCTGGAAAGATAATGCCAGGGCCTCTTCTTTGTTGGCTCCGTAAGAGCTGACGGCAATGACACGTCCTCCGGCAGTGACTACTTGTCCGTCTTTTAAAGCTGTTCCGGCATGGAATATGATGCTTCCTCCTGTCTTTGCTTCTTCAATGCCAGTCATCGGGAATCCTTTCTCATAAGCTTCTGGGTAGCCGCCAGATACCAGCATGACGCAGACAGCTGAGCGCAGGTCAATTTCCAAGGTCTTTTCATTCAGGTTGCCCTGAGCTACCCCTTCAAACAAGTCTACCAAGTCACTCTTGATACGTAGCATGACACTTTCTGTTTCAGGGTCACCCATGCGGACATTGTATTCAATCACCATCGGTTCTCCTTTTACGTTAATCAGTCCGAAAAAGATAAATCCTTTGTAGTCGATACCTTCTGTAGCTAGACCTTCTACTGTAGGATGAATGATACGGTCTTCTACTTTCTTCATCCAGTCTGCATCAGCAAATGGGACTGGAGAAACAGAACCCATACCACCAGTGTTCAAACCTTTATCACCTTCACCGATACGTTTGTAGTCTTTGGCTTCCGGCAGAATTTTATAATTTTTTCCATCGGTCAGTACGAACACTGAACACTCGATACCACTCAGGAATTCCTCAATAACTACTGTGGCAGAGGCATTTCCGAACATGCCACCTAACATTTCCTTCAATTCCTTCTTGGCTTCTTCCAGCGTGGGAAGAATCAATACACCCTTTCCGGCACACAATCCGTCTGCTTTCAGTACATAGGGAGCTTTCAGTGTTTCCAGGAAAGCCAGTCCTTCTTCTAGATTGTCGGTTGTTACACTTTTGTATCCGGCAGTAGGGATGTGGTGACGCTGCATGAAACCTTTAGCAAATTCCTTGCTTCCTTCAAGTACGGCTCCAGCCTTTGACGGACCGATAACCGGTACCTGTTTCAATGCGTCATCGTTTTTGAAGAAATCATATACCCCCTTCACCAATGGGTCTTCCGGACCTACTACTACCATGTCAATGCCGTGGGCCGTTACAAACTGCTTGATGCCTTCAAAATCATCGGCTTTGATAGCCACGTTTTCGCCTACTTCACGCGTACCGGCATTTCCCGGGGCGATGTATAACTTTTCAATTTTCGGGCTTTGTGCGATTTTCCATGCCAGTGCATGTTCGCGTCCTCCTGAACCTAAAAGTAAAAGTTTCATATATGTATATGTTTTTTAGTCTATTATTTCAAATGGTCTTCAAAATAGCGGGTGATGTGCTCGTGCAGGTGTACACGGTCACGCCCCATCATGTTATGTCCGTCTTCCGGATAAACGAAGAAGTCCGGATGGGTACCAGCTTCAATACAAGCTCTCAGGAATGAGTAGCTGTGTTGCGGTACGCAGGTTGGGTCTGTACCCCCGATAATGATTTCCAGACGTCCTTTCAAATTACCTGCCTTCTGCTTCAAGTCGGAACCCTTGTAGCCTTCCGGATTGGTTTCTGGAGTGTCCATATAGCGTTCGCCGTACATTACTTCATAGAATTTCCAGTCAATGACCGGCCCTCCGGCTACACCTACCTTGAAAATGTCAGGATAAGTCAGCATCAGGTTGGTCGTCATGAAGCCGCCGAAGCTCCAGCCGTGTACACCAATGCGTTCGCCGTCTACGTAAGACAGCGATTTTAGGAACTCAGCACCTTTTACCTGGTCTTTCATTTCTTCCACTCCTAAATGACGGAATGTGCAGTTTTCGAAAGCCAGTCCCCGGTTGTCGCTTCCACGGCTGTCTACCGTCAGCATGACATATCCTTTCTGGGCCATGTACAAATCCCATCCTCTGGCATCATAGAAACGCGTGTTGTGGATGAGCTGTGCGTGTGGTCCGCCATATACATAGATAATAGCTGGATATTTCTTGTTTGGTTCAAAGTTCACAGGCTTAATCAGACGGTAATACAAATCTGTTTTTCCGTCTGCCGCCTTAAAGGTACCTATGGTAATTTCCGGTAACTTAAACTGGCTGGTCATCGGGTCATCCGTCTTCAGTAATGTAGTTCCTTTTTTGCCGTTGGTAGGCAGTAAGGTGATTTCACGTCCTATGTTGAATGAAGAGAAATTGTCAATGAGATAAGTACCGCTTTCAGAGAGTGAAGCCCGGTGCATACCATCTTTTTCTCCCAGTAATGTGCGTTTGCCAGTTTTTACGTTGAGGCTGAACAGGTTGGTTTGCAGTGGAGATATTTCCGTACTACTGATAATCACCTCTTTCTTTCCCTTGTTGAATCCCAGAATATCCTGCACCAGCCAGTCACCTTGGGTCAAAGGTGTTACTTTCAGGTGTTCCAGATAGGTACTACCTTCCAGTTTACCATTTTTCCATACACCTTCTCCTTCTGATTTTATATCCATCAGATACAAGTGGTTGAAACCGTCGCGCTGACTTTGGTAAATAAATTTGCTTTCATCCCACGGCAAGAATACCAGAGGATGTTGAGGTTCCACATATTTGGGATTCTTTTCTTCATACAATACGCCTTCCCGTTCACCAGTGGCGGCCTGATAGCATACAAGTTGTGCGTGATTCTGGTCACGGTTCAGTTCAATCACATAAATATGCTGTTCATCGGGTGACCAACTGATATTGGTAAAATAACGGTCGGTTGGGTCGCCTGCCTGCAGGTAAATTATTTTTCCAGTCTTTATATCGTACACCCCTACAGTCACTTTGTGGCTGGTCATTCCTGCCATCGGATATTTGTCCGACTCAAGAGTTGCGATACGAGTCGATGTATTTACCTGAGGATAATCCGTGACCATGCTCTGGTCCATGCGATAGAAAGCCAGGTAGCTTCCTTTCGGGCTCCAGAATGTACCTTTATAAATACCGAATTCGTTGCGGTGTACAGCTTGTCCGTAAACTACACCTTTTTCTGCTTGTGAAGGGTTAATTTGGCAACTTTCCTCTCCTTCGCTGGTTACGAACAAACTGTTACCAACGGTGTAGGCCACTTTCTGATTTGTTTTGCAGAAGTCAAGATTAGCAGCATTTTCGTTCAGGCAGAATAAGTTTGTAATTTTTTTCTGTCCGAAATCATATTCCACCCAATAGCTGTTTTGCTGAAATACAATGACTTTACGTTCTGCCCAAGGAAGTGAAGCCGACATCAGGCTGTGGAGCGGTTTTAACTCATGCGACGGCTGATAAGGCTTTTCTCCTTTTTCAATGGCTTGGTTTACCTCTTCCAGTGTGACAAGTATGGTTTCCTTGCCATCTTTCAACTGAATGCTGCGGATGTTTTCTACGTCCGCACGCACACATACATCTCCCCACCATTTCAATCCCGGGATGTTCTTGGGAACCAGGTTAAAATAATTATTTCCGCCTGGAATTACATCTTCCAGTGTATAGGCTTTCTTTTCCTGGGCAAAAGTGGCGAGAGTGGTCATACTGCACAAAAAGAATAAAAAGAATATACGTTTCATGTTCTGTTCGTTTTTAATCTTGTGAGTTTCCTTCTTCCTCGTTGCGGCGTCTGTGCATGTAGCGTGGGGCAGGAGCTGCTTTCGGGCGTCCGTCGTCTGTAGAAGGACGTGGAGTACGCGGTTTAGACTCTTCTTTATATTTGAATTCCTTACGACGTTCACGGGTAAATTCCTTTCCGTCGCCTGCTTTGCGTCCGCGGAATGTTTCTTTACGGTCAGCATCTCTACGGAATTCTTCTTTACGGTCGCTGCGGAAACCTTCTTTCCGTTCTCCACGACCTCCGTCTTTGCGCTCCTTACGGCCGTATTCCACTTTTTCTCCCTGACGGCGTGGACGTGCCGGTCTTTCTTCACGTTTCGGCTTAAACTCCTTGTCACTGTTGTCGGAACGGAATTCCTTGTATTTCCCGTCAAACAACTGGTATTTACGGAACTGACATTCTAATGCTCCATTAAACAAAGGTACCTTTATAGAAGCTTTTAGTCCAATCTGGTCAAAGCATTCGTCACGGTAACTCAGAATCCAGGCGTCGTTTCCGGTGAATGCATGCTTCAAGCGTTCACCAATCATCTGGTAAAGTCCCAGCAGGTCTTCTGAAGAAATACGCTCTCCGTAAGGAGGGTTGGTGATGATAATACTTTTCTGTGCAGGCTGTTCAAACTGCTGGAACGGCTGGATTTTCAGGATGACATCCTTGCTTACTCCTGCAGCTTTCACGTTATGCTGAGCAATTTCGTTTGCTTTCGGATTGTTGTCGTATCCATAAATCTTATGAGTAAATTCACGTTCCTGTGAATCATCGTTATAGATGGCGTCAAACAAATCCTGGTCAAAGTCTTTCCATTTCTCGAATCCGAATTCTTTACGGAATACACCCGGAGCGATATTGCGTGCAATCAAAGCAGCTTCGATAGGTATAGTTCCTGAACCGCACATTGGGTCTATCAGGTCACATTCGCCTCTCCAGCCCGTCATCAGAATCATACCGGCTGCCAATACCTCGTTCAACGGTGCTTCCACCTGTTCCTGGCGGTATCCTCTACGGTGAAGTGATTCACCTGAACTATCCAAGGCAAGTGTACACTCTTCCTCTGCAATATGGATGTGAATAGCCAAATCCGGGTTACTGATACGTACAGAAGGACGGTTGCCTGTCTTTTCGCGGAAATAGTCGACTACCGCATCTTTCACTTTGTATGCCACGAATTTAGAATGACGGAATTCATTGGAGAACACTACGGCATCTACTGAGAAACTACTCATGTTGTCCAGATAGTTTTCCCATGCGATACTCTTTACGGCCTCATACACTTCGTCGGCAGTCTTCGCAGTAAAATGTTTGATAGGTTTTAAGATACGGATGGCAGTACGAAGGCAGAAATTAGCCTTATACATCATGGCTTTGTCTCCGGTGAAAGAAACCATACGTCGTCCGATTTCAATGTTGCTGGCTCCTAATTCCGTGAGTTCCTGTGCCAGAACTTCTTCCAGTCCCTGGAAGGTCTTGGCGATAAGCTCGAATTCTTGATTCATCTTGATAAAATTACGTAATTTCAATTGATTGGGCAAAAATACGAAATTTCAGGTTGCTAGTCAACTGTTTGATTTGGTTTTCTATGTAAAGAGCTTATCTTGCAATGGAAAATTAGGTTATGATATGTAGATACTATAAGTATCTTTCTTATTAAGATTTTAATTTGCAGAATTCT
>NZ_DBEXBB010000131.1:0-5429 GCF_048170425.1 Phocaeicola sp.
GAATATGAGTGCAGTACATTTAACCAAAGCAGATTTTTTGACAAGAGTAGCAAACTATGAAGCGAATCCGAACGAATGGAAATTCCTGGGTGAGCGTCCGGCCTTGATTGATTTCTATGCCACCTGGTGTGGTCCGTGCAAGATGCTGGCTCCGGTATTGGATGAGTTGGCCGATGAATATGCCGGGCAGGTAGACATCTATAAGGTAAATGTAGACGAAGAGGAAGAACTGGCAGCCTTGTTTGGTATCCGCAGCGTGCCTTCCCTACTGTTTGTGCCGATGAGCGGTACTCCGCAGATGGCACAGGGAGCCTTGCCTAAGAAGAACCTGAAGGAGGCCATTCAGAATGTGTTGTTGAAGAACGATTGAGGTGTGATATATATTCAGACAGCTATAAAAAAGGAGGGCTTTACAGCTCTCCTTTTTTGATGGCTTCCATGATGTGGGCCGGAGCACGTTCGGCCAGCAATTCTTTTTTCATATAATCCATGTAAGGAGCTACGTGCCGGAAGAACTGATGGTATCCCTTGCACAGGTAGTTCAGCCCCGGCTCACCGTCGGCTGTGTGAGCGAAGCGGTTTTTCGGACATTCACCGTTGCAGGCAAAGAGGAACTCACATTCCTTGCACTGGCGGGGGAGTGAGTCTTGTTTCATTTGCCCGAACTTCATCTGACGTTCGCTGTACATCATTTCTACCAGTGTCTTTTCATGAATGTTGCCTAACTTGTATTCCGGAAATACAAAGTGGTCACAGGAATATACGTCGCCGTTGAATTCCATGACACCGGCATGCCCGCAAGTCTTGGCCATGGTGCAGACACCCGGCTGCGCACCTACCCAGTTGGCCAGGGTGGAGTCGAACAACTGGATGAAGAAATTGCCCACATCCTCGCGTACCCATTCGTCAAACAAGGTACAGAGGAAGTTACCCCATTGTTCCGGTGATACGGAGAAATCGGCTAGTTTCTCGTCTTCTTGTAGCGGACTGGCCAGGTGACGGCCGTCGGCATGGGGACTGATACGCTCTACAATCGGTGTAAACTGGATGTAGTGGCAGTCGATTTCTTTGAAGAAATGATAGAAGTCCAGCGGATAGTCCGCATTGAAATCATTGACTACGGCCAAAGCGTTCCATTCCACTCCGTGCTTTTTCAGTAACTGGACGCCTTGCATTACCTTGGTGAATGACGGACGTCCCTGACGGTTCTTGCGATATTCATCGTGAAACTCCTGTGGCCCGTCGATGGACACGCCCACCAGCCAGTTGTTCTTCTTGAAGAATTCGCACCATTCATCCGTCAGCAAGGTACCGTTGGTCTGGATGCAGTTATCGATGGTACGTCCGTCGGCATATTTCTGCTGTAGTTCCATCACCCGTTTGTAGAAACTGAGCGGGCGCATCAGGGTCTCTCCTCCGTGCCAGGTAAAGAGTACCTGCGGCATGGTCTGAGAACCGATGTATTCACGGATAAATTTCTCTAACAGCTCATCGCTCATTACGTGCTTGGAAATGTCTTTATATAAATTTGCCTTTTCCAAGTAGTAGCAATAGTCGCACGCTAAGTTGCAGATTGCGCCTACGGGTTTTGTCATCACATACAGCGGGCGGGCAAAAGGTGCAATGGTTTGACTCATGGTATTGGAATTTAATAAGTATTCAAGTTATTTCTTTTCTTCAGACAAATGTGTCAGCAGTCCCTCACAGGCATCTTCCAGGATGTCGAGCACATTCTCGAAGCCTTGAGCGCCTCCATAATAGGGATCAGGCACATAGTCGATGATTTTGGTACGGCAGAAATCGGTCATGCGGTGAATCTTCTGTTCACTTTCCACGTCGGGCGCTTTGTCGCGCAGAGCATCGATGTTGCGGTCGTCCATACCTAAAATCCAGTCGAAGTGATAGAAATCCTCCGTGCGCACCGGACGTGAGCGATGGGTCAGCTGGTAGCCTCTACGGCTGGCGTGAGCCCGCATACGTTCATCGGGCAGTTCTCCTTCGTGGAAACCGCTGATGCCTGCGGAATCAATTTCAAACTCTTTTTCTCTTCCTGCCCGGCGCACCAGCGTACGCATGATTTCTTCGGCAGAAGAGGAACGGCAGATGTTGCCAAGACAGACGAATAATATTTTTTGTTTCATCATTTATCAAGGTGTAAATACTGTTTAAAACGTGCTACATCCGTATTCAGGATGAGGCTTTCCGGAAACTCGGTTTCCTTGACCAGCTCTAGGGCATGGTCGTAGGTCGCAATGTCGAATGAGATGTGTGCATCACTTCCAAGGATGACCGGAACTTCGTATTGTTTGCAGAGACGGAGTATCTCTAAATTGTTGGGTCTTGCCTCCACTTTGTTGCGGCAAGGCTTTAAGGAACTGTTGTTGATTTCCAGCAGGGTGTGATGGGCCTTTGCGGCCTGCACAATCGGTTCAAAAAGCAGCTTGGCCGTACCGTCACCCGGATGGCTGATGATGTGGGTGTAAGGATTCTCGATGGTTTTAATCATCCCTTGCGTATTTTCTTCGGGAGTTCCCGGCGTGTAGCACAAGGAATGAATACCTGCGATTCGCAAATCCAGCAAGTTCATGTGGAATTCATCCAGGTCAAGCGTGCCTTGTGTGTCGAGGATATTGATTTCCGCCCCAAGCAGGAGTTCGATGCCGTACATCTGCCGCGGTACCACGTGCAGGTTGCGGAAGTAAATCAGGTGACAGCTTCCGGGAATTCCCGGCGTATGCTCTGTGATGCCGAGCATTTTCAGACCTTTGTCGGCGGCTGTCCGTGCCATTTCCTGCAGACTGCTGAAGGCATGTCCGCTGGCAATGGTGTGCGTATGTACATCTAATTCTATCTTCATGTGTATAGGGTTTAGGTAGGGTCTACATCATAATATACCATCAGTGAGCGGAAGCGCTCATCTTCTATGAGGGTGCGTTGTACTTGTGTCAGGTAGCGGCGTACCTTGCTAATGGAAGCTTCCTGCTCTATCTTGATGACAATCTTCCGGATGAAAAGCGATTGTATCCGTGCCACGGGTGGTTTGTCCGGACCTAATATCCGTTCGCCCATGCCTTGTCGCAGGTGAGCGGCCATCAGGTCGGCTGCCTGATTCAGGATGTCTTCCTTGCGGTGCTTCAAATATACATAAATCAGCCGGTAGAAAGGAGGGTATTTGAACAGGCTGCGTTCTTCCATCTGTTCCTGATACAAACGGGTGTAATCGTTGGCCATAATCTGATGGATGAGCGGATTCTCCGGCGACTTCGTCTGAAGCACCACCAGTCCCTGCTTGTTTTTTCGTCCGGCTCTTCCGGCCACTTGTGCCATGAGCTGGAACGCCCGTTCGTACGACCGGAAATCGGGATAATTCATCATCGAGTCGGCATTCAGGATACCTACCACGCTTACCCGGTCGAAGTCCAGTCCTTTGGAAATCATCTGCGTACCAATCAGAATGTCTGTCTTCCCCTCTTCAAAGTCGTTGATGATGCGCTCGTAAGCCGTGCGGGTACGGGTAGTATCCAGATCCATTCGGGCCACTTTGGCTTCCGGAAAAATCTGCTTGATGTCGTCTTCAACTTTTTCCGTGCCGAATCCGCGGTTCATAAGTTCCACTCCTCCACAAGCCGGACAGGCTGTAGGCACGGCGTAAGTATAGCCGCAATAGTGACACGTCAGCTGGTGAAGTCCTTTGTGATAGGTCAGACTCACATCGCAGTTCTTGCAACGCGGTACCCATCCGCAGGTGCGGCATTCAATCATCGGGGCAAAACCCCGTCGGTTCTGGAACAAGATGACTTGTTCTTTCTGCTCCAGTGCTTCCCGTATTTTCTGTAATAAAAGTGGAGAGAACTGTGCCGTCATCCGTTTCTTACGGGTCAGTTCCTTGATGTCCACTAACTCAATGTGTGGTAACTGAATCTGCTGATGGCGCTCGGTCAGTTCCACCAGACCGTATTTCCCGTTTCGGGCATGATAATAACTCTCCAGGCTGGGAGTGGCCGTACCTAACAGGGTTTTGGCTCCGTACATGGAAGCCAGCATGATGGCGGCATTCCGTGCATGATAGCGTGGGGAAGGGTCCTGCTGCTTGTAGCTCGTTTCATGTTCCTCGTCCACGATGACCAGTCCCAGTCGCCGGAACGGAAGGAATACCGAGGAACGGACTCCCAATATTACGTCATAACCTTGTTCGGTCAGTTGCTTTTGCCAGATTTCCACCCGTTCTGCATCCGGAAACTTAGAGTGATATACTCCTAAGCGTTTGCCGAATACCCGTCGTAACCGTTCGGTAATCTGGGTCGTCAGGGCAATTTCCGGAAGAAGGTAGAGTACCTGCTTTCCGGCTTTCAGCACTTCTTCTATCAGATGGATATAGATTTCTGTCTTTCCGCTGGCCGTCACGCCATGGAGCAGGCATACGTTCTTAGTCTGGAAGGAAGTCAGAATTTCATAAAAAGCCCGTTGCTGTGCGGGGCTCAGGGTGTGTAGCGGAACCGTCTCCGCGTGGTCTCCCGTAAGTCGGCCAATCTCATGCAGGTACGTCTCCAGTATCTGTTTGTCTACTAAGTTCTTGAAGACGGATTGCGTCTGTCCGGAAGCATCGAGCAACTCCTTCTTGCTGACTTCCCGGATATTTTTCCCTTCGGCGTTCCATCCCGACAATTCAAGGTATTTCATCAGGATGGCTTGTTGCTTGGGGGCTCGTGCCAGTAAATCAAACTGAATGTGCAGGTGATGTTCGTTTTGCAACGCTTCTGTCAGTCGTACCCGTACTTCTGTGCGTGGTTTGTAGCTTCGCTTGATTTCTTCCTTGATGCAGATGGCCTCTTTCTCCAGCAGCGATTTGATGACTGGCAACAAATTCTTCATGCCGCTGGCTTTTTCCAGTTGGGTGACGCATTGCTCCGGGTCGGCACTGAGCAAGTCTAGAATACGCTGTTCCCGTGGAGGGAGCGGTTCTGAGGCCACAAAATCCGGATTGTATTCCACCAGTGTTTCGCTTTCCAGTTTCATGCCCGAAGGCAGGGCTGCCTTGTACACGTCTCCCAACGTGCAGAGGTAATAGTCGGCCAGCCATTTCCAGAAAGAAAACTGCTGCCCTAACAAAACCGGGCGTGAGTCGAGCACTTCCGAGATGTCTTTGGTTTCATACGCCTCCGGAGCTGTTTCGTGTACTTTGGTAACAATGGCCGTATAAAATTTTTTAGGTCCGAAAGGCACGATGACCCGGCAGCCAGGCTGTATGCTCGCTTCCATACCTTCCGGAAGCGAATACGTGTACTGGCTGGCAATGGGCAGGGGTACTATGACATCCACGAATTTTTTCATGTTGCAAAGGTATAAAAAGCCCGTTACATAGCTTGTTCCCTCCTGAAACTTTTATAGATTTGTACTTGCCGTTTTTAATCTTTAGTTTAAAATGAAAA
>NZ_DBEXBB010000132.1:0-5373 GCF_048170425.1 Phocaeicola sp.
TTTTAAAATCAAAAACGTATAATAGAACCCAGATAAAAAACAATAACCCTGAAGTTTGCTTGTTCAGCAGGGACAACAGGGTCTTACGCTTGCAAATATAGGCATTAATTTCTATATTTGCAAGAAAAGTCTTGCTTTTAAACTTTTAAACTTATACCAAATGAAATATGACGAATGTTTGCAGGTACTATCCCCTGCAAGATTAAATAAATACGCACAAGCAAGTGGCTATGAAAAAGCCAAAACCTTGCGCCTATACCAATGTAACATCAAGTTGAGCCAACGTTTTTATGGGGTTATCGGTATGTTTGAGATAATGCTACGCAATGCTATAAACGCTCACTACAAACAATACTTCAATGATGATAATTGGATAATCAACCAAGCAAGACCCAATGGATTGCTGGAACAGGAAGCTTCCGAAATAGTACGCATACAGCGCACTTATACAAATATGGGAGTGTACAACAACGATAAGATGGTAGCTTCCTTTACATTTGGTTTCTGGACTTATCTGTTTACAAGACGCAATTACCGCATAGGAGGAAAAACGCTTCTTCAAATATTCCCCAACAAAGCGCATGGTTTAAAGCAAACAGACATCTACAACCAACTAACTGCCATCCGTGAATTTCGTAACCGAATAGCACATCATGAACCTATTTGTTTCAACGCTACACGTGCCATAGATACAAAATATGCCAAAGAGCATTATGAGTTAATACGAACCTATATAGAATATATGGGATTTGATTCAGATTCTGTATTGCGAATGGTAGAAAAGCCCGATTCTATACTAAAGGTAATAGATGGCATGAAGTAAACGCCCATCTTTGGTGGAATACATAAGGATGATTGGGAACAATTTGGGAACATCTCCGATAAAAAGAAAAAGCTAAGTATTGAATTATCAAATACTTAGCTTTCTTTCTTGTACCCAGACCCGGGGTCGAACCGGGATGGATGTTACTCCACTGGTGTTTGAGACCAGCGCGTCTACCGATTCCGCCATCTGGGCATTTGTTTTTCGTTTGCGTCTGCAAAGATAAACACGATTTTCTGAATACACAAGAGAAGCACCGATTTTTATCAAAAAAAATCTCTTGTTGTCCTTATATTACGCAAGTAACAACAAGAGATTCTATGTTTTCACCGTTTATTTCTGACGAATAAAGATGTTTATTGGAGTACCCGAAAGCTTCCATCGTTCACGAATCTTATTTTCAAGGAAACGACGGTAAGGCTCTTTCACGTATTGCGGTAAGTTGGCAAAGAACACAAATGAAGGAATCTGCGTATTGGGCAGCTGAGTGATATACTTAATCTTGATATACTTTCCTTTATTTGAAGGTGGCGGATAAGCCTCAATCAATGGCAGAAGCTCTTCGTTCAAACGAGCAGTCGGAATTCTTGTCGTACGTGCCTGGTAAACTTCCTTCGCCAATTCAAGCACTTTCAGAATACGCTGTTTTGTCAAGGCTGATGTAAAGACAATCGGAAAGTCAGTAAAAGGAGCCAGACGATTGCGAATCGCATCTTCATATCCTTTCATTACCTTAGCCGTTTTATCCTCAACCAGGTCCCATTTGTTGACAACTACCACAAGTCCTTTCTGGTTTCGCTGCACCAAAGAGAAGATGTTCAAATCCTGACCTTCGATACCACGTGTAGCATCCAGCATCAGAATACATACATCCGAATTTTCGATTGAACGGATGGAGCGGATTACAGAATAATACTCCAGATCCTCGCTCACTTTATTCTTTTTACGGATACCGGCTGTATCAACCAGATAGAAATCAAAACCAAACTTATTGTAACGGGTATAGATAGAATCACGCGTAGTTCCCGCTATTTCTGTCACAATATTACGGTCTTCTCCAATGAAAGCATTGATGATAGACGACTTTCCGGCATTCGGACGTCCTACCACCGCAAAGCGAGGGATATCATCGTCCAAAATTTCAGGTGCCTCCTTCTTGAACTTACTTAAAATCAAATCCAGTAAGTCACCTGTACCGCTTCCACTCAAAGCAGAAACACAGTAAGGATCGCCCAAACCTAAGGAATAAAACTCAGCCGCATTATACTGCAGGTCATTATTATCCGTTTTATTTGCTACTAAAAGTACAGGAGTTTTAGAACGGCGCAAGATTTCGGCTACTTCCATATCCAAATCGGTAACTCCGTTCATTACGTCTACCACAAACAGAATGACATCGGCTTCATCAATTGCCAGCATTACCTGCTTGCGAATTTCCTCCTCGAACACATCATCCGAGTTGACTACCCATCCTCCGGTATCTACCACAGAGAATTCTTTTCCCAGCCATTCCGACTTACCATACTGTCGGTCGCGGGTTGTACCGGCCTGTTCATTCACAATCGCCTGACGGCTCTTAGTCAGACGGTTAAACAGTGTCGACTTTCCCACATTGGGACGTCCCACAATCGCAACTAAATTTCCCATAATTATCTTCATTTACGGCTTCGCAGCCGATATTAATCCAATTGATAACCAAAATTTTTCAACTCCTTGTCAGAACTTCTCCAATCCTTATCTACCTTGACAAATGTCTCCAGATAAATGGATTTACGGAAGAAGTGTTCCAATGTCTTACGTGCTTCAGTAGCCACTTTCTTCAAAGCTTTTCCCTGACGCCCGATAATAATACCTTTCTGAGAATCACGTTCCACATAAATTACGGCATTGATATGGATACTTTTCTCGTCTTCCTTGAACTGTTCTACTACGACCTCTACTGAATAAGGAATCTCCTTGTCATAATATAACAAAATCTTTTCACGAATAATCTCTGTCACAAAAAAACGAGCAGGCTTATCCGTCCATTGATCCTTTCCAAAATAGGGGGGAGAATCTGGCAAGAGTTCCTTAATGCGCTTCATCACCACATCCACATTGAATTTAGCTATTGCAGAGATAGGGATAATTTCCGCCTCAGGTAGCATCTCGTGCCATTCCTCTACCAATTTAACCAAATCCTCCTGGTTGGTCAGGTCAATTTTGTTAATCAGCAGCAAAACCGGCACCTTCAAGTTGCGCACCTTTTCCATAAACTCTGCATTCTTATCCGGTTTTTCCACCGTATCAGTAACATACAGCAACACATCTGCATCCACCAGTGCCGACTCCGAAAAGTTGAGCATAGACTCCTGAAGTTTATAGTTAGGCTTCAATACCCCCGGAGTATCAGAGAAGACAATCTGCATATCCTCCGTATTAAGAATACCCATAATACGATGGCGAGTTGTCTGAGCCTTGAAAGTCGCGATAGAGATACGTTCCCCCACCAGCAAGTTCATCAAAGTAGATTTTCCGACATTCGGATTACCTACAATATTCACAAATCCGGCTTTGTGCATAAGTAAAAAGTAGTTCACAGACAAAAAAACGCATCGATTGGGATGCGTTTTTTATCTGTAGTGTTAATTTTTTCTTTATTTATTTCCGTCATAACCCCACTTCACATAGCTGGCCCCCCAGGTAAATCCTGCACCAAACGCAGTGAAAATGATATTATCACCCTTCTTCAGTTGCTTTTCATAATCCCACAAGCATAGTGGCAGAGTTCCAGCACTGGTATTACCATAGCGCTGGATATTAACCATCACCTTATCCAATGGAACCTCCAAACGAGAAGCAACCGCATCAATGATTCGCAGATTCGCCTGATGAGGTACAATCCAGTTGATATTATCCTTATTCAAGCCATTTCGTTCTGCAATCTGAGCTGTTACGTCAGACATATTTGATACAGCATATTTGAATACCGTTCTCCCTTCCTGATACAAGTAATGCATCTTATTGTCAATTGTAAAATAAGAAGGAGGACAAACTGAACCACCTGCTTTCATGTGTAGGAATGGAAGCCCTTTACCATCTGTACGCAAAATAGAATCCATGATACCATAGTCCTCTGTAGTAGCTTCTACCATACAAGCCGCAGCTCCGTCACCAAAAATCGGACATGTCGCACGGTCTCCATAGTTTACCATTGAAGACATCTTATCTGCGCCTACAATGATAATTTTTTTATGACGACCAGACTGAATCAGGCTGGCTGCAGTTTCCATGGCATACAAGAATCCGCTACAAGCTGCCTGCAAATCAAATGCATACGCATTCTTCAGCCCCAGTTTGTCACAAAGAATAGAAGCAGTAGAAGGGAAATGATAGTCAGGAGTTGTCGTAGCCACAATCACACAATCAATAGAAGCTGGATCAGAATCCGTTTTCTGCATCAATTGCTTGGCAGCCTTACGGGCCAAATACGAAGTTCCCAAACCTTCTTCGTTCAGGATACGTCTTTCTTTCACCCCGATACGAGTCATAATCCACTCATCGTTGGTGTCAACCATTCTCGACAATTCCTCATTTGTCAGGACATAATCAGGTACATATCCACCGACTCCTGTAATTACAGCATTTATTTTTTCCATCATTTCTTAATTTCGTGGCCTATAAAAAACAGCCGGGGAGCCGAAATGGCTCTCCGGCTTTAATTTCCCTGGAACATGTAAAGATGTTCTACAAAGCGTCAAGTTATTAAAGAGCAGCTTCTTTTTCGATTGCCAATTTACCTCTGTAATAACCACAAGCCCCACATACTGTGTGATAAACATGCCATTCGCCACAGTTTGGACAAATAGCTAAAGTAGGAGCAACTGCCTTGTCATGAGTTCTTCTCTTCGCAGTTCTCGTTTTTGATTGTCTTCTTTTAGGATGTGCCATTTTTCTAAACTGTTATTTAATTATTATCTAATATTTTCTTCAATTCGTTCCATCTCGGATCTATCTTACGCGCTTCTAAGGGTTCATCTGTTATGACGTCCTCATCCAGGAAGTCATCCATTCCCTCCTCTTCATCAGCAGAAGTGCGCAAATGTTTGTTTAATGCTCCCATCACACCTTTATTACATTTTCCAGGAGCATGCACATGCTTCATCGGTATACTCAATGCGATAAACTCGTACATAAACCAAGCAACGTTAATATAGCCGTCTTCTTCCGGTACAATCACTATATCGTCCTCATCTGAAAAAGCAGCTCCTAGTTTTACTTTCAACGTATCATCCGTCACTACCGATAACTCCATGTCATCCAAGCAGCGATCGCACGGCACAACTACTGAACCTTCAATATGGAAATTCAGGACATAAACACCCATCGTTTTCTTCACATCCAACTGCACTTGCAGCTTTCCTTTTTGAATTTCTGGAGCATCAATATCTGCAAAGAACTGATTCGTCAATGAAAACTCATAATGAGCCGAGTTTTCCATCATGTTCTTCAATTCTATTTTATATGTAGCAAGTTTTCCCAAGTCGCAATACTATATAAATCGGGCGACA
>NZ_DBEXBB010000133.1:0-3422 GCF_048170425.1 Phocaeicola sp.
TTAGAGTCTTATCTTTTAAAGCAAAGGCACCAACAGCATTAGCACCTGCCATACCAGCCGAATATTCTCCAGTTGGATTATTACCGTTCAAATCAAACTGTCCATGTTTAAAACCATCCGATTCAAAAAAACTCAATAAACGTTCCATCATATCAGATTGGTTAACCTTATCCTTTCCAAACAGATAGTAATCCATCCCCACATTCATTGCACAACGTATTGCATCGTACTGATAACGCTTCGCATCATAGTCTTTTTTCCAATCAGGTTGATGTGGAGTACCATCAAAACATGAGTAATCAGGAAAAAGCCCAGTTATAGGATGTGAAGCTTTGACTAATAATTTTCGTGCAGCATCAGGAGTCTTACCCCAAAAGTTTTTATTTGAATTACTCCATAAAGCCCATAATTCAAAAAAAGCAGGCAAGTTATATGAAGGGTCAGTAAAGTTCCACATTTCTCCTTTAGGAACAAAGGTTATTAAAAAAGAATCTGTATTAAACATATTGCGTATTTCTCCTTTATCTCCTTTTGACATAATATCAAAAAGAATCTTCTGCCCCTCCTTTTCATAATTTATTTCTCCATTATTTCCCCACCTGTGTGAAGCAAAAAACAAAGATGTAATAAAATATACTTCTCCATCAGTAGCGCAACTAGGTTCCACTCCTATTTTGCTGCCATCAGTATTACATTGCCATGCAAAATAACCTTGCCACTTACCTGACTTATAATGCATATTCTTTTTAACCCATCTCCAAATACGGTCAAATTCCGTACGTCTATCCATCTGTACACTTATCATCATCCCATAAGACATGCCTTCAGTACGTACATCATTATTTCCTGTATCCAATATATATGCGGTTGTATCAGAATCTTCAAAATAAACTTTGGTTATAGGATTTACAAAAAAATGATTCCATATATCACCCATTCTCTTGTCAGTTTCTCCATCTGATATACCTAAATATTCTTTAAACAGATTTTTATATACACCTGTATAGAATGAGCCATCTTTAAATGTTGTAGCTGTACATTCCATATGCCCCAATATACTAACTATAAAAAACAAAACACTACATATATTTTTCATAATTCATTAATCTAAAAAAATCCATCAATTAGAAAACTCACACCAGTCAAGATTAAATAGTTTGCATCCTTTGTGTTCACAACATACAAAGTATACATCATGAATTCCAATAACAGTAGTCTTAATTTCACTGTCAAAAGTCTTCCACCCTTCCCATCCACCAGTTGTTAAGAATGTTGACTTCTGCAATCATACTTCCATCATTCCAATATTAACAATTTATTTCCGAGTAATCATTACACCTCCGTTTCTAGGAACTGAAAGGTTCATTATCTGTTTCTTACTGATAACTTTTTCCTTTACAGAACCTATCAGTTTATCGTTATCTTCGTACAGATAAACGACTTCTCCCGCAGCAAACAATGAAGATACATCTATTTTCAATTTAATAGTTTCATCCTGTGCATTAATTCCTGCCACGTACCATTTACCAGCATGTTTACGTGCCATCACAATATATTTTCCAGGATAACCGTCTATAAACTTCACCTCATCCCAAGTAGTAGGCACTTTTTTCATGAAATCCACGGCCCAAGCTGGAGCGTCAGTCAGGTTATTAGGTGCCAATGCAAAATGCTGCACCGGACTCTGAAACAATACTGCCGTAGCCAATGCAAACACATCGGACGTAACTCTCATCCGTCCCCCCGGTTCATTTTTCTCATTATAATATTTGTTCAAAGTACTTCCTCCGAAATCCATACTCCCAATCGTATTACGAACAAACGGATGGATACATGCATTGAATGCTTCTGCATCGCAGCTTCCCTGAGAGAAATTCATGTTTTCACTGGCCAATACCGCTTCACTGGCCGCATAATTAGGATACATACGTTCCCATCCACGCGGAATGGTACATCCATGAAAAATAACCAACAGTCCATAATCGTTTGCGTCAGCTAAAATGTCTTCATAAAGCTGCATGGTGACCTGCTTGTCACTACCTATGAAATCGACCTTAATACCTTTGATACCTATACGTTGCATCCATTTCATTTCTTTCCGACGCTCAATGATATTACTCATTTTTCCACGAGGTCCTTGAGGGGCATCATTCCAGTATCCATTGGAGTTATACCACAAATATAGCCCTACATTCTTCTGTTTGGCGTAGGCAGCCAGCTCTTCTATCTTATCATAACCTACCTGTGTATCCCAAAGCGCATCTACCAGCACCGTACGATATCCCATAGCTGCACAAAAATCTACATAACGCTTTTGGTCATCCATATTCATACTGGCATCTCCGGCAATAATCCAGCTCCAAGTTCCACAACCGTATTCTGCGGTATAGTCTTTCGACGGTTCATATAACGGCTCTACCACATCAAACGGTACAGTTGTTTCTACAATAGGAGCCAGTGTAGAACCCAAGGTTATAGTACGCCAAGGAGTCTTACCCGGCAATGCAATTCCCGGAGAAATCGTGCCATTACCGTTAAATTCACCTTCCTGCGGAAAACCAATGGTATACAACCCATCTTCATGCCCCATCAAACGACTACCGCAATAATAACTGTTTACTCCAGTTTCAGAAATTAAAATCCAACCTTTATCTGAATTTTTAAACAAGCAAGGGAATGTATATCCTTCTCCCCAACCATTTTTTCCCATCGTATCATCTACTGTATATGGAGTTTCATAGCTGGGAGAAGTTCTGGCGAAACCACCCATCGGTCCGCTTTGTGGACATAAGAAAGTAGTCGTACCTTCCGGCATGACAAACCCCGTAGTTTCCTGCTGTATCACACAGCACAAAATATCCTTCTTAGGATAAACGGTATATCTAAAGGCCACGTCATTATTACTTACCCGAAATTCCACATCAAAAGCAGTTCTCCCTTCTTTTGTAAATGGAACGACTACTGATTCAGCCGCATACTCCACCTTACTTTTTTTTATGTTCGGTAAACGGTAGTTCTTCCGGATAGAGGTCTCCTTGATTTCACTACCGAGTGATAAAGAAGATGTAAAATCACCAATAGTAGTCTTCATACCCAACGGAGATTTCTCAATAAAAGTTACTCCATCATAGAATACCTGATAAGAAGGAATTCCACCTTCATCTGACACTACTACCTTCAAACGTCCATCAGGACTCAGCACCTCTTTTTCACTTGCATATAAACTTGTCATACAAATCATCGCAGTAAACGATGACAATAATACACGTTTTATCATAGACATTAGTTTTATTGTTTATGTTTCCCTTTTAGTGCAGATAAGACGACTAAAAGGAAAACATAATATTACACATCATTCTGTAAGCAGGCGCAACATAAAGATTCCACCAGCCACACTAGTTTTCTCATTATTCTTTAATCAG
>NZ_DBEXBB010000134.1:0-4430 GCF_048170425.1 Phocaeicola sp.
TTGTTTTTTTTCTTACTTTCGCAGAAAAATAATCTCAACACAAGGCTTTATGAAAAAATTAT
Organism: Phocaeicola sp.; assembly: GCF_048170425.1. Taxonomy (GTDB): domain Bacteria; phylum Bacteroidota; class Bacteroidia; order Bacteroidales; family Bacteroidaceae; genus Phocaeicola. The sequence continues at coordinate 63 of NZ_DBEXBB010000134.1, forward strand.
CTATCACTATTTTGTTCTTCTTACTGGCTTTTTGCCGCATAGATGCACAACAAGCAAAGTACGTATTCTATTTCATCGGCGACGGAATGGGCGTTAATCAAGTACAAGGTGCTGAATTGTATCTGGGTGAACTTGAAGGAAAAATCGGCATTACCCCTTTACAGTTTACCCAATTTCCTTACGCTACTGTAGCAACCACTTTCTCTGCAACTAACGGAGTAACAGATTCTGCCGCTGCAGGTACTGCACTCGCCACAGGAGACAAGACAAAAAATGGAGCTATCGGAGTTTTAAAAGACTTACAAACACCCGTATATAGCGTAGCTACATGGGCCAAAGAATATGGATGCAGGGTAGGAATAGCCACAAGCGTCAGCGTAGACCATGCGACTCCTGCAGCCTTCTATGCACATGCATCAGGCAGAGGAAGCTATTACGAAATTGGAAAAGACTTATACGAAACAGGTTTTGATTTCTATGCAGGCTCTGATTTTCTTCAACCTCAAGACAACAAAAATCCTCAGACCACCGACCTTTACTCACTAGCAGATCAACACGGATACGTCATTGCCAGAGGTTATAAAGATTATCTCAAAAAAAGTAAAAAAGCAGAGAAAATGATTCTGTTCCAACCGGAAGCCGCTTCTAAAACAAATCGTTCTTCCATACCCTATGCCATTGATCGAAAGAAAAACGATCTCACTTTGCAAGAAATCACTCGTTCGGCCATTAATTTTCTTTCCAAAGATTTGTCAAAAGGTTTTTTCCTAATGGTAGAAGGCGGAAAAATAGACTGGGCTTGCCATAGTAATGACGCTGCTACCACTTTCCACGAAATAATAGATTTTGATAATGCAATTAAAGTAGCTTATGAATTTTATTCGCAACACCCAGATGAAACTTTGATTGTAGTCACCGCAGACCACGAAACTGGCGGGTTTGTTTTAGGTAAAGGTCCTTATGAACTGAACTTACAAGCACTAAAGAACCAGAAAGTCAGCGAAAGTGGATTTACGAAAATCATCAATCAGCTCCGCTCTAAAACCAATAATCAGGTATCCTGGGAGTCTGTACAACAAGCTTTAAAAGATAATTTTGGTTTCTGGGATAAAATCAAGTTAAGTGAAAAACAGGAATCTCGTTTGAAAACTATTTACGAAAAAAGCCTGAAAAACCAACAGGCCAAAATGGAAAAAAGTGAATATGCCCAGGATGAACCTATTGCAGCAGAAGCAAAACGAATCCTCAATGAAATAGCCCTGATTGGCTGGACAAGTGGAGGACACTCTGCTGGGTATGTTCCTGTTTTTGCCATTGGAGTTGGAGCAGACAAATTCCAGAACCGGATTGACAACACTGAAATCCCGGTAAAAATAGCTGAAGCAGCCGGTTATACACGCAAATAAATCACTCAAAAGACAAATAAGGAGACAAGCGTTGAAGGTCTTTCTCGGTAAACTCTTCAAACAAAGAGAGCCGGGAGAGACCTTTTATATCACCTCTTTTTCGACGATACTCCAGAATAGCTTTTGCCTTATAAAAATCCATATAAGGATGATTACGTAGCCTATCTAACCCATCCCTATTTACTCTTATTTTCCGAAAAGGGACACCTTGTACGGTAAACCATTTATTCAGACAAGAATCTACGAGGGGAACTTCCTGCAACTGTTCCAAACGTACAAAGCCTCCAAGACGATTACGGTAGACAACTATCATCTTAGCAATACTACTTCCAATGCCTGGTATACGCTTTAATTGAGTAGTATCAGCTTCATTCAACTCGACAAGTGTTCCTTCAGGATATTTTTCTATTCTTGGCATAGTTTTCAAAGATTCACCCTGCTTATAAACGGAATCTCGCCTCGTCTCCTCTCCTGAAGGTATTTGAATATAAGGCCTCAGTAATAAAAATTGTTCCCTCTTTAACCCATAAATTCGTGCAAAAGCTTCCGGAGTTCGAAAAGTTCCTCCCTTTTCCCGATAACGAAGAATATTACGAACGACAAAGGAAGGTAAACCCAGTTTTCTCAACTGTAAAGAATCTATCGTATTCGGATTAAAATTAAACAGAACGGTATCCTGCCCTTTCCTCACATCCGATGGCGCATATTTAGACTTAATATAAGAAGTTTCCCGTTGCTTCACAGAAGCCAAAAAAGAATCTATTTCAGCAGAATCTTCCACATATATAAATTCTGGCTTATAAACTTTCCAACATACCAACCACGAAGCACCAGCAACAACCAGCAAGCCTAAAAGAAGCAGAATTACCCTCCTCTCTGACCGGGAATAATAGAAAAAGTCTTTCCACATTACCAGCTCACCAAACCCAACTCATTCACAAAAATAGCAAGAATCCCAATTGGAGCCACAAACCTTAAAATCATCAGATATACAGGATAATAAGGAGCCTTCAACATCCCATAATTGGTTACTTCACCCTTTACTATCTTTTTGTCTAATACCCAACCGACAAACACAGCTGCAAACATACCGCATACTGGAAGCATAATTTTGGCTGTCAAATAATCCAAAGCATCAAACATATTCACCCCCCCAATTTTCACACTACTCCATTCTCCTAAGGCCAATGAAGAAACAATACCGATTAACAGACATCCTCCGGTAACAATGCATGCTGCACGTCCTCTCGTAAAATGAAACTTCTCATGCAAAAAGGCCGTAGATACCTCATGCAAAGAAATTGTAGACGTTAAAGCAGCCAGAGCCAATAATACATAAAAAGCAATAGAACATATATAGGCCAGAAACGGTACATTCGCAAAAGCCTGCTGGAAAACATTAGGCAAGGTGATAAATATCAAAGAAGGACCTGCATCCGGCTGAATACCCACTGAGAAAGCCGCCGGAAAAATAATCAATCCAGCTAATACAGCCACACATGTATCAATCAGACCTACACTCATGGCTGTATGCCCCAAGCGAGTTTCCTTTCCAAAATAAGAGGCATAAGTAGAAAGACACCCCATGCCCAAACTCATGGAGAAGAAAGCCTGTCCCATTGCTCCCAGAAAAACATCTGGAGTAACCTTGCTAAAATCCGGATGGAGCAAAAATTTGATACCTTTTTCTGCTCCTGGCAACATAATAGAGCAACCAGCCAGCAGAATAACCAGAATAAACAGCAATGGCATCATGATTTTGGAAGATCTCTCTATACCTTCTTTCACACCCTTTACAATGACAAAATGAGTGGCAAACATAAAAACGAACAACCAAAGAAGTGGTCGGAACGGCTGCTGAGAAAAATCCTGGAACATAGATACATACTCTTCGGAATTCTTTCCAGACAATCCAAACGAAACCGCTTGCCATACATATTCCAAGGTCCATCCGGCTACTACAGAATAATATCCCAATATCAAAAAACCAGTTAACACTCCCGCATAACCTACCCACTTCCAATAAGTACCTGGAGCCAATGTCTCATACGCTCCCCCCGTACACGCCTTAGCGCGTCGGCCAATGGTAAACTCAGCTATCATTATAGGCAATCCGAATATAATGACACAGCCTAGATAAATCAATATAAATGCAGCCCCACCATGATTCCCTGTCTCATAAGGGAAACGCCAAATGTTACCCAAACCCACCGCAGAACCTGCGGCAGCAAGAATTGCACCTAATTTGCTTCCAAAATTTGCTCTTTCACTTTTATGCTGCATAAATCATTTTATTATAATTACAATTTAAAGGAGAGACAAAAGTACAAAAAATATCGTATTTTTGCACGAAACATTAAAGTTTTACACAAAATGAAGATTCTAAGACAATACCCATTTTCCATTTTGACGATTCTTGTCATCTGGTATTTATCTTTTTTTACTCCTCCCCACACCCAATTGGAAGAAATTAATAATTTCGACAAACTGGTACATGTATGCATGTATGGCGGCCTCTGTTCCATCATATGGATAGAACATCTGATTCAGCATAAACAAATCCAAAAAATACAATTAACAATTGGAGGCATTCTATTTCCTGTCTTGATGAGCGGAATCATTGAGATTCTACAGTCATACTGTACAGACAACCGAAGTGGAGACTGGATAGATTTTATAGCTAATTGTACAGGGGTATTTTTGGCCACTATAGCAGGCTACTATATTTATCGCCCATTTATCAGAAAGAGGTTTCATAAACCCCATTAAACACACAAAACGCCGGGTGCTCTCACAGCAACCGGCGTCTATGTAATAATAAATATCATTAGTGTCCAATAAAAATGGACGAGTTAAAAATTTAATCAAATAGTCCTTCAAAAAGGGGACAATCGAGTTCTTTGACATCATTGAAATTAGTCTTATCGAACAGGTCACGTAAGTGGGTTTTGTCCGTTAGAGA
>NZ_DBEXBB010000135.1:0-5401 GCF_048170425.1 Phocaeicola sp.
CTTCTTTTATGGTATCGGGTTGAGGTTCCGCTTGTTTCTTTACGGAGTCGGGAACGGCGTAAATGGGCAGGAGAGGGGCTCCTGAAAAAGTCGGCTGAAAAGTGAGCAGTGTCTGAGTGCTATCGGCCGCCTGCTTCTTACGGAGCTGACGGTAGAAGTTCGGCACTTTCATGCTGTCGGCAGCAGTGGGCTGATAGTCGGCATAGGTTTTCCAGGCATTGGCATGCTTGCGGTTGTGTGCCAGCATGCGTCCACGACGGGTCATGTTGTCATAGATAAAGCCCATGAAGTCGAGTCCGCCGATGCCAATGCCTACGCCTGCAGAGCCTCCCACACTTTCATACATTCGTCCGGTAGAAGGTACAATGCTGCGTCCGTATTCATCCTTAAACACGCGATTAGGATTCAGTGTCCAGGAGATTTCCCACTGCTTGGGCCGTCCGGCCACCAGTACATCGTATACAGGGTCTTCTCCGAAACGCGTCCAGATGGTATAGGGCTCCATACGGACATAGCTTTCCGGTTTCCACACTTTGGTAGTATCAATCAAGCTGCGGGGTACTTTCAGGTCGACCTTGAAGTCCATCCACTTTTTATCCAGTGGGGCTTCCAGCGGTTTGTTCTCCTGCTTGGGCAGCGGGTTAAAATCGAATTGAATCATTTTCACTGCATCCATGTTGAGTTGCAGTTCTTTTTCCTGTTGCTGGCTCATGGCGGGCAAGATGCCGACCGTACATAGAATCAGAGTCAGCCGGTATGATAGATGTAAAGAGTAGTTCATGCCGTGTGCGTGTTTATAATCCTTTTACTCGTCCGCCCTGCATCCAGCACTTGCGATAGTAAGGCTCTTCCAGCCGGCTGACAATGACGCCGGAGCTGGTGCTGGCATGCACGAATTTTCCGTCTTTCAGGTAAATGCCTACGTGGTTGGCGACGCGTTTACGCCGTCCGTTATGAAAGAACACCAGGTCGCCTTCCTGTAGCTGGCGCTTGGATATTTTTCGGCAATCTTCTGTCCGCTGGGCATCGGAATTGCGTTGTAGTTTCTTGTGGTACACTTTTTTATAGACAGCTGCCGTAAAGCCTGAACAGTCCGTTCCCCGGTGAGTGGTTCCCCCGTGACGGTAGGGCACTCCAATCCAGTCGGCCACTTCCACGTAAAGGCGATGATTGTCGTCGGCATCAATGTCCATTTCCAGTCGCACTGCTGCACGCGCCAGTTCGCGGTAATCCACGCGCGGAGCACGTGTGCCACACGAGGACAGCAAAAGTGTGCACACCGCGAACAGCATGCACACTGAAAAACGAGTGAAGCGGTATCTGTACATAGTGGTTTGTTTTGAACAAATGTACATATTATCCTCGTTACATGGATAGGTACTTAGGGTATTTTAGAACCTGTTGAAGATTGTTTCATTTTGTTTTTTCTGTAGGATACAGAAAAAAACAGCGTCTTTCCCGTTTTCGGGAGAGACGCTGTCTGTATAAGTTGGTTATCTATGGTATATTATTTCTGTACCGGAGAACTCATGCTGACTTCCACTTCGTTCTTCTGTCCGAAGAAGGTCTTGGCAAAAGCTTTCAGGTCGTCACCGCTGATAGCATTTACTGTGGCTTCGTATCCGGTATTCATATCCAGATTTTCCCAGTAGTACGTGTTCAGGATATTCATCCAGTAACCGTTTTCTTTCTGGTTCTGCTTGTAAGTCTTCAGCATGTATTCCTTCACCTTGCTCAGGTCTTCGCTAACCGGACCTTTTTCGATGAATTCCTGAATACCTTCGTTAATCAGTTTCACCATTTCTTCACGACGGTTCGGGTCAGTATCGAAGTATACCTGGAAGGCACCTTTTTCTGTCGGATACTTGCTCAGGCTTCCGTTACAGCTTACACCGTATGTACCACCGGCATCTTCACGTACGGTACGCAGGTAAACCATGTTCAGCAACTGACCAAGCATGTTCATCTGCAGGTTATTCTTCAAATCATACTTGCAGTCGCCTGAGTAAACCATCAGCACAGTAGCTTTCGGAGTTTCCAGTTCCTTCACAAAGTTGTTTTCAAAATGTCCCTTGCGGATGGCCATACCTGTATCGCGGAATTTTTCATTTCGTTTGGTAGCAGGCAGTGCACCTAAATACTGTTCGATAAGCGGAGTAGCTGTTTTTGCATCTACGTTACCTACCAGGATGAAGGTAAAGTCGCTGGCATCCGCAAAACGGTCTTTGTAGAGTTCCATTACTTTGTTGTAATCAATCTTATCGAGCATATCGGCTTTCATAGACAATGCACGCGGATGACGGTTATAGAGCGCTACGTTGATAGAGTCGCTGAAAGCTGTCATCGGATTGGCTTCCTGGTTAGCCAGAGCAGCCTTGTTACGTGTGATGAAAGAAGTGAAGGCTTCCTGGTCCATACGTGGCGCAGTGAAGCGCAGGTAAGTCAGCTGCAGCATGGTTTCCAAATCCTTCGGAGAGCAGCTTCCTGACAATCCTTCTGAATAGGTGTTGACCATCGCGCTGGCTGATGCCATCTTTCCAGCCAATACTTTGTCCAGGTCTACAGAATTGAAGTTACCCAGTCCACCCAATGAAGCAATCTGGCTGATCAAAGCGAACTGCAATACATCTTTATCGTTGAACAAAGAAGTTCCACCCGGACTGAAGGCCTGCATGCGTACTTCGTCGGCCTTGAAGTCTGTCGGTTTCAGAATGACACGCACACCGTTGCTCAGTGTCAGGATAGTAGAACCGAACACACCCTGTTCTGTTTTCACTACCTTTCCGGCCTGCGGTTTTTCCTTTATCAGCGGTTCATCGGATACCTTATCTTCATACGGAGTAAGCTTTTCTGCTTTCACCTTGTCGAGCACGGCTTTCAGCTCTGCTTCCGTCGGATATTTCATACCTTCTTTTTCCGGACAGAACACGCTCAACACGATGTTTTTCTCTGTGATAAGCTGTTTCATTACCTGATTGACAGCTTCCACCGGAATGTTCGGCACAATCTGGTTCATGATAGCATATTCATTTTCAATGCCCGGAATCGGTTCATTGTCGATGAAATGACGAACGTATTCATTTACGTAGCTTGCATTGCGCTGTTTGTTGCGCTCGTTGTAAGCAGATTCCAGTCCGCGCAGGTAATCAGCTTTCGCACGGGCATATTCGCTGGCTGTGAAACCAAACTGACGCACGCGTTCAATTTCGCGCATCAAAGTTTCTGTAGTCTGGAAGATACCGTCTTCCTTGGCTGCAGCAAAAGCACTGAAGGCTCCCTTTGTCTTAGCTACCAGATAGTCGCCATCCTGCACACCGGCTTCGATGAACGGTGGATTAGCCTGCTGAGTCAACTCATTCAAACGGCTGTTGAGCATGCTTTCAATAGAGGAAATCATGTAGTTCATTACCAGATAACCCATGTTGTTCTTCTGGTCGTTAGGCACTGCATCGTGCTTGTGGAACAGATATACGATGGGCACCTGCTGCTCCTTGTCCTTAGCCACGGTAATGATAGGTTCCTCATTGTCGGGCACAGGGAAGTAGGTACGTTCTGCAGCATTGGCCGGCATTTCAATCGGAGAGAACAGCTTCTTGATTTTTGCTTCAATGCTGTCCACATTGATGTCGCCCACCACAATGATACCTTGCTGGTCCGGACGGTACCATTTTTCATAATAGTCTCTCAAGGCCTGGTAAGGGAAGTTGTCTACCACTTCCATCGTTCCGATAGGCAGACGGTAGGCATACTTGCTGTCTTTGTACATGGCAGGGAATACCTTTTCATACATACGCATCATGGCTCCTGTGCGTGTACGCCATTCTTCGTGGATGACCCCGCGTTCCTTATCGATTTCTTTCGGGTCAAGGGTCAGGTCATTGGCCCAGTCATGTAAAATCAGCAAACAGGAATCCACGATTCCGTCACGGATAACTGGCACGTTGGAGATGTTATACACGGTTTCATCTACTGACGTATAAGCGTTCAGGTTGGCTCCAAACTTCACACCGATAGTTTCCAGATATTCACGAAGCAGGTTGCCGGGGAAGTGAGTGGTTCCGTTGAAGCACATGTGTTCCAGGAAGTGTGCCAGACCACGCTGGTTGTCTTCTTCCAGAATGGAGCCTACTTTTTGCGCAATGTAGAAGTCAGCCTGATTGTCGGGCAACTCATTGTGGCGGATGTAGTAGGTCAATCCGTTTTCTAACTTACCGATACGTACGTTGGGATCGGTCGGGATAGGCGGCATTTGCTGGGCGAATGCGGTCATCGCACCTCCCACTAAAATTACCGCTGCAAAAGTTCTTTTCAATTTAAAAACTTTCATTGCAATTTTATTTAGGTTGTGAGTAATCAAAGAAGTCCGTTGGCAGACAAATAGCGTTCTGCCTCAATGGCTGCCTTACATCCGCTTCCGGCTGCTGTAATGGCCTGGCGATAATGCGGATCGGCTACGTCGCCTGCTGCAAATACGCCTGGAATGCCGGTACACGGTGTATTGCCTTCGGTGATGATATAACCAATTTCGTCAGTTCTCACCCACGGCTTGAAAATGTCGGAATTAGGCTTGTGACCAATGGCCAGGAAAAAACCGTCGATAGCCACATCGTAGCGTTCTTCATCGGCTTCACCCATACGTTTCACCACGTGCATGCCTTCTACACCGTTGTCGCCGAACAGGCCTACAGCATTGTGCTCAAACAATACGGTTATGTGCGGATGGTTCATCACACGTTCCTGCATGATTTTGGAAGCACGAAGGAAGGGTTTACGCACTACGAGATAGACTTTACTGGCCAGTCCTGCCAGGTACACGGCTTCTTCACAAGCTGTATCGCCACCGCCCACTACGGCCACGGTTTTCTTACGGTAGAAGAATCCGTCGCAGGTAGCACAAGCACTTACGCCCATACCTGCGTACTTCTTTTCGTCTTCTAGTCCCAAGTATTTAGCTGTAGCGCCAGTCGAGATGATGACAGTGTCGGCAGTGATTTCTTTTTCATCATCCACTACAAAAGTGTAAGGAGCCTTGCTTAAATCCGCTTTAGTCACAATACCATTGCGAATGTCGGCACCAAAACGTTCGGCCTGTCTTTTCAGGTCATCCATCAACACCGGGCCTGTTACACCATCCGGATAGCCGGGAAAGTTTTCTACTTCAGTGGTTGTAGTAAGCTGGCCACCTGGTTGTATTCCTTCATAAAGCACGGGAGAAAGATTGGCACGGCTGGTATAAATAGCAGCTGTATATCCTGCAGGTCCTGATCCGATGATCAGACATTTTACATGTTCTTTTGCCATAAATCTTGGAATAAAGTTTGTCTTAATTGAGTAATTGTAAAGCAAAAGTATATATTTTTTAGGATAATCCTTTCACATGCATAGGGATTTTTTGAAAATA
>NZ_DBEXBB010000136.1:0-4337 GCF_048170425.1 Phocaeicola sp.
GTTCTTTTAACAACTTCATTGCAAATTCCTTGTCGGCTATTGCAGCATACTGCTTTTTTGAGAAGAAGCCCGCCATTGATGTGAATTTTGACAATGACGGACAACTGTCTATTTTCTAATTTTATATCGAACTCACGTTAAATAAAGGTAGCATTCATTTTACTTTTTTTCATGAGGAATCGCAATCTTTTTCATTATACGCCTTATAGCCAATTGTTCTTTCACCTCATAATATGCCACAGTCATCAAAGCTTCAAGCTCAGTCACACCCTCATATTGTGAAAGATCTATCTCATAAATATAATCCATTGCAGGATCCAACTTCATAGCCAGCCTGTTTAATGGATATTTCTTGAAAGAAAGTCTTTTCTGAGATTCTCCATACACTCCCGAGCAATAGCAATTAAAATAGTCCAGATAAACCACATCCTTCGTATGGTTCACTATCCTATACTTCGCCTTCATAGCCTCCTTATCTACTTGCAAGTAAAAGTCCACCTGCGGAGTTTCAGATGGTACAGAAACACACAAATAAGGATAATGTTTTGTCAAACGTACACTGACCGCTTCTTTTCCAGCAGGAAAATATATCGCTAACAGACTGACACTTACTGATTCTACAGACTCACCCTCTAGAGGATTTAAAGTAACCAAACACTCATAACATTTTCCAGAAGATACTACTATAAAAGGTTCGTCAAGTACATCCAGATAACTCTCACACCCCCTTCCATACATATCCTGAGATTTCATAGTCAGATAACTTCCGCTAAATTTCCCTTCTGACGAACGTTGCAAAACCACTTCATACGGAGTATAATTGATAACCCGACAGACTACTTGATGAAGCCTATCATTATATAAAACTTTCAGGTCAACATCTTGTGCAGCTACATGAAAAAAAGTCATACACCACACGCAGGCAATCATATACACTGCTTTCATAACACGTATACAAAAAGCAAACCCGTCATCAATTACACATTAATGACGGGTTCACTAGAAATTCTCTATACTAGTTGCCACTTTCCATCGTACGAATTACCCGCCGATGTTTCAGTGAAAAACTTATTTAGCCAGACTATATACAATATCCATAATCTGTTTACCAATTTCATCGGCAGCTTCCATTGTAGAAGCTTCTGAGTACACACGAATAATCGGTTCAGTATTACTCTTGCGCAGGTGAACCCACTTGTCAGGGAAGTCAATCTTCACACCGTCAATATCATTGATTTCTTCATTCTTGTAAAGATCTTTCACCTTGGCCAAAATAGCATCTACGTCCGTTTCCGGAGTTAGGTCAATACGATTCTTCGCAATGAAATAATTAGGATAAGTAGCACGCAGCTCGCTTACTTTCTTTCCTTCATGTGCCAGATGACTCAGGAACAAAGCAATACCCACCAATGCATCACGTCCGTAGTGAGATTCCGGATAAATTACCCCACCGTTACCTTCACCACCGATAACTGCATTTGTAGCTTTCATCTTGGTTACTACATTCACCTCACCCACTGCAGAAGCATTATATTCCATACCATACTTACGAGTCACGTCACGCAGTGCACGAGTTGAACTCAAGTTAGAAACCGTATTTCCCGGAGTATGCTTCAATACATAATCAGCCACTGTGACCAATGTATATTCTTCTCCATACATCACTCCATTCTCACAGATAATAGCCAGACGGTCTACGTCAGGGTCCACCACAAAGGCTACATCACAAGTACCCTTCTTCATCAATCCCATGATGTCGCCCAAGTTCTTTTCCAACGGTTCCGGATTATGCTGGAAGTCACCAGTCGGTTCACAATACAACTTCTCTACATGCTGCACACCCAACTGTTCCAACAACTGAGGCAGTACCACACCTCCTACAGAGTTCACACAATCAATTGCCACGCGGAAATTAGCTTTACGGATAGCTTCTACGTCTACCAACTTCAGTGCCAATACGCTGTCTATATGTTTCTGATTGTATGTATTGTCTTCACGATACTTACCAATATGTTCTATGTCCGCAAACTCAAATTCTTCTGCTGCGGCAATACGCAACACCTCGTTTCCTTCTGCCGCATTCAGGAATTCACCATGCTCATTCAGCAATTTCAAAGCATTCCATTGTCTCGGGTTATGACTGGCAGTCAAAATGATACCTCCACATGCACCTTCCATCGTGACGGCAAGCTCAGTAGTTGGAGTAGAAGCCAATCCGATGTTTACCACATCGAACCCCATTCCCATCAACGTACCGCATACCACATTTTTCACCATCTCACCAGAGATACGTGCATCGCGACCAACCACAATTTTATTCGACTTGATTGTTGTTGTCTTACGAATCAACGTTGCATAAGCAGAAGTGAATTTCACGATGTCCAAAGGATTCAGCCCTTCACCGGCATGGCCGCCTATCGTACCACGAATACCGGAAATAGATTTAATAAGTGTCATAAATAAAGGTTTTAATTATTTAGGTTATCTTGTCATGTTATAAGTCAACTCATAAAAACACGGATATACCGATTGAGTAGCAGAAGAAGTACCTTCGCTGTGTGGTACAATCAATTTCACACGAGCAATCTCACTTGCATCATTCGTTCTTCCAGGTTTCAAATACCGCAACGGTATCAACCAGCCAGAAGGAACTGCCACAGTTCCATACATACCATACATACTGTAAGAATCATTGCGGGTAAACGAAGCAGAATAGGAATCACCGCTAATTGTCAGTTTAAAGTCTTCTCCTTTAATGGTATAAGAAGGGTTCGCTACATGAAAATTAGCCAATAATGTATCTCCCGCCGTCATACCTAAATCGCTACGTGTCTGCACTGCCACTTCTACAAAACGAGCTACCATATCATATGTTCCATCCTCCAGCACATTTTTACCTGGACCACGATTGACCACATGCATATAAACCCCACTCTCATCCAGCAATACATACTCATTTTCTTTTGTAGTAGAGTCCTGGGCTGCAAAATCTGCCTCAGAAATAACCCTTATGTCATTTTCCAAGATAAACTTATTGATGGCATCTGCCTCTTCTTCCTTCATCTCAGCATAGGTCTTTCCGTTATTACAACTTTGCAGCGCCAATATAATCACGGCAGTTATAGCCCATAACAAATAATTCTTTTTCATCTTATAAGCATCTTTACACGGACAAATGTAGTAAAATGTCTCAAAAACACCCCTCCTATTTTGTCCAATTATGTCTAATATTGTTCAAGAATAAAAATTTCTCACTAATTTTTCAGTAATAAGCTCTCATATTTCACCAAAGCCTGCTTAAACAAGCCAACAGCCTCATCCATCGTACCGTAAAACTCTCCACCGGAAGCATTCAAATGCCCACCCCCATTGAAGAACTCATCCGCCACCTGATTACAGGGAAATGCCCCCACCGAACGAAGCGAAACCTTAATCATATCCTTCTCGGTATCTTCACGCAGGAATACCGAAAAGCAAATTCCCTTCATCTGGAGAGGAATGTTTACAAAACCTTCTGTATCTCCTTTTACATAACGGAACTTACCCTGCTCTTCCTTTGAAAGACAAATTAAAGCTGCACGAAACTGAGGATATACCTGCATTTTCTCATAAAGCACATACCCCATCAGGCGAAGACGCCCTTCTGAATACGTATTGAACACTTTACGATAAATATCATCTTTATCAATGCCTTTAGACAACAGTTCGCTGATAATAAAATATATTTCACGATTATTGGAGTTATAAGTAAAACCTCCTGTATCCGTCATCATTCCGGTATAGATACATTCCGCTCCTTCCAATGTAATATCATCAAAACACCCCAGACGGCATATCAGTCTAAAAATCAATTCCGAAGTAGAAGAGATTTCCGGATGTGAAATCGTCACCCGACAGAATGGTTCCGGATTCAAATGATGATCAATCATTACCTTTCTACCCTGTGCATCCCTTACCACATCTGCCATCCGGTCAATGCGCGACAAGGCATTAAAATCAAGGCAACAAATCACTTCTGCCTCAGCAATCAGTTTATCGGCAAACTCAGCATATTTATCATAACGGATAATATCTTTCGCTCCAGGCATCCACCGTAAAAAGTCAGGAAACGCATTGGGCACAATCACATTTACCGTCTTTTCATGAACAGACAAAAAATGATACAGCCCTAACGAAGCCCCTAATGCATCCCCGTCAGGAGATACATGAGTGACAATCACAATTTTGTCAGCCCGGTCAAAATAGGTCTCAATTTTATCAATATGAGCTTGAAGAATTACTTTTGACAACATATTATTTTTCTTAAACTTACACTTTTGAAAGGAGCAAAAGTACAA
>NZ_DBEXBB010000137.1:0-13982 GCF_048170425.1 Phocaeicola sp.
TAGACAAGGTCACGAGCAGAACAGCTAAAGCGGCATGACATGAATTTACAGACAGGAGCAGAAGAGGTCATCAGACTTCTTCCGGAACATCATGTCCAACAGATAGGATTATATGAAAAAACACAGAAAAAGGGCAATAATAATGGCATATAAAGTGATTATACTCTATCGACTTTATATGCCATCTTACTTTTTAGGGACATTTACTGAATATCCCAAATGACAAGCCTCTTTTATGTCGTAAAAAACAAATTTCAGATTACTCTCAGTCCATCGGAACAAACTTCAGACAAACCGGCTTCGACATTTCAATTTTCTCACCGGTATCCTGCAACAATCCGGTTTCCGCATCACGCGCAAATATCTGAATTTCATTCGTATCCCGGCAAGCCACCAGCAAATATTTCCCATTAGGCGTAATGGCAAAGTTACGCGGATGAATTCCCGTAGGCTGATAGCCTGCCTTTTCCAGCGTACCGTCCTCCGAGTTGACTGAGAAAATAGCAATGCCATCCCCTTTCAAGCGATTGGAAGCATAAACAAAGTTACCGTCCGGCGAAATATGAATATCCGCACTGCCACGCGCATCGAGCGTATCAGCCTTGATAGTCTGAATGGTATCCAGCTTCATTTCATCGTACGAAAGCACGATAACATCACCCGAAAGCTCCGTAATGAGGTAAGCATGTTTCCCGTCCGGCGCAAAGCATGTATGTCGTGGTCCGGCACCCGGAGCCAGTTGTACATCATAAGATGCCGCACGATCCAACAGTCCCTCACCTTTCTTTTCGCTGACCGGAAATGCATGAATACGGTCAGTACCCAGATCATTGGCAAGCAGCAAACGACCATCCGGTGTAAAAAGCACACAATGCAGATGCGGCTGGCTCTGCCGTTCCTTATCCGGTCCGCTTCCCGTAAAGGCGAGCGTATCACCTTCCAGCAGTTCCCCGTGACTTCCTAAAGGAAATACAGTAACATTTCCACCCATATAGTTGGCAGTCAGCACATAATCCTCCTTCGGACTCAACGTAATATTACAAGGAGCTCCCCCATGAGTTGGTTGAGAGTTAATGAAAGAAAGCATCCCTTTCTCACGGTCAAAGCTCAGCGCATTGGCCGTAGAAGAAATCCCTTCATCCTCTCCTACCGCATACACCCGGCTACCGTCGGCCGACGGAGTAAGAAAAGAAGGATTCGAAATGCCGGACAAGCCACTCCTGAACGTCCCTTTTCCTGTTTCCTGATTGAATACATACACACGGATACCTTCCTCCTGCGCCCGGGCATAACTACCCACCAGCAGATACAACGAGTCTGTTGTTCCTCCGGAAACTGACTCCGCGTGTTTCGCATTTCCCATGCAACCGTTTCCTATTAAAGCCATAGTAGCCATACATACACCTATCAATGTCTTCATATTCCTGTGTTTAATCAATTCATTAAGGACGTCAAAAATACGTAAAATCAGTCATATTTTGGCAGAATCACAAATATTTCATATCTTTGCAACTGATAAATATCACAGACTTGGGCTTGACTGGATTTGACAGCGAGAGATGTGGTATGTAAGCATGCAGTGCGTCAGTGATTTGCACTATAATCTCAGTTGCTGAACAATTATCTGGCAACGAAAACTATGCTCTCGCTGCTTAATCGAAGTACAGTAGATTAGCTTTATTTCCGTCAAAGTGATGGAAACGAGACATCGCTCAAAAGCTCTTGTTCCGAAGCGTTTGGTTTAGCGGTGCAGCAAATTCGGAAATAGTTTTGGTCTCGTTCCGCGACTGAAATGAAATTTTAGGAACTAAGGTATAAGTGGGTGGCTCTGGTCTTGCTTATGCACGAAAACCGAAGGCAGAGATAAGCATGTAGAAAGCATATGGCTTCCTTGTTTGGACGAGGGTTCGACTCCCTCCAGGTCCACGATGATTATTTTAAACCGCTGAATGTCAGCGGTTTTTGTTTTTTAGCTCTTATACTTTCCCCGTTTTATCAGTCAGTTCCATCAGAAAAGCTATATAAAAATCTGAAGCTCTATTCGGATAGAGCTGTTCTATATTATTGCCCGATGCAATAGAAATTGTACAGGAAATATCTTTACGATGATGTCGCAGCACGTTCGTGTTAAGACCTCGACACGTACGTGTCGACCTCTCCGCACGTATGTGTCACGACCTCGTCACGTACGTGTCGAGGTAAATCTGGTTTTGTCTTCAGGAAATAATGAACGGATATTTCATGAAAAAGCTCAGGAATTTTTTACAAATAAAAGAGGCCGGTATCTCAGCGGAGAGGCCGGCCCTGAATTTGAGTAAGATTTTTTATCGGATTGGCTATAACGGAAATACGACAGCAGCAAGTTTTTAATCGGTAATGGTGTCATCGAAGTTTTCTATTCGGGTGACTTTCTTGATGTGGTCTAATTTCTTAAGATTCTCGCAGATGGTATTTACATCATCTACATCGTGTACAAACAATTGAATTCGGCCTTCAAAAATACCATCATTGGACTCGATATTCAATTTGTGAATATTTACGTTCAACTGTTGGGATATAATACCTGTTACTTGGTTAAGCACTCCAATTCCATCGATTCCTTTCATGTATACATTTACCGGGAAGTTAAGTGCTTTGCCTGTTTCCCATTGTACAGCCAATAATCTGTTGCCAAAGCTGGTTTTCAATTGTGTGGCTATCGGGCATTGGCGCTTATGGATAATAATTCGATTGTTGTCGTCAATATATCCTAATACATCATCTCCGGGAATTGGTTTACAGCAGTCTGCAATGATGTAGTGCTTCTGAATTTCTTCAGGCGTAAGCTTGACAATTTTCTTCTTGTCGATATTCAATGCCGGTTTTTCTTTGGAGGATGCATTATCCTGAGATTTGGGTTTGCTTCCTCCTCCAAATGCAAATGCAATGTATTTTTTCCAATTTGTGGGGCTGGATTTTTCTTTTAACTCATTCTTTTCTAGGTCTCCTAAGATGAAAACTTTTTGTCCGATCTGGTACATCAAGTCTTCAGGGGTTTTTAGTTTGTGAAGGGTACAGAGCTTCTGGATGTTCGTTTCGGTAGCTTCAATGCCTTCTTTCTTAAAGAATTCATGCAGCATGTCTTCTCCGGTCTGCTGGACTTCCTTTCGTTCCCTTTTGAGGATGGATAATATTTTAGCCTTGGCTTTTGCTGTCGTGGCAAAATTAATCCATGAAGGTTGTACTTTCTGTGATTTTGAAGTCAGAATTTCTACCTGATCTCCACTTTGCAGTTTATGGCTTAGTGGTACCAGTTTATGGTTTACTTTAGCTCCAATACAATGGCTTCCTAAGAATGTATGAATGGAGAAAGCAAAATCAAGTGCGGTTGCATTCTGAGGCATCGTTTTAATTTCACCCTTAGGAGTAAATACAAATATCTCAGATGCGAAAAGATTAAGCTTGATTGTATCCAGAAAGTCAAGGGCATCGGGCTGCGGATCATCCAAAATTTCTTTGATGGTTTTCAGCCATTTGCTAAGCTCGCCTTCGTCTTCACTTCCTCCTCCTTCTTTGTATTTCCAGTGTGCAGCAAAACCTTGTTCTGCTACATCATTCATTCGCTCACTTCTGATCTGAACTTCAATCCACTGCCCTTTGTTGCTCATTAATGTCACATGAAGAGCTTGATAACCATTGGCTTTAGGGTGGCTGACCCAATCGCGCAAACGGTCAGGATGAGGCTTGTAGATTCGGGAAATAGCTACATAAATGTTGAAGCAGTCATTCAGCTCTTCCTCTTCATTCTTAGGAGTGAAAATGATGCGTACGGCAAGTATGTCATAGATTTCTTCAAACGTGATATGTTTGTTTTGCATCTTGTTCCAGATGGAGTAGGGAGACTTGATACGTGCCAGAATACGATAAGGGAGTCCCATTTTATCCAATTGTTCGCGAATGGGAGCTGTGAATTCTTCAAATAAGTTGGTTCTTTCAGCTTGAGTAGCCTTTAGCTTTTCTTCGATTTGCTGGTAAGCTTCTGGGTGTTCGTATTTAAAACTTAAGTCTTCCAATTCTGTCTTGATACGATTCAGACCCAGTCGGTTGGCGAGAGGAGCGTAGATATAGAGTGTTTCCCCAGCAATTTTGTATTGTTTGCTTGGAAGCATGGAGCCTAAGGTACGCATATTATGCAACCGGTCGGCAATTTTTATAAGAATGACACGGATGTCATCATTCATTGTGAGAAGCAGCTTCTTAAAGTTCTCTGCCTGTGCAGAAGCTCTGTCTCCGAAGATTCCTCCTGAAATTTTGGTTAATCCATCTACAATTTGAGCAATCTTAGGTCCAAACAAGTTTTCGATATCTTCTACGGTATAGTCAGTATCTTCTACTACGTCGTGGAGTAGAGCAGAACAAATTGAAGTGGATCCTAAGCCGATTTCTACGCAGGCGATGCGTGCTACAGCGATAGGATGTAGAATATAAGGCTCGCCCGAACGTCGGCGCACTCCTTTGTGTGCCTGTCGGGCGAAATTAAATGCTTTTGTAATTATCTCGACTTTTTTCCGATGTTTACTTTTCAGGTATTGGCCCAATAGCTCCTGAAATGCTTCATCAATCAGTTTTTCATCTGTTTGTTCCTGCGTAAGTTTCTCCTCGGTCATAATTCTCTCCCTTTTCTTTGAATCAATAATGCAAAAATAGAGAAAAATACGAATCAAACAAGCAAATGAGGGGTTTTCTTACCGGATGCGTAGAGATTTGCCAGCCCGGATATTACTTCCCTTGATTCCGTTTAGTCTTCGTAATTGATTTACACTAACCCCATATTTAGCCGCAATGCCTCCTAATGTCTCGCCATTGCGGATGCGGTGGTATACAGCATTTCCGTTATTTTTCCCTTTAGTGGTGTTGCTGACAGTTACAGTATTACGACGTGTCTGATAAATTTCCGGTTTGTAGTTGTAGATACTGTCTTCGTGATCAATAAAACAACTCATCATCTGAGTTGGCAGCCGTAAGGCATAAGGCTTCTCATTTCCTGGAATGATATCTTTTTTAAATTCCGGATTGAGTGCTCGTAGTTGATCAATGTCAATCTTACAGACCTCAGCTATTTGATTCAAATTTAATGATTGGTTGATATGGACGGTATCAGTACTTTCTGGCATGTTCATCTCCATAGGACTAATGTAATGCTCGCAGTAATAAGTCATGATGTAGTTTGCGGCTACAAATGCAGGTACGTAGCCTCGTGTCTCTTTGGGTAAAAAGTTGTAGATTTTCCAGAAGTCTTTTTCACCTCCAGCCCGGCGGATAGCTTTATTAATTGTGCCTGGTCCACAGTTATAAGCTGCTAGAACGAGGTTCCAATCTTGATAAATATCATATAAGTCTTTCAAATATCGAGCTGCTGCGCGGGTAGATTTAATAGGGTCTCTGCGTTCGTCCACAAGTGAATTAACTTTCAAACCGTATACTTGTCCCGTGCGAAGCATGAATTGCCACAACCCTACAGCACCCTGTGAAGAAGTTGCAGTTGGATTTAATGCAGATTCAATGACAGGAAGATATTTTAATTCTAAAGGAAGGTCGTACAAATCTAATGCTTCTTCAAAAATAGGCATGTATAGATTGTTGGCGCTCAGCATAAATGAAACCTTTTGGCGGAGCCGGGTAGAATACATGTCTATAAATTTTCGTATGATGTCATTATAAGGCATCTCTATGATGGCAGGAATGCGCTGTAAACGATCCATGTAGATAGAATCGCTGACTTCCGGATTTTGGGTAGTCATTGTACAGTTCTCGGCTGGATTTATGTAATGTTTGGAAATCCAGTCCAAGTACAGACTATCCGTGGTAGAAATCATTCCTTCTGGTAAATCTATTACATCTTCCTGCCCATTGGTTTGTATGGTAATCGTTTTTTCTGTCTGTTGGGCATAAAGAGAGGAAGCGTTACAGATTGCAGCAGTAAGTAAACTAAAAATTATTCTTTTCATCTTTTAAAATTTAATACAGCATTGCAAACCAACTCCTTGCGGACGGTTGCGGAATGCATCGTTGAACACGGTAGGTTCCCATTTCATGCTGAGGTCTTTGCTGATGTCAAAATCAGACAGTTCAGCATCTACATAGGCATCAATCACTGATAGCAGATATACACCAATGAATGCAAATATACTTAAATCGCGTTGACGTCGATAAAGGTCTTTGCGTTTTCGGAAGATTTCCTGCCAATACTCCAAACGGTCATTGACATTTGTTCCGGGAGGAAGAAAATCCATATAGCTGTTGTTATTGGGATTATTACTCATAATGTCTTGATAGGCTTGAGAATAATCCTTATACATCTGCCCGTTCCAGGTCAAGGCGTATGCACATCCTACGAAACCTCCATAAATGATAGGCAGTTTCCAGTACTTTCGGTTGTAAATCTGTCCGGCTCCAGGGATAACGAGCCCTAACCATACTGTACGGTTAGAATTGGGTATCCAGCGTTTTTTCTCCTGAGCTGGAGGTTGAATATTTTGAATGGAGTCGTTTTGTCTTGCCAAGGCTGTAGTGTCTACGGGGGCTTCTAATGCCTCTAATGCGAGTTTTCGCTGCAGGTTGGTCGTATCAGCCAAAGTCAGGCTGTCTACCCGATTCTGTGAGCGAATAGAATCAGTTGTCAGTATACCTTCCCTGCGTTTTTGAGCTCGCTGTGCATTTACTTCCATGTTCTCCAAAGGGATACAGAATAGCAGGATAAGCGACAGAATATATGTAAAAGTATGTGCTCTCAAATTATTTTTGTTTATTCCGTTTTTTTCAAAGAATCCAGAATCTCCATAATTCTTTCCAGGTCTGCATCGCTGTTGAAGGGAATGCTAATCTTTCCTTTTCCTTTATTGGTACAGGAAAGCTGTACTTTCGTTCCAAAGAAATTACACAGATGATTTTGAAGCATAGAGTATTCTTCGGATAGTTGTGTTCCTTTGGCAGAGATTGTTTTTCCTCCGCTTTTTATGCTTTCACCGTTAGCTAGTGCTTTTACAATTTCTTCCACTTTACGCACGGAATACCCTTGAGCGACCGTCTCATTAAAAATACGTATCTGAGTTTTAGGATCTTCTAGAGTTAATAGCGCACGCGCATGTCCCATATCTATTTCCTTATTCTTCAAGGCTACCTGTATGGGGGCTGGCAATTTTAGCAGACGTAAATAGTTTGCTATGGTTGTTCGTTTTTTGCCAATGCGTTCGCTCAGGCGTTCTTGTGTCAGTTCATATTGTTCAATTAAATGCTGGTAGGCCAGTGCGATTTCCAGGGAATTCAGGTCTTCGCGTTGAATATTTTCAATCAAGGCCATTTCCATCACATTCTCGTCATCTGCAGTGCGAATATATGCTGGAATCGTTTTTAGACCGGCAAGTATGGATGCCCTATATCGTCTTTCACCTGCAATAATTTGATAAGAATCTTCATTTAGTTTACGTAAGGTGATAGGCTGGATGATACCTATTTCCGCAATGGAATCAGCCAGTTCTTGCAGGGCGATAGGGTCAAATTCACGACGAGGTTGGTTGGGGTTTACAGATATTTTGTCCAGTTCTATTTCGTTGATGGATGATGATCCGGAAGTTTTTACTTCTTCGTTGGATATCAGAGCATCAAGTCCTCGTCCTAATGCAAATTTTTTTTGTACTGCCATATACTTATTTGCTATTTCTTGTTATAATTTCATTGGCTAAAGCCAAATGGTTTTTAGCTCCGGTTGATTCTGCATCATAAAGAATAGCAGGAATGCCGTGGCTTGGTGCTTCACTTAGCTTGACATTACGCTGAATAATGGTCTTGAAAACCAGTTCCTGGAAGTGTCTTTTTACTTCGTCGTATATCTGGTTGGCCAGACGCAAACGCGAGTCGAACATCGTCAGCAGGAATCCTTCGATTTCCAATGAAGGATTTAGTTTTGTCTTGATAATCTTGATTGTGTTTAAAAGCTTGCTGATACCTTCCAGCGCAAAATACTCACATTGTACCGGAATAATTACAGAGTCGGCAGCCGTTAAGGCATTGATGGTAATTAAACCCAAAGATGGAGAACAGTCTATCAAAATGTAATCGTATTCGCTTTTCATCGGTTCCAACGCGTGTCGCATGATTTTCTCACGGTTCTCCAAATTCAGCATTTCGATTTCAGCACCCACCAGGTCAATGTGAGAAGGTATGATGTCTAATCCGTCAATATCGGTTGTATAAATCGCTTCCCGTATGTCAGCCTGATTGATCAGACATTCATAGATTGAACAGTCAATGTCTTTCAAATCTACACCAAGGCCGGATGAGGCATTTGCCTGAGGGTCAGCGTCAATCACTAGTACTTTCTTCTCGAGAGTAGCTAAAGATGCAGCCAAATTTATAGTGGTAGTAGTTTTGCCTACACCTCCTTTTTGGTTGGCTAAAGCAATAATTTTTCCCATATTAATCAGTTTATTCTGATTGCGAAGTAACTAATAAATGACGATAGTTTCAATTAAAATTCCATGACTTTTGGGAAAGTGTTGAAAACTCACCTCATCTGTTAATAACTTCACGCGGGCAAAGATATATATTTTTGGCTAATTGCATGATGTGGTTTGGTAAGATTAAGATTTGTTGTAACTTTACACTCATAAAAGTTTGGATAATAAAGATATGATGAAAGATAAACCATTTCTGTTGTTGTCGAATGATGATGGATTTGCCGCAAAGGGCATTCAGGAACTGATAAAAGTATTAAGGCCAATGGCCGATTTGATGGTAGTAGCACCTTCTGGACCACGTTCTGGAGCTTCCGGTTCCATTACTTCAGAGTATCCGCTTCGTTGTAAAAAGATAGAGTCGGTACCGGGATTTTCATTGTACAGTTGTACGGGTACTCCTGTGGACTGTGTGAAACTGGCCTTGTATGACTTAGTACCTCGTACGCCTGATATGGTGATAGGAGGAATTAATCACGGAGATAATTCTTCTGTTAATGTGCACTATTCAGGTACAATGGGAGTTGTTATAGAGGGATGTCTGAAAAAAATACCTTCAGTAGGCTTTTCTCTTTGTAATCATGCGGAAGATGCTGATTTTACACCAACATTTCCTTATATACAACGTATTGTAGAAGAGGTCTTACAGCATGGATTGCCTGTAGGAACCTGTTTGAATGTAAATTTTCCTGATGTAAAGGAGCTGAAAGGAGTTCGTATTTGTCGGCAAACAGACGGAGTCTGGACAAATGAGTTTGTAAAGGCTGTTCATCCCAGAGGCGGGAATTATTATTGGCTTACAGGTTCTTACCGGAATGATGAACCCGAGGCACAAGATACTGACCATTGGGCATTAGAGCATGGATACGTAGCCATTACTCCTACTCAGATAGATGTAACGGCTTATACTTTAATGGAACAATTGAATCATTGGAATTGTTGGCAGCTATGAAGTATTATTTAATTGTAGGTGAAGCCTCGGGCGATTTGCATGCATCTAATTTAATGAAGGCACTGCAAGCGAAAGACCCTAAAGCCGAGTTTCGTTTTTTCGGAGGCGATTTGATGGCAGCAGCAGGAGGTTCACTAGTTAAGCATTATAAGGATATGGCATACATGGGATTTATCCCGGTGTTGCTTCATTTGCGGACAATCTTTCGTAATATGGATTTTTGTAAGAAAGATATTGTTCAGTGGAATCCGGACGCATTGATTTTGGTGGATTATCCGGGGTTTAACCTGAAAATAGCTGAATATATAAAAGCGCATACGAATATTCCAATCTTCTATTATATTTCTCCTAAAATCTGGGCTTGGAAGGAATACCGCATCAAGAATATTAAACGAGATGTGGATGAATTGTTCTCTATATTGCCTTTTGAAGTGGATTTTTTCAAGAAACATAATTATCCCATTCATTATGTCGGAAATCCGTGTGTAGATGCCGTACATTGTTTTGAGCAAGGATATACCGAGAACTTTGATGAATTTGCCTTTCGTAACGGGTTGGATAAAAAGCCGATTATTGCTTTGTTGGCTGGTAGCCGTAAACAGGAGATTAAGGATAATCTACAGCGAATGATACAAGTATCCCGTAACTATACGGAATATCAGTTTGTTATTGCGGGGGCTCCTGGAATATCTCCCGAATTTTATCAGGCTTATATGGGGACTGATACTAAAATTATATTTGGGCAGACATATAGCTTACTAAGTCATGCTACGGCTGCTTTGGTCACCAGTGGTACGGCTACGCTTGAAACAGCCTTGTTCCGGGTGCCTCAGGTAGTGTGTTATTATACTGCTGCAGGAAAACTGGTTTCATTCTTACGCCGACATATTTTAAAAGTTAAATATATTTCTTTGGTTAATCTGATAGCTGGTCGTGAAGTGGTGGCTGAACTGGTTGCTGATGGCATGACCGTAGAAAATGTGAAGCAACAATTAGAAGCAATCCTACCTGGGCAAATGACTCGTGAGAAAATGTTGCAGAATTATGATGCGTTAATTAAGATTCTTGGACAGGAAGGAGCTTCTGAACGGGCAGCAGGAAACATAGTTGAACTTTTATCTCAAAAATATAACAGGTCCTTACAGTAAAACTGAAGGACCTGTTATATTTTTCTGTGCTTATATTATTCAATAAAAGAAATGATATACAGATAAACAACCGCTGCTGGAACCGCCATCAGAGTGCTGTCAAAGCGATCTAACATACCTCCATGGCCAGGTAATATATTGCCTGAGTCTTTTATTCCAATAGTGCGTTTAAGCAATGACTCTGTCAAATCTCCTAATGTACCGAATATCACAACGGTCAGGGATAATCCTATCCAGATACTGATTGGCATAAACGGAAAGAAATGCGCCATTACAATAGCTCCTATGATACTGAAGACTCCTCCACCAATGGAACCTTCCCATGATTTTTTAGGAGAAATTCGTTCAAACAAGCGATGTTTCCCGAATAGCATACCTGTACAATATGCTCCCGTATCATGAATCCATGTGAAAATAAATATTGACAACGGCAATATCGGGTTGTACTGTACCTGATAATGTGACAGTTCTCCTTCATTTCCAATAGAATGATAGGCTAGTACGTTTAACATCGCAAACGAAAGTGCGATGTAGATTTGGCTCATCATGGCATACGCCCAGTTGTTCAGTGGATTCTTTTTCTTTAAATATAGCTCACTGACAAGCAGGTATATGATAAGAAATAAGTAAGGAATCAGTATTTCTGTTTGTCCAGGCATGACACCTAAATAGGCAAATCCGAAAAACAAAAATACACCGGCCAACATACATATAGGTTTGTTTATCTCTACATCCGTTTGTTTGCTCACGATGTTCCCGAACTCATGAATAGTCAGGGCTGTAATCAGCACAAACAATAGAGTGAAAGAGATAGGACCTCCAAGAATACAACCAATAAGTACTCCTACGAAGATTATTCCCGTAATTGCTCGTTGAATAAAGTTATTTTTCACGTTAGTAGGTTTTTGTTTGGTTATGCTTCTTCTTTTTCCTGGTTTTCTTCCAGTGAAGGGGAGTCGTTTTCACTAGAAGAGTTGTTTTCACTATCCGTATTTTCCTGCCTGTTTTCCAGCTGTTTGGCTTCCGGTAGCTGCTCATTGGCTGCCATAATTTCTTCCGAACGGGAAGTCCATGGACGTTTACCGAAAATCTTTTCAACATCTTCAGCAAAGATTACTTCTCGGTCAATTAACAGTTGTGCCAGTTGGTTATGGCCTTCGCAGTGTTCTTGCAGTAAGGCTTTTGCACGCATGTACTGTTCGTTAATCATGTGCTGTACTTCCTGGTCTATAAGCTCAGCTGTATGCTCACTGTATGGTTTCGTAAAGCTGTAATCTTCATTGCTGTTATAATAGCAGAGATTAGGGAGCTTGTCACTCATACCTGCGTATGCAATCATGCCATAAGCCTGTTTGGTGACTCTTTCCAGGTCATTCATTGCTCCGGTGGAGATATGTCCGATGAAAATATCTTCAGCAGCGCGTCCGCCTAGTGTAGCGCACATTTCATCCAGCATTTGTTCCTTAGTGGTAATCTGTCGTTCTTCTGGCAGATACCATGCAGCTCCTAACGCACGTCCTCTCGGAACAATGGTTACTTTAATCAGTGGATTAGCATGCTCCAAGAACCATGAGATGGTGGCGTGACCTGCTTCGTGAAGTGCAATAGCACGTTTTTCGGCGGAAGTCATGATTTTTGTTTTCTTTTCCAGACCACCTACGATACGGTCGATTGCAGCTAAGAAATCATCTTTGTCTACACTTTTCTTTTGATGACGCGCTGCAATAAGAGCGGCCTCATTACATACGTTGGCAATGTCTGCACCACTGAATCCAGGGGTTTGGCGTGCTAATAAATCCACGTCTACGTTGCTGTCTAGCTTTAGGGGGGTAAGGTGGACACCAAAGACCTCCTTCCGTTCATTTAAGTCAGGAAGGTCTACATATATTTGTCGGTCAAAACGCCCTGCACGCAGTAAGGCCTTATCCAAAATATCTACACGATTGGTTGCCGCTAAGATGATGACTCCGCTGTTTGAACCAAATCCGTCCATTTCTGTCAGAAGCTGGTTCAATGTATTTTCACGTTCGTCATTTCCTCCCATACTTGGGTTTTTGCCACGGGCACGGCCTACGGCATCAATTTCATCAATAAAGATGATACAAGGCGATTTTTCTTTTGCCTGACGGAACAAATCACGTACGCGAGAAGCACCGACACCGACAAACATTTCTACAAAGTCTGAACCGGAAATAGAAAAAAACGGTACATCAGCTTCACCAGCAACGGCTTTGGCTAACAATGTTTTACCAGTTCCCGGAGGGCCTACCAGCAAAGCACCTTTAGGAATCTTTCCACCCAATTCTGTATACTTTTGCGGCTGTTTCAAGAAATCTACAATTTCCTGTACTTCCTGTTTGGCGGCAGCTTGTCCGGCTACGTCCTTAAATGTAATGCGGTTAGTTCCTTTTTCAAAAAGCTGTGCTTTGCTTCTTCCCACATTAAATACGTTTGAGCCTCCTCCGGCGCCTCCTCCGCCACCCATGCGGCGCATGGCAAACATCCAGATACCGATAAGGAAGACAAACGGCAGAACGTTCCACAGGATTATGCTAAAATAGTCACTTTTCTTTTCGTATTGGATAGAACCGGTAAAGTTTCCTTCTTTAGTCTGCTCATCCAGGAACTTATCCAAAGCTTCCATGGAGCCAATTTGTACATTGATAGAAGGGCTTCTTCCGACTTTGTTGGCATCTTTTTTGAATACATCTACAATGTGATCCGGCTTAATATACATTTCCACCGTATTGTTGTCGTATGCCACGATTTTATCTGCATAGCCTTTGGAAACCATTTCCTGAAATTCGGTATAGTTCACCTCTTTGGTGGCGCTTCCTTCATCTCCGGAAAAATAGAGGAAGGCAAAAATCAAGGCAATGATGACATAAAGCCACGTTAAATTAAAGCGTGGCACATTGATTTTAGGTTTATTGTTATTGTCACTCATATTTCTCTTTCCTTAATTATATATTAGTTCAAATCTGGAATGTCGGTCAGTTTGGCATCTGCCCACAAGTGTTCCAGATTATAAAAATGTCGTACCTCCGGTAAAAATATATGTACAATGATGTCGCTATAATCCATGGCTACCCATTGTGCATTTCTTTGACCGTCTATGGTATACGCTTTAGTGCCGGTCTCTTTTCTTACATGTTCTTTGATTGAGTCCACAATTGCCAATACCTGACTGGGAGAATTTCCCTGGCAAATGATAAAATATTTACAGATGGTATCTTCTATTTCGTTTAAATCAGCTACTACAATTTGTTTGCCCTTTTTCTCTTGAATTCCTTCAATGATTTTTTCTATTAAAGTTGTCGTTTCGTTCATTCTTTTGATTATTCCTATTTTAAAAATTTAAAATAAAGTTCTATATATAAAATAGGACAA
>NZ_DBEXBB010000138.1:0-9310 GCF_048170425.1 Phocaeicola sp.
TGTCACTATATCCCACCAGCAAGTATAGCGTTTTATCAATACACGGTGCAGATACATTCCACCATAAATCATTCCCATCATGACTAACACACGGTGGGAACGTGTCTCTATCTGTTGTTCGATGAACAACCAGTAAATGATGGTCAGTAGCATCAAGGCAAGTATCATGGTCAAAATGATGCCTGCTGCTGCTTTCCATTTAGTATTAATAGTTTTCATCTTTCCATTCAAAATTAAATAGTCAATTCATTCTCTTCTTTCAACCGCAAGCCGATGGCAAACACTTCTGAGGCTAAGAGGGCGATAAAGCCTAAAATCAGTGTGGAATCAGAGAAGGCAACTAATATATTCAATTTGCTTCCTGCCAGTTCAATGCATTGTGCAAGCTGGTGGTTTGAAATCCAGACACTAATAAAAGAAAGCGCACACATTCCTGTCAGGCTCCATCCTACGCGGCGCAGGTGTTTTACGTTGCTCCAGTCGAACACGATGTTCCGGTTGATGTGTATCATCAGCTTGGCGAAATAAACAGTGGCATAGACAAATCCGATAATGACAATAAAACCGATGAGTCCTTGCAGCACTTCAAAGCCATGGCTGGAATGGGAGTAGGGGCATTCCACAAGTGCCGTAATTGGTTTGACAGCCAGTTGTCTGCCGTCTTTCAAGTTGGTGACTGTTCCGGTCGTTTCCATCATGTCAGTAGGCAAGACGTGTACCATTTTATACTGGGGTATTTCAGTGATTTCTCCTTGTGCAGCTTTCATGCCTACTTCTATTCCGTTTACAAACATTGCTATGATTAAGTACACATTTCCGGAAACGGACAACAGGAAAGCAGCAATCATGCATACACAGAATATATTCAGTCTCTTTTTCATAATGCAGATGAGGATTTTAAATGGTCAAATCATTTTCTTGTTTCAGTTTTACCGCTACTACAAATACTTCCGTGAGAAGTATCAGCAACAATATACCTATCCAACTGAATTCAAAAGGAGATGCGGGCTGGATGGTGTACCCTGGAATCGTAAGTTGCGCCATGGCATCACGGGTTTCACTCCAGTCAAGGAAATATTTAACCAAGTGATAGGCAATAGGAGGATAAATTCCCCACCGTATCCGTCGGATGTTGATGGATGTAAAAACCTCTTTGCGGATGATAGAGATAAACAGACGGATGAGGTTGTAAAGTCCATAAACGGAGACCAGTCCTGTGATTCCAAGCAGTATATAAGTGAAATTTGTCAGTCCGCTGAGTACGATGTACGAATGGCATTGCATGAATCCGGTGGGAACAGCTGTACCGGTTTGCGAGTTGGCTGCTTGTATGGCTGAATCGGGCAATACATCGAAGGTAGTTGCGGTTACCTTGTCAAAAACCGGATTTGTAGATTCTATACTGATGGGAGCCAGTTTATCTACATCGTTCCAGCCGTCATTAAAGCCGCCTATGAACTCAAAAAGCACGATTAATAGGGCTATTAATCCAATGATTTTAAATGTTTTCATCGTGTGAATGTGTTTGTGAAGATAATGTATTGTTCTCTATTTCGATAGCTTCTGTCTGGGCAGGCTGATGCCATACTGCCGGCTGTGGAACCAGTTTCTTTTGAATGAACAGCACACAGATGATGGTAAGAACTATTCCTCCAGTCGCCATAAGAGCTGCTCCCGTTTGTCCGTAAGTAGAAACCATGGTGGCATTCGGGTCGTCAGCTAATAAGAAAGAAAGCACGGCTGCACTGTTATTGACAAAGTGCATCAGGATGCCGGGCAACAGACTGCCTGTGCGATAATACATCCATCCCAGTGCCAAGCCAGTCACGAAGGCGAACGGCGCCTGTACCCAGTTGCCATGTACTATTCCGAAAATCAATGACGAAACTACGATGGCTCCTGCCGGATGTTTCCATTTGCGGAGTAAGTGTCCTTGAATGGCTCCACGGAACAGCAGTTCCTCTACGATAGGAGCCATGATGACCACGGCAATGATGCCCAGTGGGTTACGCATTATCATTTCGAACGCCTCCTGCATGTTGTTAGGTAAGTCGGCCAGCTCATTAAAGTAGTTGGTCCATAAGCCCATCGCTACAATGAATACCACTGAGGTAGCTAACAATTTGGGTGAGCTGTGATACCCCCAAGTCTTCTGGTCCAGTCCCACATATTTCCCCACCAGCAAATGGATACCTACCGCAGCGGTAGAGAGGATTTGTGCCAGCATGATAAGGTTTGTATAAAGACTGTCGGGCGTCTGTGGAACTTCATAACTGCCTTGATACAACATGTATCCACAGATGGCTACTCCCATGAAAGCTAATTGGTAAGCGAAGAAATACAGTAATAATTTGATAGTGCGTCCCATAATGTGTGCGTTTTAAGTGGTTAGTTTATTTGTTTCTAGAAAGCTTCTGAAGGACTGGTCCCTCAGCTCCCCAGGTCAGCAGATAAGCTGGTGTCCAGTTCATTTGTTCTGCATCC
Organism: Phocaeicola sp.; assembly: GCF_048170425.1. Classification (GTDB taxonomy): domain Bacteria; phylum Bacteroidota; class Bacteroidia; order Bacteroidales; family Bacteroidaceae; genus Phocaeicola. Next base: position 2,485 of record NZ_DBEXBB010000138.1, read on the forward strand.
CAGCGGTAAGCTTTTTTCTCGGTCATAGTTCCCAACGTGTCGTACTGGTATTCGTACTTCCACTTGGGAGTAAGTGTTTTGCCGTCTTCATTCAAGGTAGAAACAATCAGGCTTTGCTGGTTCTGTCCGTAAATGAAGGTTTCTTTTGCGTTTACATTTGTGGCTGTCAATGTCATCAATGCAGCAGCGATTCCTGCTACCAGTGTCTTTTTTGTGAATGTCTTTTTCATAATTGTACGTGTTTGTGTGTAAATAATAGTGTTTGTTTGCGCTTATATTCGATAAATATTTATCGTTTTTCGATATGCAAATGTAGATATTATTTTTGAACTGCAAAAGAAAAACAGAAATATTTTATCGAAAAACGATAAAAATTTGCCTTTTCGAGGAAAATCTTGTCTGATGAAACTGAATTCAGGTATTGTGAGGTGGTATAGGGATAAACAGGAAAGTCCCATTGTGTAGATTGGAGGATGAATTTATATGTTCTATGTTTTGCGTACGGGAAACGTACGTTTTTCAAGGCGGAACCGTATGTTCTCGGGTAGGGAAACGTAGGGTTTTGGGTTGTGAGATATAGAATATTTCAAGACATTTTCTGTTTATTGATGCACCATTTTCTAAATTAAATAATGAAGGAAAATCATGCAGATAAACAGAAAATCTCTAAATTTGCTGAGTATGAATCGAGTTATGACGGAAAAACAACTGATAGAAGAACTGCGATGTGGAAATGAGTCTGCTTTCAGATGCATTTATGAGCGGCATTATGTTCCTCTTTGCCGTTTTGCTGATTTATATCTTCATGATGCATCTTTGTCAGAGGAGGTGGTAGATGATGCCATCTTTTATTTGTGGGAGCATAGATGTGAGGTGGAAATCACTTATTCATTGAGAGCTTACTTGATGAAATCGGTTCGCAACCGTTGTTTGAATGAACTGAATTCGCTTACACACCGTGAAGAATTGCACTTTTCCTCTTTTTCTCTTCCTGAGAATGCGGAATTTCTGGATACCTTATTTGTAGAGAAAGACCATCCGTTAGGTTATCTGTTGGAGCAGGAACTTGAGGAAGAACTCGAGCGTTGTATTGAGACCCTACCGGAAGAATGTCGTATGGTTTTCAAGAAAAGTCGCTTTGAGCAGAAAAAATATGAAGAAATAGCCCGCGAGCTGAATATCTCTGTTAACACAGTTAAGTATCACATAAAGAATGCATTAGCATTTCTTCAGAAGCGTATGTCAGGCTATCTGAAACTTCTTGTGTGGTATATTTTCTTGGGAAATTGAAAAAATCTTCTTTTTTGACTACCCTCTTTTTTCTCTTTTTTGTCTTACTTATAAACACAGCAAATTATGCAGCACGAAGAAATGAAAAATGAACGGATTGATCAGTTGATTGCGGAATACCTTTCCGGTAGCCTGACGGCAGATGCTTTTCAGGAATTGAAAAGCTGGAGTCAGCAGTCGGACGAGAACCGTATGTATGTCCGCAATCAGATAGAGGTCTGGTTTTCATCGGGAGTAGCTGCAAAAGATAAGGTGTTTGATAAAGAAGAAGCTTTTGCCCGTTTCCAGAAACGAATCGGAAATAAAGAGCCGAAAGTGTACCGTTTCCCATGGAAGACCTTCTACCGGGTGGCAGCCGTGATACTGATTGTGTTGCTTCCGCTGGCTGGTTACTGGAAAGGGCAGGAAACACTTCGTCAGACATTTTCGGATATGGTAGTAGAAGCTCCGTTGGGAGCACGTACCAAGCTGTATTTGCCGGACGGTACGTTAGTGTGGCTGAATGCCGGTTCCAAAATCACCTATTCGCAGGGATTTGGCATGGATAACCGTCAGCTCAGTCTGGAAGGAGAAGGTTATTTTGAGGTGGTTCATAACCAAGACCTTCCTTTTGAAATACATACGCATGAAGTAGACTTACGTGTATTGGGTACCAAGTTCAATTTCAAGAACTACTCGGATGATGAAGAAGTGACGGTAAGTCTATTGGAGGGAAAGGTTGCCTTGCATAATAGTTTGAAATCCATGTCAGACTTATATCTCTCTCCTAATGAGAAGATGGTGCTGAACAAGCGTACGGGAGCGATGAAAAAATCGAAAAGCCGTGCAGAGAATTCCATGGTTTGGACCTGCGATGAATTGTTCTTTGATGAAGAATTACTGAAAGATATTGCCAAGAAACTGATGCGAAGCTATGACGTACGGATTGAGATAGCCGACAGCCTGGAGAACCGTCGTTTTTACGGTTGCTTTAAGGTGATGGGCAATACCATAGAGGAAGTACTGGAAACTATTGCTTCGACCAATCGCATGAAGTATCGATACGAAAATGAAAAATACATTCTTTATTAACTGATTTGTCAAACCTTAAAAAAGAGAAACACCATGAGAAAAGAATCTTCCGGCTGAGAGGCCCATAAGGCAAAGACATAAAAGAACAAGGAAGATGCGGGCACATCTTCCTTGCAGGCTTACAAGTCTTTTGCATAGGGCATAAAACTTGAATCAAAGATGCCGCAAAGATAGGTATTCTTCGATTCTTACAATTCTTACTTTTAGTTATTTAATTAAAAATCAACAGAATTATGAGATATTTCAATAAGGCTATGTTAATAGCCTCGGCAGCGCTTTGCCTGAACTTATCGGTATTTTCTCAGAATATTACACTAAAGACCGGTAATGTGACGGTGAAGGAGGCGATGGAACAGTTGAAGAAGTCGTCCGGGTATTCGTTTGTGTTTTCATCCGTTGATGTGAACACGCAGAAACGTGTGTCTGTTTCAGTACAGAATGCAAGTATTGAGGAAGCTGTAAAACAGATTCTTCAAGGGCAAGATGGATTGAATTATGAGATAAAGGAGAAAAAGATTATAGTACAGAAAGTACCAAGTAATGTTTCTGATGCGAAGATTGAAGTAAAAGGGAAAATAATAGATATAAATGGAGATCCTATTATTGGGGCAACAGTGAAAGAAAAAGGAACGTCCAATGGTACAATTACAGATTTTGATGGTAATTTTATCTTAGAAGCAAGTTTGGGGAGTATATTGAATGTTTCTTATATAGGTTATTCTTCTGTAGAAGTTAAATCTGTATCTGGAAAATTGCTTTCTGTTGTATTAAAAGAAGATACTCAGGCTTTGGAAGAGGTTGTGGTTGTAGGATATGGAGTGCAGAAAAAGGTTAATCTAACGGGTTCTGTAGGTAACGTTTCATTGAAAGATTTAGGAGATCGTCCGATAACCAATGCCAGTAATGCTTTGCAAGGTACAGTATCAGGTGTCTATGCATTGCAGAAATCAGGACAGCCAGGTGCTGATGGCGCTGTAATTAATATTCGTGGTGTGGGAACATTGAATAACAGTGATCCATTGGTTTTGATTGATGGATTTCCTGGAAGTATGTCGGATGTGGATGCTGCAGACATAAGTTCTATTTCGGTTCTGAAGGATGCTGCGTCTGCTGCTATATATGGTAATCGTGCAGCAAATGGAGTGGTGCTTATTACGACTAAAAAGGGAAAAACAGGTAAGGTGAGTCTGTCCTATAATGGATATTTTGGTGTACAGGAAGCTACGGCATTGCCTAAAACCTTGAATTCGTATGAATATACTACTTTATATAATGAAGCGTGTTTGAACTCTGGGCAACAGGAAAAATATCTTCCAGAGCAGATTCAGAAATATAAAGACGGTACGGATCCTATGTATCCTAGTATTAATTACTTTGATGTATACTATGATAAAGCAACCATGCAGAATCATCGTTTGAATGTAACTGGAGGATCAGAAACCTTTCAATATGCTATTATGTTGGGTTATTTAGATCAGGATGGTATTTTAATAGGTACAAATTATAGAAAAACAGACTTTCGTACAAATATTGACTCTTATCTGTTAAACAAGAGATTACGTGTAACGGCTCGTTTGTCAGGGAACTATGGCGTTAAGGGTGAACCGACGGAATTGTGGAATGCTAAATGGTATGCTTGTAATGCTCCTATTTTCCCATTAAAAAATGAAGATGGCCTTTGGATGAGTGTAAATGGAGAGCGTAACTATTACGGTGAGATTATGGAAGGAAGCACTTCGAAGGCCGAACGATATGTTTTTAATGGTCAGATTGAAGCAGAATTGAATATTTGGAACGGGCTAAGTGCCCAATTTACTTATGGGTATAATGTAGAAAGTGCTAATACTAATACTTTCCACTCAAATGTAACTCTTGCGAATGCGGATGGTTCTACAAAGTCTGTTATGTCAGATTTGACGGAAAGAAATGACTTGAATTATCAAACGATGCTCACGACTTTGTTGAAATATAATAAAAAATTTGGGAAACATGATATTTCTGTGATGGCAGGCTATTCTGAAGAATATTTTAAATGGAAATGGAATAGCGGTTTCCGTTCTGGTTTTGTAAACAATGACCAACGTATATTGAATCTAGGAGATGCTTCAACGATGAGTAATAATGCAGATGCTTATGATTTAGGTTTACGCTCTTATTTTGGCCGTATTAATTATAGTTTTAATAATCGTTATTTGTTGGAAGCTAACATTCGCCGTGATGGTTCTTCTCGTTTTGCTAAAGGGAATCAATGGGGAACTTTCCCTTCTTTCTCTATTGGATGGATTATTTCAGAGGAGGACTTCATGAAAAAATTTGATTGGTTAGGAATGTTGAAAATTAGAGCCTCATGGGGTAGACTGGGAAATCAAAATATTAATTCTTATTATGTGGGAAGTGATATATTGTCAATGGGACAAAATTATTCTTTAGGTGGAACGCTTCAGTCTGGTGTGGCAATAAACAGTATGATTAATAAAAATACCACGTGGGAAACTACAACTCAAACAGACTTAGGTTTTGACCTCTCCCTAAATAATGGTTTGTCATTCACCTTTGACTATTTTAACAAGAACACGGATGATATTTTGATGCAAACTCCTATTCCCATTACAATGGGAGCTTTAAGTGCTCCTTATGTGAATGCTGGAAAGGTAAATAATAAAGGTGTGGAAGCTATGATTTCTTACCGGAAGAACTTTGAAAATGGATTGGCAATTCGCACTAGTGTTAATCTTTCCCATATCGTGAATAAGATTACGGATTTAAAGGGAGCAAGTCCTATTATTAACGGAGCAAAGGCACAAGTGGAAGGGTATGCTATCAATGCCTTCTATGGTTATAAAATGGATGGACTTTATCAAATTTCTGATTTTACTTGGCAGAATAACAGTGATCCAAGTATCCCGCATGAGCAAAGAACATATACTTTGAAAGAGGGAGTGGTATCTGTGTCTAATTATACAGCCCAACCTGGTGACATTAAATATGCGGATTTAGATGGAGATGGAGTTGTGACCATGGAAAATGACCGTACGGTGATTGGTAAACAGTTCCCGGATTTATCTTATGCATGGCAGTTTAATGCAGAATGGAAAAACTTTGATTTTGGAATGTTCTGGCAAGGTGTTCAGGGTATTAATGGCTATACTTATTATGAAATTGCTTGTCCATTTAGTGGATTTGCAAATTGTGGTAGCTGGTGGTTGGATCGTTGGACACCTGAAAATCAGGGTGCTGAATATCCTCGTTTGACCTTGGATACAGGTCGTAATAACATATATTCTACTTTTTATATGGAGGATGCTTCTTATCTTCGTCTGAAAAATATAGAGTTAGGATATACATTTGACAGGAAATTGATTCCTTTCTTGAAGGATTGTAAGATACGTTTATATGGTAATATTCAGAATGTATTTACCATTACTAAGTTTAAAGGTTTTGATCCAGAGCAGGAAGTAGGAGAGGCTCGTGCCCAAGCATTCCCGCAAGTACGTATTTATACTGTCGGTTTAAATGTAAACTTTTAATTATATAGCTATGAAAAAAGTATATAGAAACATTATATTAATTTTAGGTTCCATTTTTATGAGTGGTTGCGTAGATAATTTGTTAGATCGAAATCCTATAGCATCTTTGTCTCCAGCTACATTTTATCAAGATGAGAATCAGTGTAAAATGGCATTGATGGGGGTGTATTCGGCTTTGCAGCCTGTTACCTCTACCTATTGGTTTCAGTTGGATTTTATGTCGGATGATGCCTATTGTCAGGATGCCTGGCAAGGTTCAAAGGAGTTTGGAGAGTGGGCACAAAACTCTTCAAGTGGAGCTGCATACGATAGGTGGACGCAGGATTATAAGATTATTGTCCGTGCTAATACATTTATGTTGGATGCAAAAGATGCAGCAATAGATGAGACTGTAAAATCTCAAATGATGGCAGAAGCTAAGTTCCTAAGAGCGTATGCGTATGCGGATTTAATTACGTTTTTCGGTGATGTTCCTATTGTGGAGGAATCGCAGACTTTAGAGAATGCGTATGTTTCTAGATCTTCGAAAGCTGATGTGCTAAAGTATTTGTTGGATGATTTGAATGCGGCAAAGGAGGTGTTACCTCGTCAATATTCTGGTTCAGATGTCGGCCGTGCAACCAAAGGAGCTGCATTGGCATTGAAATGTCGTATTTTATTATATAATGAGCAATGGGCTGAAGCTGCAAGTGCTGCTCAGGAAGTAATAGATTTAGGTGTATATGATTTGTACAATGATTATGCAGGACTTTTTGAAGAGGCAAACGAGAATAATATAGAGGTTATTTTTGATATACAATATCACTAGTGTCCACTAAAAATTAGAGGATGAGTTAAAAATTATAATCACTAAATAAATTTGGTCCATCAAGACCGCTTTGTTCTTTGACATCATTGAATTTAGTTTTGCTGAAGAGATCCCTTAATGAAGTCTTGTC
>NZ_DBEXBB010000139.1:0-6032 GCF_048170425.1 Phocaeicola sp.
ACAAAAACCAAAGTTGATATGAAAAAGTACATCAAGATTATCTCGCTGATAGTGATTGCACTCATCTTTATCGGCACATTTGTATTTCTGTACCAAAAGTCACAACCCAAAGATACGGTTTATGACATTCTCCATCCTCAAATCACTGATTTGGCACAAATCACCGTAGCCACCGGAAAAATTGAACCACGCGATGAGGTGCAAATCAAACCGCAGATTTCGGGCATCATATCCGAAGTCTACAAGGAAGCCGGAGAAACGGTGAAAAAAGGAGAAATCATAGCCAAGGTCAAAGTAATACCCGAATTAGGCTCACTCAATTCCGCTGAAAGCCGTGTACGCCTGGCCGAAATCAATGGTCGTCAGGCTGAAACCGACTTGGAGCGTATGGAGAAGCTTTACCAAAGCAAACTGGTAAGCAGCGAGGAGTATGAAAAGACTTTGCTCGCTGCCAAACAAGCCAGAGAAGAACTTCAGGCAGCTCAAGACAACCTGGAAATCGTGAAGGAAGGTATCACCAAGAGCAGTGCCTCTTTCAGCAGCACGCTGATTCGCTCTACAATTGACGGATTGATTCTGGACGTTCCCATCAAGGTCGGCAACTCGGTTATCATGAGCAATACGTTCAACGACGGTACCACCATCGCCACCGTGGCCGATATGAGCGACCTTATCTTTAGAGGAAACGTAGACGAAACAGAAGTGGGACGTATTCACGAAGGAACTCCTGTAAAAATCACATTGGGAGCCTTGCAGAACATGAAATTCGATGCCGTACTGGAATACATCTCTCCCAAAAGTGTAGAAAATAACGGAGCCAACCAGTTTGAAATCAAGGCCGCCATCACGGTACCCGACAGTATCACCATCCGTTCCGGCTACAGTGCCAATGCGGAAATCGAACTCCAGCGGGCCAACAATGCCCTGACCGTACCGGAAAGTACCATCGAATTCAGTGGTGACTCCACTTTCGTATATGTGCTGACGGACAGCATACCTACACAGAAGTTTACACGCCGACAGGTACAGACCGGTATCAGCGACGGAGTAAATATTGAGATTAAAAGCGGACTGAAAGCCAACGAACCGATACGCGGACTTAAAAAAGAAATGTAAGCCATGAAAATCAATACAAAACTACTGACCGTACTGAGCATCAGTATGCTGTTGGCCAATGGCGCACAAGCTCAGGAGGCATGGGACTTGACTCGCTGCATCGACTATGCCATTGCCCATAACCTGACCGTTAAACAACAAGAAGCTGCACGCGACAAAAGCGAAGTGGAACTGAACACCGCCAAATGGAGCCGCCTGCCCGACCTGAATGGAAGCGCCTCTCACTCTTTCAACTTCGGACGAAGCCTACAGGCCAATAATACGTACCAGAGTATCAACACACAGAACACCGGCCTCAACCTGAGTACGAGTGTACCCTTGTTTACCGGTATGCAGATACCCAACAACATTGCGCTCTCCAAACTGAACCTGAAAGCGGCCACCGAAGACTTGAACAAGGCCAAAGAAGACATCAGCATTGAGGTAGCCTCTGCTTACCTGCAAGTGTTGTTCAACGAAGAACTGGTCAAGATAGCCCGGCAGCAGGTAGAGTTAAGCCAGGAAATGCTGACACAAAAGGAGGCCTATTTCAAAAACGGGAAAGCATCTGAAGCAGAATGGTATGAAGCCAAGTCGCGCGTAGCACAAGACCAGTTGTCGCTGGTGCAGACTGAAAACGACTACCGTCTGTCTCTGCTCGACCTAAGTCAGCTGCTGGAACTGCCCTCTCCCGACAATTTCCGAATTGTCTCTCCCGACATCCAGCCGGAGCAACTGTTCGGTACACTGACTCCTCCTGCCGAAATCTACAGTCAGGCCTTGCTGACCAAGCCTTCCATCAAGGCTGCGCAATACCGTCTGGAAGGAGCAGCACGCAGCATCCGCATTGCACAAAGTGCCTATTATCCGCAACTAAACTTCGGAGCCGGACTGGGAACAAGCTATTATAATGTATCAGGAAGAGAAAACCCGAGCTTCCACTCTCAGTTGAAAGATAATTTCAGCCAGTATGTAGGACTCTCGTTAAGCATTCCCATCTTCAACCGACTGAGCACACGCAACCGCGTACGCACGGCACGCCTTGAACAGACTACCTTAAACTGGCAACTGGAAGAAACCAAAAAGAAACTTTACAAGGAAATCCAGCAAGCCTACTACAATGCCGTCAATGCCGAAAGCAAATACCAGAGCAGCCAGGTGGCAGATGAAGCAGCAGAAGCCTCTTTCAAGCTGATGAAAGAAAAATACACGCACGGAAAAGCAAATGCAACGGAATACAACGAAGCCCGAACCAACTGGATGAAAGCGGTGTCCGACTGCGTACAAGCTAAATACGATTACTTGTTCCGCACCAAAATACTGGATTTCTACAAAGGAATCCCCTTAACCCTAAAATAGAACAACTTTCTATATTTCAGAAAGTTACAAAAACTTTATCAAAACGCTTTAGCTCTTTCAGAAAAACATCCTTATGTTTGGATGAAAACACCAAAGCGTTTTGATTAAAATGAACTTGCGTTTCAAATAAAGCGTACTTGCGTTTGATTTGAAACGCACTTGTGTTTTATGACAAACGTAAAGACGTTTTTTTAACCGAATAAATCCGGAATAATTTCCGGCAAATATCCGCTTCGGATTCGCCACTCCTGCGGGTACAAATTATTGGCCCGGTTACCGATATTTTTGGCAAATCCCAACACCTGACCTTGATAAGTAAGCGTCACATACCCTCTCGGCACTTCCGGCGAAAGTACCACCGCTTCTTTCCGTAAATAAGCGATGGCCTGTGAGTAAGTCAGCTCAGCCGCAGGAAACGAGTCTTTCTCAAAAGCAGTACTCATAGCCAGCGCATGCGAAGGCTGCCAGTCCTTTCCCTTCAGTTCTCCCAAAGAAATGCCGGCATGCAATATGCGCAACTGACCCTTCAGCAGGTCGTACGTATCTTTACAGGCAGCAGGAAAGGCCATCGCTTCATTGTCATTTACTTCAAACACATAGTCTCCGGCTCCCTGCACCCAAGCTTTCATTTCCTTTGGCACTTGAAGCGCAACTACCTTACCTCCTTTTCCTTTTTTGGAAGCCTTTCCACCGGTCTTTGTTCGCACACTCACCGCGGGTTCTTCCGCTGTTTTCCGTAGCACCGCCATAAACAGGCCTTCCCCCGTAGTCTTATGAGGCAGGAAACGGTAAACCGGAAAATCCGTACCGGTCAGATTTCCCGTAATATGCCAGTCCGGCTGCATCTCCAAAGGAAGCACCTCTGCCCCCAATTCTTGTGTAATCCATGCCACATTGTCCTCATTTTCCTCCCGATTATATGTACACGTACTATAAACCAGCAGGCCTCCGGTCTTCAGGCAAGGCCATATATCCCGCAAAATACGGCGCTGACGCTGCCAGCAGGTGTCCACATTCTCTATACTCCACTCCTGCACAGCCACTTCATCCTTGCGGAACATTCCTTCGCCCGAACAAGGCACATCCGTCAGAATCACATCGAACAACGGTCCCAGCTCGGTAAAATCAGCCGGATCATTATTGGTCACAATCACACCCGGATTTCCCCATTTTATCAGATTCTCGGCCAGCACCTGCGAACGGTTGCGCATCACTTCATTGGCCACCAGCAAACTACCTCCCGGAAGTACGCTACGGGCCAAGGTAGATTTTCCTCCTGGAGCCGCACACAAATCGAGCATCGTAACCGGCTCATGCACATACTGACGCAGCGCCTGTTCCAGAAACATGGACGAAGCTTCCTGCACATAATAACAGCCCGCATGAAACAAGGGGTCGAACGTAAACGACGGACGACCGGACAGGTAATATCCTTCACGGCACCAGGGCACTGAAGTGCTTTCCTGCGGAATAAGGTCGCTCTTATCCGTATTCATCCGAATACTGACAGGCGTATCTTTTTCCAATGCTTCAGTCAAAGCAGCAAACTCCGCATCTCCCAGCAACTGACGCGTACGGAGGATAAAATCAGATGGTAAATTCATGTTTCCAGCAATTGATTACGGCGGCAAAAATACAAAAAAATTAGCTACCTTTGCACAAACAAAAAAATCCAATCATGAAACAATATCTCGATTTGTTGCACCGCATCCGTACGGAAGGAGTACGAAAAGAAGACCGTACCGGAACGGGCACCATCAGCGTGTTCGGACATCAGATGCGCTTCAACCTGGAAGAGGGCTTCCCGCTTGTCACGACCAAAAAACTTCACTTGAAATCCATCATCCATGAACTGCTCTGGTTCTTACAAGGAGATACCAACGTGAAATACCTGCAAGAAAACGGTGTCAGAATCTGGAACGAATGGGCTGACGAAAACGGCGATTTAGGACACATCTACGGTTATCAGTGGCGCTCCTGGCCGGGATATGACGGTAAATTCATCGACCAGATTTCGGAAGCGGTGGAAACCATCAAGCATAATCCTGACTCCCGACGCATCATTGTCAGTGCATGGAATGTGGGCGACCTGGACAACATGAACCTTCCGCCCTGTCATGCATTCTTCCAGTTTTATGTAGCCAATGGCCGCCTCAGCCTGCAAATGTACCAGCGCAGTGCCGACACTTTCCTAGGAGTACCATTTAACATTGCATCGTATGCCCTGCTGCTGCAGATGATGGCACAGGTAACCGGTTTGAAAGCAGGCGACTTTATCCACACCCTCGGCGATGCCCATATTTACCTGAATCACCTGGAGCAGGTAGACCTTCAGCTGACCCGTACCCCGCGCCCCTTACCTGTCATGAAAATCAATCCGGACGTGAAAGACATTTTCAGTTTCCACTACGAAGATTTTCAGCTGGAGAATTATGACCCCTGGCCTCACATTGCCGGAAAAGTATCTGTATAACATCAAGAACCATCAGACATGACACTATCCATCATTGCAGCCATCAACCAGAAAAGAGGAATAGGCTATCAGAACAAGTTACTTTACTGGCTGCCTAACGACTTAAAGCGCTTCAAGGCACTGACCACCGGACATACCATCATCATGGGACGCCACACATTTGAATCTCTTCCGAAAGGAGCCCTTCCCAACCGGAGAAACGTGGTACTCAGCCGACAAGAGCTGCACTTTGAAGGTGCGGAATGTTTTCACACGCTGGCCGATGCCCTGCATACCTGCAAGGAAGATGAGGAGGTATTTATCCTCGGAGGAGCCACTCTCTACACGGAAGCACTTCCATTGGCCGACCGGCTGTATCTTACGGAAGTAGACGATGAGCAGGCACCCGCCGATGCCTTCTTCCCGGAAGTAAGTCCAGAGTTATGGAAAGAAAAAAGTAGAGAATGCCATCCGACAGATGAAAAGCATCTCTACTCCTATAGTTTCGTTAATTACGAGCGTACGCAAAAATAAGCGTCGCGGTTTTCAATCTTCATCATTCGCCAGATCCATTATCGGCATCTGGCGCTTGATAGCTTCACGGAAAGAAATAATCGTTTCCGAACGCGACAAGCCCAACGGTTGAAGTTTATCGTGAATAATCTCCAGCAAGTGGTGATTGTTCTTCGCATAAATCTTGATGAACATGTCATACTGCCCTGTCGTAAAATGACATTCCACTACTTCCGGAATAAACTTCAAAGCTTCCGTTACAGTATCAAACTGCTCCGGATCTTTCAAATACAAACCGATGTAAGCACAGGTTTCATAACCTATCTTTTCCGGGTCAATGATAAATTCTGAACCTTTCAGAATTCCAAGGTTCGTCAACTTTTGAATTCGCTGATGAATAGCGGCTCCTGATACATTGCAAGCACGTGCCACTTCCAAAAAAGGAATACGTGCATTGCCTGCGATCATACGCAGAATTTGTTCGTCTAAACTGTCTAATTGATGATGTCCCATCTTCTATGTTTTTGTATTCATGCAAAGTATAATCCGCAAATCGAAATGTTCGCGCGTTTCAAAATGAAAAGTTCATTTCACAAAACGAAGCGTATAATTT
>NZ_DBEXBB010000140.1:0-8859 GCF_048170425.1 Phocaeicola sp.
TTTTTAAAACTATATGCCATGAAAATATTAATCGTTGAAGATGATGCAGACTTGCGGGAAATTACCACCCGTTCGTTGGAGAAAGAACGTTATATTGTGTCGCAGGCACCCGATTATAAAACGGCACTCCGTAAAATAGAAGATTACGACTACGATTGCATATTGCTGGATATAATGTTGCCAGATGGTTCCGGACTTGATTTGCTGGAAGAGTTGCATGCGTTGGGAAAACGGACTAATGTCATTATTTTGTCGGCCAAGGATTCTTTGGAGGATAAGGTGAAAGGATTGGATTTGGGAGCGGATGACTATCTTCCTAAACCTTATCATTTGGCAGAGCTTCATGCACGGTTGAAGAGTCTGTTCCGCCGTAACCAACGGGAGGGAGAGAAGAAAGTAAGCTATGGCAATGTAGAAATCATACCAGACCATTTCAAGGTAGTGGTAGGAGGAAAGGAATTGGACCTGAACCGGAAAGAATACGATATTCTGCTGTATTTTATGTTGCGTCCCGGAAGATTAGTAAATAAAACGACACTGGCTGAATCAGTATGGGGAGACCATATTGATCAGGTAGATAATTTTGACTTTATCTATGCACAAATCAAGAATCTGCGCAAACACCTGAAAGAAGCCGGTGCTACGGTTGAGTTGAAAGCTGTGTATGGTATAGGTTATAAACTGGTAGAAGAATGAAATTGTTTCATCTGGTCATGTGGCGTATGTCCGCAATTCTGGTGGTCATACTGACGTGTTGGGCAGTATTGTTTTATCTGGCCATTATGGAAGAGGTAAATGACGAAGTGGACGACTCCTTGAGCGATTATGCCGAGTCCTTAATCATTCGTTCTCTGTCGGGAGAGCAGATGCCTGATACGAGCAACGGTTCGAACAACCAGTACTTTTTGTATGAAGTAACCCCCGAATATGCAGCTTCTTATCCTAATATATCCTATCGTGATGAGATGGTGTATATTACGGAAAAGGGAGAGACAGAGCCTGCCAGAATATTAATGACCATTTTCCAGAAGGAAGACGGGGGATACATGGAGCTGGTGGTCTATACTCCTACCATTGAGAAATTTGACCTTCAGCGGGCCGTTTTAGGGTGGATTGTCTTTCTTTATGTGTTGCTGTTCCTGATGATTTTAGCGGTTAATGCCTGGATATTCCATCGCAATATGCGGCCACTTTACACTTTACTGAAATGGTTGGAAGATTATCGCTTAGGTACGAAAAAGAAGGCGCTCGATGAATCGCTTCGGATTGTAGAATTCCGGAAACTGAACGAGGCGGCTAATATATTTTCAGAACGCAGTGAGCAACTCTATGAGCAACAGAAACTATTTATCGGGAATGCTTCACACGAGATGCAGACACCGCTGGCTATTTGCCGCAACCGCCTGGAAATGCTGATGGAAGATGAAACATTGACCGAGAAACAACTCTCCGAGTTGATGAAGACCCATCGGACACTTGAAAATCTGACACGCCTGAACAAGTCACTGTTACTTCTGTGCAAGATAGAGAACCGTCAGTTTACGGACGTAAAATCTTTGTGCCTGAATGAGCTGCTTTTACAGTATCTGGATGATTACAAGGAGGTATATGCCTATCGTCATGTGCAAGTAGAAGTGCACGTAGAAGAATGTTTCCGTTTGGAAATGAGCGAGTCGCTGGCTATCGTCCTGCTGACGAATCTGCTGAAAAATGCCTTTGTACACGTGACGGAAGGTGGAGTGATTTCTCTGTCCTTTACGGATTCCTCTTTCTGTATCAGCAATACCGGAGATGCTTCATTGGATAAGAACCGTATTTTTGAACGTTTCTATAAAGAAGGAAAAGCCGAGGGTTCTACAGGACTTGGACTAGCTTTGGTTGACTCCATCTGTAAGGCTTATCATCTCACACTTTCATATACTTTTGAAGACGGGCAGCATATTTTTTCTATTGTTTCTTGATTTTTTTGTCGAAAAAGGGGAAATCTTCAGATTCTTTTCAGAATTGCATCCCATTTTTGCAGTACAAATAAATCATTAAAGTATTCATCTTATAAAAATAGAACATTATGAAAAAGTTAGTTTTTTTACTGGTGTGTGTGTTTACAGTGTCAACTGTGGCGATGGCAGATAACGAAAAACCGATTCAGGTAGGGCAGTTGCCTACTAAGGCGCAGACTTTCATCACTACTTATTTTAAGGGACATAAGGTAGCTCTGGCAAAACAGGACAGCGATTTGTTCAGCAAATCATACGATGTGATTTTCACAAACGGGGAGAAAATAGAATTTGATAAGTCAGGTGAGTGGACAGAAGTGAAATGCAAGTCTTCTGGAGTACCTGCCCAGATTATTCCTTCGGCCATCCGCACGTATGTGAAGAATAATTACCCTGACGCTTCCATCATTCAGATAGAGCGCAAACGTAATGAATACGAAGTGAAACTCTCTAACCGATGGGAAATTACCTTTGACAGCCAGATGCGCGTAATTGATATTGACGATTAAGTTGGTTATATTCTTCGGGAAACTGTAGCCCGTTCCTTCAGCAAAAAAGGAACGGGCTATGTGTTTTTTGTGGGATGAGACTGATAGATAATGGATTGGCGGTTCGCAGTACTTTCTAAGGAGGATTGCAGTACTTCTTTGAAAGTACTGTAGTACTTCCTTTGCAGTACTTCAGTACTTCCAGGGGAGTACTGGGAAAACATAGTTGCTTTTTCCTTGCAGACTGGCCTTTCGTTTCCCACTTTATCGGTAGAGTCTGTCTTTTCGTAGTTTTTTACATCTTATCCGGTAAATATTCCATTTCCTGCCCTGTTTGTTTTTTGTTATTTTGTAACCATGTCTGAGATAAATCAATAAAGGATGTCTATATAATTTAACCGTATAACCATGAAAAATCATCAATTGTTTATCTATTTTATTTGTCTGGTGTCTGCCATGGGAGGACTCCTCTTCGGGTACGACTGGGTAGTGATCGGAGGTGCCAAACCTTTCTATGAAGAATATTTCCATATTGCCGGCAATGAGGGTATGCAGGCATTGACCATGAGTATTGCTCTGTTAGGATGTCTGTTAGGAGCTACTATGGCGGGTTTCCTGGCCGACCGTTACGGGCGCAAGAAGCTCCTGGTATTATCTGCCTTTATCTTTTTTGCTTCTTCGTGGGCTACAGGAGCTGCTACGGCTATTCCTGCCTTTATCATCGCTCGTCTTGTAGGAGGTATGGCCATCGGACTGGCAGCCGACCTTTCTCCGATGTACATTGCAGAAGTGGCACCTACCCAGATTCGTGGTAAACTCGTCACATTGAACCAGCTGACCATCGTATTGGGAATTCTTGGCGCACAGATTGTAAATATGCTGATTGCAGAACCTGTGCCGGAAGGTGCCACGGCGATCGACATCCTGAACTCATGGAACGGACAGACCGGATGGCGCTGGATGTTCTGGGCCGTATGTGTTCCTTCGGGACTCTTTTTCTTGCTGGCCCTGTTTATTCCAGAAAGTCCGCGTTGGCTGGCCAGCATGAAGCAGATGGAGAAAGCAAGAAAAGTGCTGTGTTCCATAGGGGGAGCAGCGTATGCAGACAGTGAAATTGAAAATTATACCCGTGCAGGTGCAGATTCGCATGCTGAAAAAGGTGTATTGTCATTGCTCTTCTCTTCTAAAATGCGGAACGTACTGATTATCGGTATTGTGGTAGCCATGTTCCAGCAGTGGAGCGGTACCAATGTCATCTTCAATTATGCACAGGAAATCTTTCAGGCAGCAGGCTATGGCATTTCAGACGTGCTGATGAACATTGTCGTGACAGGTATTGCTAATTTAGTCTTTACGTTTGTGGCCATCTATACCGTCGACCGCCTGGGAAGAAAGACGTTGATGCTGGTCGGTTCCATCGGACTCGCAGGCATCTATACCTTGTTGGGATTAAGTTATTTCTTTGAGTTCAAAGGCTTCATCATGATTGTGTTTGTGGTATTGGCCATCGGATTCTATGCCATGTCGTTAGGTCCTGTCACCTGGGTGTTGCTTTCTGAAATATTCCCCAATAAGGTGCGTGGGGTAGCCATGGCAGTATGTACGGCTGCGTTGTGGATTGCTTCCTTCCTGCTTACCTACACATTCCCTTTCCTGAATTCCGGACTGGGCACTGGCGGTACCTTCCTGCTTTACGCTGTTATCTGTTTCTGCGGTTTCCTGTTTGTATGGCGCCGTATTCCGGAAACCAAAGGCAAGTCGCTGGAGGAACTGGAAAAAGAATTGATTAAGTAAGCACATGGAAGAATAATACATCTTTTCCGCTTTTTATTCCATTTTTCGGGTACACGGTTTTACCGAATTTTGTATCAGAAAAATAACAGAAAAACATTGAAAAAACAATCTAACTTATCATGGAAAAAATAACAGAATATTTGATTCAAAGCACGGTAAACACTTCCGAAGTAAGGGCTTGGGAAGAAATCGTGATGTTGCCTACATACGGCATTGGTAAAGAAGAAAAAAATCCGATTTTTCTTGAAAAGCGCGTGTATCAGGGAAGTTCCGGTTCGGTATATCCTTACCCGGTAATTGAAAAGATTGAAGATGAAAAGCATGACCGCCCCTGGAGAGCTTTCTTTATTGAAAACGAATACATCAAGCTGATGATTCTTCCTGAATTGGGAGGACGTATTCAGATGGCATACGATAAAGTGAAGAAGCGTCATTTCGTATATTATAACCAGGTTATTAAGCCGGCTTTGGTGGGACTGACCGGACCGTGGGTTTCAGGTGGTATCGAGTTCAACTGGCCGCAGCACCATCGCCCTAGCACATATCTTCCTACTGACTGCATGATTGAAGAATTTCCTGATGGAAGCAAGACCATCTGGTGCAGTGAGGTAGAACGTATGTTCCGTACCAAAGGTATGGCAGGCTTTACCCTCTATCCGGGAAAGGCTTACATCGAAATCAAGGCAAAAGTGTACAACCGCACTCCGTTCCCACAGACTTTCTTGTGGTGGGCTAATCCGGCGGTAGTGGTGAACAAAGACTATTATTCCGTATTCCCGCCCGATGTGAATGCCGTGTTCGACCATGGTAAACGTGCCGTATCCAGTTTCCCTATAGCCACAGGTGAATATTATAAAGTAGATTATTCTGCCGGAGTAGATATTTCACGCTACAAAAACATTCCGGTGCCGACTTCTTACATGGCCATCAACTCAAAGTTTGATTTTGTGGGGGGGTACGAAGAACATATTGAAGCCGGTTTGTTGCACGTAGCTGACCATCATGTAAATGCCGGTAAGAAACAATGGACCTGGGGTAACGGTGATTTCGGACAGGCTTGGGACCGCAACCTGACGGATGAAGACGGACCATACATTGAACTGATGACCGGTATGTACTGCGATAACCAGCCGGACTTTACCTGGTTGCAGCCTTACGAAGAAAAATCATGGGTTCAGTACTTTATGCCTTATCAGAAGGTAGGTATGGTGAAGAACGCTACTCGTGATGCATTGATTAATTTGCAGCCGATGCAAGACGGACATATGAAGGTAATTCTTTATACTACTGCGGCTCATCGTGAAGTACGTGTTATGTTGACCAATACGGTAAATGGAAAGATTTATCTGGATGCGTTGACGGCTGTTTCTCCAGAAAATTCTTATACAGAAACTGTGGTATGCGATACACAGAAGATGGAGGATTTAAAACTGACTGTGCTTGATGAAAAAGGCAAGGTGCTGGTAAGTTACCAGGCTGCCAAACCCGAAATCAGACCGATTCCGGAACCGGCTAAGGCAGCACTCGATCCGAAGAAGATTGCCAGCATGGAGCAGCTTTTCCTGACGGGTCATCATTTGGAACAGTATCGTCATGCTACTTACTTGCCGATGGACTATTATATGGAAGCCCTGAGCCGTGATGAAAGCGATATTCGTTGTAACAATGCCGTAGGGTTGCTCCTTATGCGCCGCGGACGCTTTGCGGAAGCACAGAAATATTTCGACCGTGCCATCAAGACACAAACTGAGCGTAATCCGAATCCGTACGACGGAGAACCTTACTACAATTTAGGCTGGAGCAAGAAAATGCAAGGCGACATAGACGGTGCATACGATGCCTTTTTCAAGGCTACCTGGAATGCCGCATGGCAGGACGCTGGCTACATGGGCCTGGCACAGATAGACATGATGCGTGAAGACTATGCAAATGGTCTTGACCATATTGACCGCTCCTTGTATCGCAACTGGCTGAATCACAAGGGACGTCAGCTGAAGGTTTCCTTCCTGCGCAAGACTGGTGACTTTGTGAAGGCTGAGGCACTTATCAATGACTCTTTGGCGATGGATAAGTTCAATATGGGATGCCGTTTCGAATCTTATCTGATTCATATATTGCAGGGAAATGAAGAAGCAGCCGCAACTGTAAAGGCTGAAATGAAAGCCTTGATGCGCGGTGCCGTACATAGCTATCTGGAATATGCCATCGACTATGCATCGGCAGGTATGTATGAAGAAGCTGTTCAGCTGTTGTCTTTTGTGACGGAAGAAAATGAAGCTACTTATCCGATGGTATATTATGCCTTGGGTTATTTCGCTTC
Source organism: Phocaeicola sp. (assembly GCF_048170425.1). Classification (GTDB taxonomy): domain Bacteria; phylum Bacteroidota; class Bacteroidia; order Bacteroidales; family Bacteroidaceae; genus Phocaeicola. The sequence continues at coordinate 6,600 of NZ_DBEXBB010000140.1, forward strand.
CAAGATGGGCAAGAAGGATGAGGCTTTGATCCTTTACCAGAAAGCAGAAACCATGTGTCCGGACTACTGCTTCCCGAACAAGCTGGAAGAAGTGCTGATGCTGAACGATGCGATGTCGCTCAATCCGGAGGGAGCCAAGGCACCTTATTACTTGGGTAACTTTCACTATGCAGCTCGCGTCTATGATGAGGCCGTTGCTTGCTGGGAAAAATCGGCATCTATTGATGACACTTATCCTACGGTGTTGCGTAACCTGTCACTGGCTTATTACAACAAACAGCATAATCCGCAGAAAGCATTGGCTACACTGGAAAAAGCTTATAATTTGGATACTACCGATGCACGTATCCTGATGGAACTTGACCAGCTTTACAAGAAACTTCGCTATCCGCACCGCCAGCGCTTGGACTTCCTGGAAGCACACGCCGACGTGGTAGAACAGCGTGACGACTTGTGTATCGAACGCATTACACTTTATAATCAGTTGGGTGAATACCAGAAAGCATACGATTTGATTAATTCCCGTAAGTTCCATCCGTGGGAAGGTGGTGAAGGAAAAGTCACCAGTCAGTATTTGCTCTGCCGTGTAGAACTGGCTAAGATTGCCATTCGTGAAGGCCGCTTTGCCGATGCAGTCCGCTTGTTGAAGGAAACAGAAAAATATCCGGATAATTTGGGTGAAGGCAAGCTTTCCATGGCCGAAGAAAACGACATCCACTATTGGATGGGATGTGCTTACGAGGGACTCGGCGAAGAAGCATTGGCTAAGGAATACTTCACAAAAGCTACCAAGGGTTCTGCTGAACCGGCCATTGCCTTCTTCTATAACGATCAGCAGCCTGACAAGATTTTCTATCAGGGACTGGCATGGCGTAAGCTGGGCGAAGAAGACAAGGCACGCAGTCGCTTTAACCGCTTGATCAAACATGGTGAAAAGCATTTGTTTGACAAGGTGAAGATTGACTACTTCGCTGTATCACTTCCCGACCTGCTGATTTGGGATGACGACCTGAACGTACGTAACCAGATTCACTGCAACCTGGTGATGGGTATGGGTTATCTCGGACTGGGTGACAAAGAACAGGCTCGCAAGTTCCTGTCTGAAGTAGCTCGTCTGGACATGAACCACCAGGTTGGGAAGCAGCTTCTGGAGATGTGTGATTCTATCCCTTCTTTTTTATCCGATACTCTTTAGGTGACATATGCATGTATTTGGTAAATACTTTTGAGAAATAATACGGGTCATTAAAGGCAAGTTCAAAGGCAATTTCTTTTGCCTTCTTGTCGGTAAAGTCCAAGAGCTGGCATGCCTTCTGAATTTTCAGCTGATTGAAATAGTTGATGGGAGACATGCCAGATTTTTGTGTAAAGAGCGTACTCAGATAAGTCGGTGAGTAGTTTACACTTTCGGCCATGTTTTCTAGTGTCAGTTGTTTGTCCAGATTGGCCTTCATGTAGTTGATGACTTTTTGGATAGTATCTTGTGTCTTGGGCTTATTGATTTCGCGGAACTGAGGAATGTATCGGAAAGAACCGAGCAAGTACCACAGGCAGAGTGTGATATACTCTAAGTTCTCGATGCTGTATCCCATTTCAAGGTTTACTAAAATTTCATTGAACAACTGAATGCGGTCATTGAAACGGGCTGTAGGCGAATCATCGATGTAGATGGTCCGGTTGAACAGTTCGGAAAACAAGTGGCTTTGTTCGCCCGTGAAATGAATCCAGTAAATGCTCCATGGATGGCTGGTAGAAGCAGCATATACGTGCGGTGTACCAGCTTCGATGATGAAGAAATCATTCTTTTTTACCGCACATCTTCCTTTCCCGATATTGTACCAGCCTTCACCCTCGTGGCAGTAAATCAGAATGTGTTGCGGACTTCCTTCCTTACGTTCCCGGTAATGACCTTCGGCATGGGGATAGTAGCCTACATCTGTGGGGTGTAGCAGGCGTGTCATGGGGTTTTCCTTGATTCTCAAAAGATTCTCCTGAGGAATGACAATGGCTTTTTCATTGGGGAATCCGTCTTTTTTCTTTTCCATAGCATATTTATTTAGGAACAAATGTAGGCATTTATTTGGATTTTCAGGGAGAGTTTTTGAAGAGATTTCTCCTTTTAGAAATATAATGCCTGAAATCGAAAAATAGTACATCCTTTTACGAAAATAGCACATTCGGAGATGGTGGTTTATGTGTAATTTTGTCATCTGTAAAATGATTTGTAAACTCAAATTTGATAGTATGAAAGCAGCAGCAT
>NZ_DBEXBB010000141.1:0-8143 GCF_048170425.1 Phocaeicola sp.
AGATTTTAATACGAAAAGGTGTAAACCTATATATGATTTTAATTATTAACCTGTCAACTAAATTCAGTACACTTCAGAGTATTGATATTGAGGTCGAAAAAACGCAAGTACGTTTGAACTAAAACGCAAGTTCATTTTACTTGAAACGCAAGTACATTTAAGATAAAACACAAAGGTGTTTTACATCAAACGCACTTGTGTTTTTTTGTAAATCTATTATTGTGTGTTTTACACTTTTTTTATTGTCTTTATTTTCAGTCCTTAAGAGAAAATTTTATATTTGTACATTTGAATTACAAATCTGATAAATACCATGAAAAAACTATTGTTGTTTATTGTGCTTTTTATTGCTGTGGGGAATGGAATATGGGCACAATTTCCTAAAGCTATCTTCCCCGGTGATTATCCGGACCCTTCCATTCTGCGTGATGGGAAGGATTATTACATGACGCATTCTCCTTTTTATTATGCACCAGGATTCCTCATTTGGCATTCCACTGATTTGATGCATTGGGAGCCGGTTTGCAGAGCCCTACCTGAGTATGAAGGATCAGCTATGGCACCCGACTTGCTGAAGTATCAAGGTCGTTATTATATTTACTATCCCACATCGACGGGTGAAAATTACGTGATTTATGCCGATGATATTCGCGGTCCGTGGAGCAAGCCGATAAAGCTGGAGGTAAAAGGCATTGACCCCGGTCATGTGGTAGGTGAAGACGGAAAGCGTTACCTGTTTACCAACAACGGTTGGATTACTCCTTTGAGTGATGACGGATTGAAAGTTACTGGAAAAAGCAGGAAGGTGTACGACGGATGGGAATATCCGGCCAACTGGGTTACAGAAGGGAAGGATATGTATCTGGAATCTCCCAAACTACTTTATAAAGACGGATATTATTACATGATGTCGGCTGAAGGAGGAACTGCCGGTCCGGCTACCAGCCACATGTGTGTGGTGGCACGTTCCAAATCGGTGTTCGGTCCGTGGGAAAATTCGCCTTATAATCCCATTGTACATACTTACAGTGCCAGTGAAAACTGGTGGTCAAAAGGTCATGGTACCCTGGTAGATGACGTGAACGGCAACTGGTGGGTGGTGTATCATGCTTATGCTAACGGATACCATACGTTGGGACGCTCTACCTTAATTGAACCGATAGAATGGACCAGCGACGGATGGTGCCGTACGAAACAGGCCGCTGTCTGGTTAAGCGAAAACAGACAACCGGAATGGAAGATGGAACTGTCGGATAATTTCAGTAAACCGGAATTGGGCATTCAGTGGACGTTCTGGAAGGAATATGCTCCCCAAACTTTGACATTTACGGAGGGAGAAATGCAGGTGAAGGCCAAGGGACGCACTCCGGCAGACGGCCGTCTGTTGTTGGTTACAGCTATGGACAAATGCTATGAAACGGAAGTAGAAGTAAGATTGGGAAATGGAAACATCGGAGGTCTGTTGTTGTACTACAATGAAGAAGCCTACGCGGGAGTGACTTCTGATGGAAAGAATTTTACGGTGTACCGGGGAGAAGAAAAGCCTTTGACGGTAACCAATAAAGTCGGTAAAAACTTCCGGGTGAAACTGCTAAATCAGGGAAACCGCCTGAAAATGTCGATCAGTGCAGATGGAAAGTCTTGGGAAGTGCTTGCCCAGAATGTGGATGTCGCTCGTCTGAATCACAATGTGTATAAAGGATTTTACGCTCTTCGTCCGGCCTTATTGGCTGCCGGAAAAGGGAAAACAGGTTTCCGCAATTTCCGTTACCGCAATGCCATTCCGGAAGAGAAAGATATGGGAGCCTATCTGATGGTTTTCCATCGGGATGAGACACACGGTTTGTATATGGCCGTGAGTCGTGACGGTTATACTTTTACAGCGGTGAATGAAGGAGAGCCTGTGCTGGCAGGTGATACGATAGCCTATCAGCGAGGTATCCGTGACCCGCATATTTTCCGTGGACCGGATGGAGCCTTTTACCTGGCCATGACCGACTTGCATGTGTTTGGTTTGCGCGACGGCTATCGCAAGACAGAGTGGGAACGCGGACCGGAATACGGTTGGGGAAATAACCGGGGACTTGTATTGATGAAATCCTGGGATTTGATTCACTGGAACCGGGCAAACATCCGTTTTGACAAACTTTCTGCCGGATTGAGTGAAGTTGGTTGTGTATGGGCGCCCGAAGTGGCTTACGATGACAAGAAAGGCAAGCTGATGATTTATTACACCATGCGTTTCAAGAGTGAGGCCAATAAATTGTACTATGTGTATGTAAACGATGATTTCAATAAGATAGAAAGCACGCCTCAGATTTTGTTTGAGTATCCGATGGATGGGGTGTCTGCTATTGATGGAGATATAACCAAGATAGGAGATAAATATCATTTGTTTTATGTAGCACACGATGGTATCGGTGGCATCAAGCAGGCGATATCCGACCGGATGAACGGTGGTTATGTGTATGATGCCCGTTGGTATGACTTTGAACCCAAGGCATGCGAAGCCCCCAACGTATGGAAAAGGATTGGAGAGGAAAAGTGGGTATTGATGTATGACATTTTCAGCATTCATCCCCATAATTTCGGCTTTGCGGAAACTTCCGATTTTGTACATTTTAAGGACTTGGGCCATTTCAATGAGGGTGTCATGAAAACTACCAATTACACTTCGCCCAAGCACGGAGCAGTGATTCATCTGACAAAAGAGGAAGCAGATAATCTGGAGGAATACTGGAAAACGCATCAGCGGAAGTATGATCGTGAGACATTCCTTCGCCAGCAAACGGATGGAAATTCTTTTGAGAAATAGAAAAAAGATATGATGCTATGAAAATGCAATGGAGAAAAATTTGCTTCAGTTGTATGGGACTTGCACTGTTTGAGGTATCCGTGCAGGCACAGACATGTGATTGGGTTAGTAGTTGTGAAGGAAAGACCTGGACCCGGAACAAGGTGAAATTACAAACGAAAGCAGGAGGAACAGCTGCTGATTTATCGGTAGATAAGGGAGATTCTGTAGTCGTTTTCAAGGCTTGGGGTACCTGTTTCAATGAATTGGGATGGGATGCGTTGAATGTGCTGCCCAGTAATGAGAAGGAAGATATTCTGAGAAAACTGTTTGCTCCGGAAGGTGATTTGCGCTTTACGTTGGGGCGTTTTCCGATGAATGCAAACGATTTCTCACGCAACTGGTACAGCTGCGACGAGGTACCGGGAGATTTTGAATTGAAGCATTTTAATATAGACCGCGATAAAACTTCGCTTGTGCCGTATATCAAGTCGGCCCAGCGTTATAATCCGAACATGACTTTCTGGATTTCTCCATGGAGTCCGCCCAGCTGGATGAAAATCAATCAGGATTATCCGGTGCGCAGTGATAAATATAATACGATGCACCCGGCGAAGGATTATTATTTGCAAGGCAATAAAGGGCCTAAGACAGATGGGGTGTTCCCGGCTGAACTGGCTGAAACGGACTTCTTTATTCAAGATCCTCGTTACCTGTCGGCATACGCGAATTTCTTTTGCAAGTTTGTTTCCGCATATAAGGAGTTGAATATTCCCATAAAGATGGTGATGTTTCAAAATGAATCGTGGAGCTATACGCCTTATCCGGGATGTGCATGGACACCGGAGGGGATTATCCGTTTCAACGTAGAGTATCTGGCTCCGGCACTGAAGAAAGCGCATCCGGACGTGAAATTGTATTTCGGAACCATCAATACGAACCGTTATGAGGTGATCGAAAAGGTGCTGGATGATCCGCGTATGCCTGAAACGATTCAAGGAATAGGACTACAGTGGGAAGGAGGACAGTTGCTGACCCGCCTGCGTGCGAAATATCCGAATTATAACTATGTGCAGACTGAAAGTGAATGCGGATGGGGGGCTTTCGACTGGAAAGCGGCAGAGCATACGTTTCATCTGATGAATCATTATTTGGGAAATGGCTGTGAGGAGTATACTTTCTGGAATCCGATTCTGGCGGATGAAGGAGTAAGTCCGTGGGGATGGAAGCAGAATGCCTTGATACGGGTGGATTCCAAACAGGCTAAGGCTATCTTTACGCCGGAATATTATGCAGTGAAGCATTACACTCGTTTCCTGATGCCGGGTACGAAGGTGATGGCGTTTAAGCCGACGGGTGAGGACAAGAAGCCCGTGCTGGTAGTACAGACTCCAGAAGGAAAAACCGTGGTGGTGGCTGGAAACTTCCAGGATAGTCCGCAGCAACTAACGGTGAAGTTGGGAGAAAAATGGCTGAATGCGACTTTGCAGGCTCATTCCTTTAATACGTTTGAGTTTCAAGTGAAATAAAAATCAAAGAAAATTACATTTTGATTGAGTAGTCGGGACAAGTTATTCGTATTTCTATAAAAAACAATAAACAGGAATATGAAGAACTTGTCTTTGACGTTAGGATTATGGGTTCTTGGAGCTGCAATGTGTGCGGCAGAACCAATAGAATTGAATTTGTCTTCTCCGGAAGGTACACATAAGGTAAAATTTTATGAGAAAAAATCGGCTTCCGGAGCCAATGTACTTTGCTATGAGGTAAATTACAACGGGAAACAGGTAGTGAAGGAATCGCAGGCTGGGTTACAACTGGACAATCGTGTCTGGGAAATGGCTTTGGGGATGCGTAAATTGCCTCAGCCGGCATGTTGGATGGACAATCTGGAGGTGGATTCAGTGGCTTACGGCAGCCATGACGCTACTTGGACACCGCTTTATGGGGAACGCAGTTCGGTGCGTGATAACTACAAATGGGGCACGCTATATTTGTCGAAAAAGGATGGCTCCAATTACCGTTTGAATGTGGAAGTGCGAGCCTACGATGAAGGGGTGGCTTTTCGTTATTATTTCCCGGAACATCCGAAAGCTATATTTCATAAGGTAGTAGGGGATTTGACGGAGTATACTTTTCCGGAAGGGACCAAGGCTTGGGCCGAACAATGGGCACAGGCGCATTTTGAATACCTGGACGTGAATGCGCTGAAGAAGCCGGTGGAACGTGCCTTGACGCTGGAATTGCCTAATGGAGTTTGGGCAGCATTGACCGATGCGGATGTGGACGACTGGTGTCTGACTAAGTTTCAGTCTTCTGCTGAAAAACAGCATACATTGACTTCTGTCATGTACAGTCCGGTAGATATTGTTACTTATTATGCAACGCCGTGGAAAGTCATCATGGCAGCTGACAAGCCGGGAGAATTGCTGGAACACAATTATATTATCGAAAATTTGAATCCTCCCTGTGAGATTAAGAATACTAACTGGATTAAGCCGGGAAAAATCATGCGCGAAACATCGCTTACAACAGACCAGGCTTTGAAGACCATTGATTTCTGTGCGGAACACCGTATTCCGTACATGCTTTTTGACTGGCAGTGGTATATGCCCTGTACTTCACATGATGGGGATGCCACGAAGGTGGTGTCAAAACTGGACATGCCGAAAGTAGTGGCGTATGGAAAGAAGAAAGGTGTAGGTATTTGGTTGTATGTCAACCAGCATGCTTTGCAGAAGCAGATGCGCGAATTGTTCCCGCTGTTGCATAAATGGGGCATTGTGGGAGTGAAATCGGGATTTGTGCAGTATGCAAGTCACCGCTGGGCTACCTGGTTGCACGACATGGTGCGTCTGGCTGCAGAGAATAACCTGATGATGAATATTCATGATGAGTTCCGTCCGTCAGGATTCAGCCGTACTTATCCGAACTTGCTGACACAGGAGGGTATCTTGGGGAATGAAGAGTTTCCGGATGCTACACACAGTACCATTCTTCCGTTTACGCGTATGATTAACGGAGCCGCAGATTATACTATCTGTTATTATGACAAGCGCTTGAAGAATACGCATGCGCATCAGCTGGCGGCTTCATTGGTATTTTATAGTCCGTTGATGACAATTTTCTGGTATGACCGTCCCCAATTCTACAACGGTGAATCGGAGATTGAATGGTTTGAAAATCTGCAGACTGTATTTGATGAGTCGCACGTGCTGGATGGTATGCCGGGTAAAAATATCACCATGGCTCGTCGGAAAGGGAAAGAGTGGTTTGTGGGTATGCTGATTAACAATGACGGTTCTGATGAAACGCTGGATTGTTCTTTCCTGGACAAGAATCAGACGTATCTGGCATCAATTTATACCGATGGGGGAGAAGAAGTGAAGACAAAGACACGGGTGAAATGTTCGTATGTGCTGGTCGGAGCTGAGGATGTGATAAAGTTTACCCTAAAACCAAGAGGTGGAGCAGCCGTGAGACTGGTGCCCGTGACTGAAAAAGAAGCAAAAGCTTATAAGAAATACGGAGGAGAATCCTTTTAAGTAATTTTTAGATTCTTCTTTTAGGTGTAAGGAGAGTCTGATTCGTATTTATAAACGAAATGTATTTAGATAAATGGATTTTTAAGTTTTGGGTATTTTTTCTTTTGGTAAAAGATTGTTTTGGGGAGTACTTAAATTGAAAGAAGAATGAAAGGATTGTTTTTGATATTAAGTTTGTCGGTTTGCGGCATGTTTCATCCTGCGATGGCGCAGTATCGCTCTGAGGTCTGGGTGGCTGATGAAGGGAATGGCATGTACCGGAATCCTGTGCTTCATGCGGATTATTCTGATCCGGATGTCTGCATGGTAGGAGAGGACTATTTTTTGACGGCCTCCAGTTTTAATTGCACACCAGGATTGCCCATCCTTCATTCAAAGGACTTGGTAAACTGGAGAATTGTGAATTATGCTTTGAAAAAGGTGGAACCGGTGGAATATTACAATGAAGCCCGTCATGGGAAAGGCGTATGGGCACCTTCCATTCGTTTTCATGAAGGGATGTACTATATTTACTGGGGTGATCCGGATTTTGGCATTTTTATGGTAAAGACTTGTGATCCGTATGGAGAATGGGATAAACCGGTGCTGGTAAAGGCTGGCAAAGGGATGATTGATCCTTGTCCGTTATGGGATGACGACGGGCGGGTATATCTGGCTCATGCCTGGGCTGGAAGCCGGGCGAAATTCAATAGTGTGCTGACGGTGTGTGAGTTGAATAAGGAAGGTACAAAGGTCATTTCAGACCCAGTACTGGTGTTTGACGGGAATGACGGCGTAAATCATACCATTGAAGGAGCAAAGTTCTATAAGCGTAATGGGTTTTATTATCTGTTTGCACCTGCAGGCGGGGTCGTTTCCGGATGGCAACTGGTGATGCGTTCGAAAAATGTATACGGACCGTACGAGCCCCGGATTGTCATGGCACAAGGAAAAACGGACATCAACGGTCCGCATCAGGGAGGATGGGTAGATACTCCGGCCGGTGAATCGTGGTTTTTGCATTTCCAGGATAAGGGGGCTTATGGACGTGTATTGCATCTGAATCCGATGAAATGGGTAAATGACTGGCCGGTAATTGGAGTAGATAAGGATGGCGATGGTTGTGGAGACCCTGTGAGCCGCTATCGTAAACCTAAAACCGATAAAACGTATCCGATAGAAACGCCTGTGGAGAGTGATGAATTTGATACTCGTAAGCTGGGTTTGCAATGGGAATGGCATGCAAATTATCAGGATGTGTTCGGCTTTACGACGAATATGGGATATGCCCGTATTTATGGACATGAACTTTCTTCGCATTTTAAGAATTTCTGGGAAGTACCCAATCTGTTGATGCAAAAATTCCCGGCAGAGGAATTTACAGCTACAGCAAAATTAAAGGTTTCGGCAAAAGATGACGGACAACTTTCGGGGCTCATCGTTATGGGCTGGGCTTACTCTTGGATAGGAGTGGAAAAACAGGGAGAAAAGTTCTTGCTGAAGCAGGCGATATGTAAGGATGCAGAACAGGGTAACTTGGAGCAGGTTTCTACATTGGCCGTATTAGAGCCCAGCAAGAAGTTTGAAGCAGGTTTGTTCCCTAATTACGAAAGAGAGATTTACATAAGGGTACATGTGGGCAAAGAGGCATATTGTCGCTTTAGCTATAGTCTGGATGGAAAGAAATTTACGGAGGCCGGCACGCTGTTCAAAGCTCGCCAGGGAAAATGGATTGGTGCCAAGGTGGGAATGTTCAGCGTAACTCCTCATGGAAAGGAGCGTGGCTGGGTAGATGTAGACTGGTTTCGTGTGGAAAAATAAAAGA
>NZ_DBEXBB010000142.1:0-4675 GCF_048170425.1 Phocaeicola sp.
TTTAATCATTAATTTTGAGGGAAAATAAAAGTAACATTTTTATGATGAGTATTAATTTATAACCTTAATATACAACTATGAGTTATTTGCGATTTGACAAGACGATAATGACAAATCTGGAAGAAACTCTGACTAGAGAAATTCTTCGTACGAATCGTTCGGGGGCTTATCATTGTTCAACAATTGTAGACTGTAATACGCGTAAGTATCATGGCTTACTTGTGATTCCAGTACCAGAATTGGATGATGAAAACCATGTATTGCTTTCCTCATTGGATGAAACTGTTATCCAGCATGGTGCGGAATTTAATCTTGGTCTGCACAAGTATGGGGGTGATAATTTCAGTCCGAGAGGACATAAATACATCCGTGAATTCGAGTGTGAGAAAGTTCCTACCACAATTTATCGCGTAGGTGGTGTTGTTTTGAAGAAAGAGAAGTTGTTTGTACATCATGAAAACCGTATCTTGATAAGGTATACATTGGTTGATGCACATTCTGAAACAACTCTTCGTTTACGTCCTTATCTGGCTTTCCGCAGCGTGAGACAATATACACACGAAAATGCGCAGGCCAGCCGTCATTATGACGTGGTGGAGAATGGTATAAAAACATGTATGTATCCTGGATATCCGGAACTCTACATGCAGTTGAGCAAGGAAAATGAATTCTGTTTCCAACCCGACTGGTATAGGGGCATCGAATATCCGAAGGAACGTGAACGCGGGTATGATTTTAATGAAGATTTGTATGTGCCTGGCTATTTTGAGATTAGTATAAAGAAAGGGGAATCTGTTACTTTCTCAGGTGGTGTAACGCCCATTGAAACTACTTCATTGAACGCTTTGTTTGCGGCAGAAATGGAACAACGTACACCGCGTGATAACTTTAAAAACTGTTTGGTCAACTCAGCACATCAGTTCTTGAACAAACAATCCGGTGAATCGTATATTTTAGCAGGCTATCCTTGGTTCAAATGTCGTGCCCGTGATATGTTTATTTCGCTTCCGGGACTTACTCTTTCCATTGGGGAGATTGGAAAGTTTGAAATGATTATGGAAACGGCTCTCAAAGCAGTTTATGCTTTTGTGGAAGGCAAGGAGTCTCAATTGAAGGTGACAGAAATTGAACATCCGGATGTGTTGTTGTGGATGGTATGGGCTGTACAGCAATATGCTAAGATGGTTTCGTGGGATGAGGCACGAGTTAAATACGGTAAAGCTTTGAAAGATGTAATGGAGTATCTGGCTGGTAACCGTCATCCAAATCTGAAAGTTCATGAAAATGGGCTGGTTTATACCAACGGGAGAGATAAGGCTGTTACGTGGATGAACTCTACCGCAAATGGTCGTCCTGTAGTTGCTCGTACGGGATATATTGTAGAATTTAATGCCTTATGGTATAATGCACTTTGCTTTGTAGCAGATTTGCTTTCTTCAGATTGTGGATTTGTTGATTACTTGCATCAGTTCTCGGATAAAGTATCTAAATCATTCGTACAAACTTTCTTGAACGAATATGGCTATTTACTCGATTATGTAGATGGCGATATGATGGACTGGAGCGTGCGCCCAAATATGATTTTTGCGGCAGCCTTTGATTATTCTCCATTGGATTCCAAACAGAAAAAAGGCATCGTAGATATTGTAACCAAAGAATTACTGACTCCTAAAGGTCTTCGTTCATTGAGCCCGAAGAGCGGTGGGTATAATCCAAACTACGTAGGTCCGCAGCTTCAGCGTGATTATGCATACCATCAGGGTACTGCATGGCCTTGGCTGGAAGGTTTTTATCTGGAGGCCTATTTGCGTATTTATAAGCGGAGTGCTATTTCATTTGTAGAACGTCAGCTTATCAGTTACGAAGGTCAGATGACTTGTCATTGTATTAGTTCAATTCCGGAGCTGTTCGATGGTAATCCGCCGTTCCAGGGAAGAGGTGCAGTTTCGTTTGCGATGAATGTAGCTGAGATTTTGCGTACATTGAATTTGTTGGAGAAATATAACAATCAATAAAGAGGAGGAGTTTATATGAAAGTTTTGATGTTTGGTTGGGAATTTCCTCCTCATATTTTAGGAGGATTAGGTACGGCCAGTTATGGATTGACTCATGGACTTGCTCAACAGCAGGATATGGAGATTACTTTCTGTATTCCCAAACCTTGGGGAGATGAAGACCAGAGTTTTTTGCGTATCATAGGAATGAACAGTGTGCCCATTGTTTGGCGTGACGTACAGTGGGAGCATGTGAAAGACAGAGTAGGTCATTATATGGATCCGCAGCTTTACTATGATTTGCGTGACCATATTTATGCGGACTTTAATTATATGCATACCAATGATTTGGGATGTATGGAATTCTCTGGAAGGTATCCTGATAACTTGCACGAAGAAATCAACAACTATTCCATTGTAGCTGGGGTAGTGGCTCGTCAGCAGCAGTTTGATATCATTCACTCACACGACTGGTTGACTTATCCTGCAGGTATTCATGCCAAGCAGGTTTCAGGAAAACCATTGGTTATCCATGTGCATGCTACAGACTTTGACCGAAGCCGTGGTAATGTGAATCCTACTGTTTACTCCATTGAAAAGAATGGTATGGACCATGCTGATTGCATCATGTGTGTAAGTGAGTTGACTCGTCAGACGGTTATTCACAAGTATTATCAGGATCCTCGTAAAGTGTTCACTATGCACAATGCGGTATCTCCGCTTCCAAAAGAAATACAAGACATTCAGGTTAAGAAGAATCCGAAAGAAAAAATTGTTACTTTCTTGGGGCGTATCACCATGCAGAAAGGTCCGGAATACTTTGTGGAAGCCGCTGCTATGGTATTGAATCGCACCCGTAACATTCGTTTTGTAATGGCTGGTAGCGGTGATATGATGAACGCCATGATTCGTCTGGCAGCAGAAAGAGGTATTGCCGACCGTTTTCATTTCCCGGGATTCATGAAAGGCAAGCAAGTATATGAAGTGCTGAAGATGAGTGATGTGTATATCATGCCGTCAGTGTCCGAACCATTTGGTATTTCACCATTGGAAGCTATGCAATGTTGCGTGCCGACAATTATCTCCAAACAGTCCGGTTGTGCCGAAATTCTTTCGAAGTGTATTAAAACAGATTATTGGGATATACATGCAATGGCAGATGCTATTTACTCTATCTGTACCAACGATTCACTTTATGAGTATCTCCGCGATGAAGGAAAGAAAGAAGTGGACGGCATTGTATGGGAGAAAGTCGGCGTGAAGATTCGCGCGCTTTATGAGCAAGTCTTAAAAAATTATGGTAAATAAAACTGCAAAACAATATGAAAACAATTTGTCTTTACTTTGAAATACACCAGATTATTCATTTGAAACGCTATCGTTTCTTTGAAATCGGTTCAGAACATTATTATTACGATGATTATGCCAATGAGCAGGGTATGAATGAAGTGGCCGAACGTTCCTATATTCCGGCTCTAAGAACCCTGATTGATATGGCAAAAGCAAATAATGGTGCTTTTAAAGTTGCTCTGTCTATTTCAGGTGTAGCTTTGGAACAATTGGAAATTTATGCTCCGGCTGTAATAGAGTTGTTGCATGAACTGAATGCCACAGGTTGCTGTGAATTCCTTTGCGAACCTTATTCACATGGATTGTCTTCTTTGAAAAATGAAACTTGCTTCTGCGAAGAGGTAGAACGCATGCGTGTGAAGATTAAGGACTATTTCGGACAAGATCCTAAGGTATTCCGTAACTCCAGCTTGATTTATGACAATGAAATTGGTGGTATAGTAGCAGGAATGGGATTCAAGGGTATGCTGGCAGAAGGTGCTAAGCATGTGTTGGGATGGAAGAGCCCTCATTACTTGTATCATTGCGCTGAAAATCCAAATCTGAAGTTGTTGCTGCGTGACTTTAAATTGTCTGATGATATAAGCTTGCGTTTCTCTAATTCCGAATGGAACGAATATCCGTTGTTTGCTGATAAATACATCGGTTGGATTGCTTCTTTACCCGAAAATGAGCAGGTTATTAATATCTTTATGGAGTTGTCTGCATTGGGTATCTTCCAGCCGCTGTCTTCTAATATTCTGGAATTCCTGAAAGCATTGCCTGAATGTGCTAAACAGAAAGGAATTACTTTCTCTACTCCGTCAGAAATCGTAACGAAACTGAAATCTGTCGATATGATTGACGTACCTTATCCGATGTCTTGGGTAGATGAAGAACGTGATATCAGTCCATGGTTAGGAAATGTGATGCAGCGTGAAGCATTTGATAAGTTGTATAGCGTAGCAGAACGTGTACATTTGTGCTCTGACCGTAGAATCAAACAGGATTGGGATTATCTGCAGGCAAGCAATAACTTCCGCTTCATGACCACCAAGCAAATGGGCGTATCGTTGGATCGTGGTATTTATGATTCACCGTATGATGCTTTCACAAATTACATGAATATTCTTGGTGACTTTATTGCTCGTGTAAATTCATTGTATCCGGTAGATATGGAAGATGAAGAATTAAATTCTTTGTTGACAACCATACGTAATCAGGAAGAAGAACTGGTACAATTGAATGATCAGGTAAAGCATTTACAGGCCTTGGTTAAGGAACAATCAGAGAAATAAAAGGCTCCTGCTAAAAAAGCTCCTGCCAAGAAAACAACTGCTACCAAAAAGACT
>NZ_DBEXBB010000143.1:0-3325 GCF_048170425.1 Phocaeicola sp.
TTTTATTACATAAATGTGACAAGATGTTTATGGGCTGTTGGCGTTTTTTTATATCGCTTCCCGTACGCTATTCCATTTTTTTCTTATACCTTTGCAGGTAAGTAAAGAAGAAGATTATGAAGAGACATAAGATAAACTGGAGGGTACCCAAAGGGGAGGAACTGACGGAATTGGACAGAAAGGTGCTGTTTTATCAGGATAAAGGGCATTTGGTTCCAACTCGCCAGTTGATTAAGACTCCGGAACAGATTGAAGGAATCCGTCGTAGCGGTGTGATTAATACGGGAGTGCTCAATCTGGTAGAAAAGGAAATCCATGCCGGAATGAATACGGCTGAGATTGACAAGCTGGTGTATGAGTATACCCGAGACCACGGGGCCATTCCGGCATGCCTAGGTTATGAGGGTTTTCCGAAGAGCTGCTGTACTTCCATTAATGAAGTTGTTTGCCATGGAATTCCGAGCGAAGAAGAAATTTTGGAAGAAGGTGACATTATCAATGTGGATTGTACGACCATTCTGGATGGTTATTATGCCGATGCTTCACGTATGTTTATTATCGGAAAAACCACTCCGCAGAAAGAAAAACTGGTGCGCGTGGCAAAAGAGTGCCTGGAGGTCGGCATGGAAGCAGCCCGCCCTTTCGGCTTTGTAGGAGACATCGGTCATGCCGTAGAGAAACATGCGAAGAAAAACGGATTCTCGGTAGTTCGTGATTTGTGCGGCCACGGTGTGGGAGTGGAATTCCATGAAGAGCCGGATGTGGAGCATTTTGGCAAGATGGGTACGGGTATGTTGCTTGTACCGGGCATGGTGTTTACCATCGAACCGATGATTAATATGGGAACTTGGGAGGTCTTTATTGATGAAGAAGACGGATGGACCGTAGTGACGGAGGATGAGCTTCCTTCCGCACAATGGGAACATACCTTCGTGATGACAGAACAGGGACTCGAAATATTGACCTATTAATAATAGAAAAACGTTATGAGTACAATAATATTAGGAATAGAATCTTCTTGTGATGACACATCGGCGGCGGTGATAAAAGACGGCGTGTTGTTGTCGAGCGTAATTGCCAGTCAGGCGGTGCACGAAGCCTATGGAGGAGTAGTGCCGGAGCTGGCCTCGCGTGCGCACCAGCAGAATATTGTTCCAGTGGTGCATGAGGCGTTGAAGCGTGCCGGAGTGGCAAAGGAAGATTTGAGCGCCATAGCCTTTACTCGCGGACCGGGCTTGATGGGCTCTTTGCTGGTAGGGGTGTCTTTTGCCAAAGGGCTTGCCCGTTCGCTGGACATTCCGATGGTAGAGGTGAACCATTTGCAGGGGCATGTGCTTGCACACTTTATTCAGGAACCTGACGGTGAAAACGTACAGCCTAAATATCCTTTTATCTGTCTGTTGGTTTCAGGAGGAAACTCTCAGATTATCCGTGTGAATGCGTATAATGATATGGAGGTATTAGGACAGACCATTGACGATGCGGCGGGAGAGGCCATAGACAAGTGCTCCAAGGTGATGGGGCTGGGTTATCCGGGTGGTCCCATTATTGACAAGCTGGCGCGTCAGGGAAACCCGGAGGCCTTTACATTCAGCAAACCGCATATTCCGGGCTACGACTATAGCTTTAGCGGACTGAAAACTTCTTTCTTGTATTCTCTCAGAGATTGGATGAAAGAGGATCCTGACTTTGTGGAACATCATAAGACAGACCTGGCCGCCTCGTTGGAAAAAACGATAGTGGACATTCTGATGGATAAATTGCGTAAAGTCGTAAAGGATACAGGTATTAAGGAAGTAGCCGTGGCCGGAGGTGTGTCGGCAAACAACGGTTTGCGAAACGCATTCTGCGAACATGCGAAAAAATATGGCTGGAATATTTTCATACCGAAGTTCGGGTATACCACCGACAATGCAGCCATGATTGCCATTACAGGATATTACAAGTTTTTGGACAAGGATTTTTGCACTATAGACAAACCCGCTTATTCACGGGTAACCATTAAGTAATAATTTAGAGAAAATAGATTATGTCAGTAGAAACCAAAACACTAAGTAAGGAGATAAGTGAAATTTTCTGGAGAGAAGGCTTGACATTAGCTACCGCAGAAAGTTGTACGGCTGGTAACGTGGCAGCCATCATAACTGCTATCCCAGGTAGTTCTCGTTTCTATAAAGGGGGATTCATTGCCTACTCGGACGAGGTGAAGAAGACGCATTTGTACGTAAATGCTGAAACGCTGGAACAACATGGGGCGGTAAGTGAAGAAACTGTTGTGGAAATGGTAAAAGGAGCCATCAAGGCCTTGAATGTAGACTATGCGATGGCTACATCCGGAATTGCCGGTCCCGGTGGAGGAAGCCCGGAGAAACCGGTGGGTACAATCTGGGTAGCAGCCGGCACAAAAGACGAAGTGCTTACGGCTAAATTGACCGAAGACGAAGGTCGCGAGAAAAATATCCAGGCTGCCACGGCAAAAACCCTCCAATTGTTATTGGAATTATGCCAAAATCAGGGAAAAGAGGAGTAAAAGTTCAATTTGTTGAAAAAAGATTTGTTTATATAAAATAAAATCGCTTACTTTGCACTCCGTTTTAGAGAACCATGGAATAAAACTATAAAAACTAGATAGAAATGTCGAAAATTTGTCAAATTACCGGAAAGAAAGCCTTGATAGGCAACAATGTTTCACACTCTAAGAGAAGAACAAAAAGAACTTTTGATGTGAACTTGTTTACAAAGAAATTCTACTATGTAGAACAGGATTGCTGGATTAGCCTGAATATCTGCGCTAACGGCTTGCGAGTTATTAACAAGAAAGGTCTGGATGCAGCGCTGAATGAAGCGGTAGCAAAAGGCTATTGTGATTGGAAAACTATCAAAATTATTGGTTAATTAAAAGGAGAGAAAGACTATGGCTAAGAAAGCTAAAGGAAACAGAGTACAGGTAATCCTTGAATGCACAGAAATGAAGGATAGTGGTATGCCGGGAACTTCTCGTTATATTACAACTAAGAATAGAAAAAATACCACTGAAAGATTGGAGCTGAAAAAGTACAATCCGATTTTGAAAAGAGTAACAGTTCACAAAGAAATTAAATAATAACAGACCATGGCAAAGAAAACAGTCGCAACCCTTCAGACAGGTAAAGAAGGACGTTCTTATACTAAGGTTATCAAAATGGTTAAGTCTCCGAAAACTGGTGCTTACGTTTTTGATGAACAAATGGTTCCTAACGAAAAGGTTCAGGACTTCTTCAAGAAATAATTTATCTTTTAAGATATAAAATGCTAAATAAAAGTTCCTTTCATTTAAATATGAAAG
>NZ_DBEXBB010000144.1:0-14277 GCF_048170425.1 Phocaeicola sp.
TAAATAAATCCAATAATATAATGTAATACACTTGTTATCAGTGCGCTAGGTTTTTGTAGTGGTTGGCATGTTGCCGACTATTTTTGTAGATGAATGGATGATATTTTTATCGCTTTACTTTCTTAACTTCTACATTTGCAACAAACGAATAAAGAACCCAATTTATATAATATGAAGAACAGGCTTTTGATATTGATGAGTGGCGTCGCCGTGTTGGGAATCACTTCCTGCACGAAACCGGCCTACCAGCAACCGGATGCTCCTATTCAGGAAGTACCGTTTACCCAAGTGCATATTAACGATGGCTTTTGGTTGCCCCGTATTGAAACAAACCGTACGGTTTCCATTCCTTCTGCTTTCAAGGAATGTGAGAAGAACGGCCGTTTCGACAATTTTGCTATTGCAGGCGGATTGAAGAAGGGGGAACATCGTGGTGATTTCTCCTTTGATGATACTGACCCGTATAAGGTAATAGAAGGAGCCTCTTATTCATTGGCAGTGAAGTATGACCCTCAGCTTGACCATTACCTGGATAGCGTAATCAATGTTATAGCGGCAGCTCAGGAACCGGACGGATACCTGACTACCTGTGTGACAAACAAGTGTTACCGGCTTTCTGGCTGGTGGGGACGTTCCAAATGGGAGAAACTGAACAGTCATGAGTTGTATAACAGTGGTCACATGTATGAGGCTGCCGTAGCACATTATCGGGCTACGGGCAAGCGTACATTCCTTGATGTAGCCATCAAGAATGCCGACCTGGTTTGCAAGGTGTTCGGACCGGGTGAAGGACAGAAACATGTGCCCTCGGGCCATCCTATCGTGGAAATGGCATTGTGTAAATTATATAAGGTAACGGGTGACAAGAAATACCTTGACATGGCCCGTTATTTTGTGGAAGAAACCGGACGTGGTACAGACGGTCATAAACTGAATGAATACAGTCAGGACCATAAACCTATTCTTCAGCAGGATGAAATTGTAGGTCATGCGGTACGTGCCGGATACCTCTATTCTGGTGTAGCCGATGTGGCAGCTCTGACAAATGATACGGCTTATTTTCATGCGTTGACCCGTTTGTGGGATAACTTGGTGAGCAAGAAACTGTATATTACTGGAGGTATGGGTTCCAGAGCTCAGGGAGAAGGTTTCGGCCCGAATTATGAATTGCAGAATCATACCGCTTATTGTGAGACCTGTGCAGCCATTGCCAATGTGTATTGGAACTACCGTATGTTCCTGGCCACAGGTGATTCCAAGTATGTGGATGTATTGGAACGTGCCTTGTATAATGGCGTGATTTCAGGTGTTTCTCTGAGCGGTGACAAATTCTTTTATGACAATCCGCTGGAATCAATGGGCGAACACGAACGCCAACGCTGGTTTGGTTGTGCCTGCTGTCCGGGTAATGTAACCCGCTTTATGGCTTCCGTACCAAGCTATGCGTATGCCACCCAGCAGAATGACATTTATGTGAACCTCTATATCCAGGGTAAGGCAGAAATGCAGACCGCAGATAATAAGGTGACATTGGAACAGACTACTGAATATCCGTGGAACGGAAAAGTAACCATTAAGGTTACTCCTGAAAAAGAAGGCAAATTTGCTATCCGCCTCCGTATCCCAGGATGGACAAAAGCTGCTCCTGTAGCTTCTGACCTGTATGCATATACCGATGCGGCCAAGAAATATACATTGAAGGTAAACGGCTCGGCTACACGTGGAGCAGAAGGTGACGGCTACGAAACCATCGTACGCACATGGAAAGCTGGTGATGTAATTGAACTGGAAATGCCGATGGACGTTCGCCGTATCAAAGCCAACGATAAAGTGGAAGTAGACCGTGGAATGGTAGCATTGGAACGTGGACCGATTATGTTCTGTCTGGAAGGAAAGGATCAGCCTGATAGCATCGTATTCAATAAATTTATTCCGAATGATACTCCGATAGAAGCTTCTTACGAAGCCAATCTGTTGAACGGGGTGATGGTATTGAAAGGTACCGCAAAGGAAGTTGAAAAAGACGGTACAGTGAAAGATGTTGCATTCAAGGCCATTCCTTATTCTACATGGAACAACCGCGGAGCCGACCAGATGGAAGTATGGATTCCGGAATCAAAAGAATATGCAATTCCAACTCCTGAGCCGACTATTGCTTCAAAGGCACAGACATTCACCATTCAGGCTGCAATCCAGAAAGATGCGCCCGAGTCGGCAGCTGTGATGTCCTACGCATGGGGCGTGAACGACCAGTGGGAGCCGAAACGTTCTTCAGATACTTCCAAGCCCTATTTCTACTGGTGGTTGAAGAATGGTACGATGGAGTCTCTGGCCTACGAATTCGACAAACCTTACACCGTATCGAAAGTGGAAGTTTACTGGCTGGATTTTGATCATTACGACGGTGATTTCCGTGTACCGCAAAGCTGGACATTGTATTACAAGTCTGGAAACAGCTGGAAAGAAGTAGAAACGAGTGATAAATATGGGGTAGAAAAGGACAAATACAATGTAGTAAACTTCAAGCCAGTCCAGACTACCGGACTGAAAATCTCGGCACAGCTTCAGAAAGGAGCTTCGGGAGGTATTATTGAATGGAAAGTAGAGTGATTTATTAACCCTTAAATATAAACAAGATGAATACACAGTTAAATCGCATGTTGTTTAGTCGTGCATTTGTAAAAGTGTCGGCATGTGTAGTGCTTTCTGCAGGTTGTTTACCTATGGCAACCTATGCGGAATCTGTTGGAGCACCGGTTGTGGAGACTGTCTTGCAACAAAAGGCTATCTCTGGTAAGGTGGTTGATTCAAAAGGTGAGTCCATTATTGGTGCAAATATTATGGAGAAAGGCAC
Source organism: Phocaeicola sp. (assembly GCF_048170425.1). Taxonomy (GTDB): domain Bacteria; phylum Bacteroidota; class Bacteroidia; order Bacteroidales; family Bacteroidaceae; genus Phocaeicola. The sequence goes on from NZ_DBEXBB010000144.1 coordinate 2,855, forward strand.
TTCCAATGGTACGATTACTGATTTTGATGGGAATTTTAGCTTAAATGTATCAGCCAAATCAGTACTTCAAATTAGCTACATCGGTTATAAGACGCAGGAAATTCCTGTCAGTCAGTTGAAGGCAGGTGCTGTCATTACCTTGAAGGAAGATACGGAAGTGATGGACGAAGTCGTGGTAATTGGTTACGGTACGCAGCGTAAAGGTGATGTGACCAGTGCGATTGCTTCTGTAAAAGCGGAAGACTTTACAGTGGGTAAGGTAGGCGATGCGGCCGATTTGATTAAAGGTAAGGTGGCTGGTTTGAGTATTGCAAAAGGTTCTGGTGACCCGAATGCGACTTCTGCCATCCGTCTGCGTGGTGTTATCTCCGTAAATGGTAGTACAACTCCTTTGATTCTGATAGATGGAGTGGAAGGAGATTTAAGTACAGTCGCTCCTGAAAATATTGAAGCTATCGATGTGTTGAAGGATGCTTCTGCCGCAGCTATCTATGGTACACGAGGTGCAAACGGTGTGATTTTGATAACTACAAAAACCGGTAAGCGTGAGGCACATACTACTGCTTCTTATTCGGGCTACGTTTCTGCTTCTCAGTTTGGCAAGAAACTGGATTTTATGACTGCAGAAGATGTACGTGCCGGGAAAACAAACTTTACAGACAAAGGGTATGATACTGATTGGCTGGATGCCATCAGCCGTACCGGTTTTACTCATAATCACAACTTTAATATTTCTGGAGGTACAAAACAGACTACTTATTCAGCAGACTTTACTTATCGTAAGGAAGACGGTGTGATTATGAATACGTATGCAGAAGATATCCGTATGCGTTTTGATGTTTCTCACTGGATGCTGAATGATATGTTGAAGGTTAATTTGAATATGGTCAAGAAATGGCATAAGAATAGTGCAACCAATGCTACAGCCACAGACCAATCAAATATCTACCGTCAGGCAATTGCACGTAATCCGACAGCTCCGATTTATAACGAAGATGGTTCTTATAATGAAGATTTCGGGGTAAACTACTACTATAATCCGGTAGGAATGTTGGAAGAACGTTTGGGTAATTATACTTACGAAGAGACTCGTGCTGCTGGTAATATTACTTTTGAACCCATTAAAGGATGGCAAACCAATTTGATGTTAGCTACCAGTCGTTTTGGTGCTCACGATAAGGGGTATAATACTTCTGATTATTATGGGAACCAATTGAGCCAATGGACAGGATATGCTTATCACACAAATAGTGAAAGCTTTCAGAATAATTTGGAGCTTACTTCTAAATATGATTTGAATGTAGGTAAGCATCGTATGAATGCAATGGTGGGTTATAGTTACCAGTATTACAAATATGAACAAAATTATGCTAATAACTATAATTTTCCAACAGACTTCTTCCAATGGAATAATTTGGGTATAGGTCAGGCTTTGAAGGAAGGTAAAGCAGGAATGGGCAGTAGTGCCAGTGAAAATACTTTAATTGGTTTCTTTGCCCGTGTAAGTTATGCCTACGATAATCGTTATAATTTGTTGGTGAGTGTACGTCGGGAAGGTTCTTCCAAGTTTGGAGATAACAATAAGTGGGGTACGTTCCCTTCTGCTTCATTAGGATGGACTATCAGTAATGAGGAGTTTATGAAAGGCATTACTTGGCTAAATAATTTGAAATTGCGTGCAGGTTTTGGTATTACTGGTGTTATACCGAATGATCCGTATATTTCATTGACAAAGTACGCTTATGGCAGTTCCTATTATTATAGTGATGGTAAATGGTTACCAGGTTTATCTGTAAGTTCTAATCCGAATCCGGATCTTCGTTGGGAAAAATCTACGGAATTCAATGTGGGTTTAGATTGGAGTGTATTGGATAATCGTTTGGGTGGTTCTATTGACTTGTATAACAAGAAAACAACTGATTTGTTGTTCTTGTACACGGTACCTACTCCTCCGAATTTGTATAATAAGACTTTGGCTAATGCGGGTTCTGTACGAAATCAAGGTATCGAAGTTGCTGTAAATGCAGTTCCGGTGCGTACCAAAGACTTTGAATGGAAAACTGTTGTTACAGTTTCTGCTAATAAAAATAAGTTGTTGAGTTTGTCTAACGATATGTATGAATCTAACAGCTTTATGGATACCGGGGGACTGGGGGAACCTATTAGTATTTCTACTCACCGTATGGAAGAAGGTAGAGCTTTGGGAGAATTTTATGGATTGAAATCTGTTGGTGTATCCGAGAATGGTCTGTTCCTGATTGAAAAACCAGATGGAGAGGTTGTAGAATTCTCTAATGATCAGTTGAAAAATGATGAATATCGTCAGTACTTGGGTAGCGGTCTGCCTAAAGTCTATTTGGGATGGACAAATAATTTGTCTTATAAAAACTGGGATTTGAGTATGCAGTTTACCAGCCAATTGGGATTCAAGATTTTGAATGAGCCTCGTGCTTTCTATGAAAACAATTCTATTGCATACAACCGATTGAAATCTGTTGAGGAAGCTCCTTATGGTGGACAGTATACATTGTCTTCTTCTCAGCCTCAGACTTTTGTAAGTTATTATTTGGAAGATGGTGATTTCTTGAAGTTGACGAACCTTACTATTGGCTATACTTTCCCAATAAAGAAGAACAATAAATACATCAAGGGGGTACGTGCTTATTTGTCTGGTGATAACTTGTTCTGTATTACTGGTTATTCTGGATTGGATCCAGAGTTGTCCAACTGGTATCCTACTTTTGCAGGTATTGATGCGCGTGATAAATATCCATCCATTCGTTCGTTTACCTTTGGTTTGAACTTAACTTTCTAATATTGAATCGATATGAAATCAAATTTATATAAATCATTACTCGGAACAGTAATCGGTGCAAGTATGCTCTCACTGAATAGCTGTACTGATTTGAGCGAAACTATTTATAGTGAGCTGGCATCTGAAAAGTACGAATTTACAGATAAGGATGCTGCTGCCATGTTTGCTCCTGTATATTCTTCCTTGCGTAGCTTGTATTGGGGATGGAATGGTTATGCAGATGTGATGGATGAGACCTCTGATCTGTGGACTACTCCTTTGCGAATTGGAGTGGGATGGGGAGATCTTTATATTGCTATGCATGAGCACAATTTCCATTCACAGATTGACCATTTGTGGACTGAATGGCAATATGCTTATGAAGGTATTAATGCTTGCAATAAACTTTTGGCGGATAAGGCTGTACAGGAGTCAGAAACATCAGTTGCACAACTTCGTGCTTATCGTGCATTGTATTATTACATTTTGTTTGATTTGTTCCGTAACATTCCATTGGATACTACGTATGATCATCCGGCTGGCTGGCAACCCGAGCAAGCTAAACCGCAGGAGGTTTGGGATTTTCTGATTACGGAACTGAATGACATTAAAGATAAGTGCGGTGATGAAGTGAGAATGGGTGAAATCAATAACTATGCGGTACACATGATTCTTGCTAAAATGTATCTGAATCATAACGCATGGTTTAATGACCATTCGGATGATTCTTATTATCAGAAATGTATTGATGAATTAAATCAGGTATTAGCCGGTCCGTTCTCATTGGCACCGAATTATTCGGATAACTTTAAGGAAGATATTTCTACGTCTCCGGAAATTATTTTCGGCATACCATTTGAATATTTGTATGCAGGTGGTAACTATTATGCCAATAAATGGATGAACGAAGCAGGGCGTGCGACATGGGGATTTACCGGATGGGCTACAGGCGGAAGTGCAGCTTTGCCACAGTTCCTGGAAACTTATGATCCGGATGATACACGTTTTACAGACTGTTGGATTGAAGGTGAACAGAAAGATATGAATGGTAATACTATTTATGTTGATGGAAAACCTTTGAACTATACACGTGAAATTCGTAGTACAGATAATCCCGGATGTTATCCGATGGAGGGAGCCCGTTTGGTAAAATATGAAATCAAATCGGGCGACTGGGGTACTTCTTACGACGATGTTCCTTTCTTCCGGTTGGCAGATGCTATGATGATGAAAGCTGAATGTTTGTTACGTTTAGGTGGATATAATGGTGAGACCGAACAAGATGCAGCTAATCTGGTTACAGAAGTACGTCGGCGTGCTTTTAAAGATAATCCGGAAAAAGCTACTCGTACGGTTGCTCAATTGAAAGGTGGTAGCGTGTATAAATATGGTCATCGTGAAAATACAGCCAAACAAGATGAGCCGGATAATTGGGTAACTACAGAAGAAGGTGGCGCTGATATTATTTTAGGTGGATTATTGGATGATTTGGCATGGGAGTTTGTAGCAGAACATCATCGTCGCCAGGACTTGATTCGTTTCCGTATGACGAACGGACAGAATGTGTTCAATGGCAAATCTTGGTTCTGTAAAGACCGTAAAGAAGATGTGAATGATAATCATTGTGATATCTTCCCGATTCATAAGACATTCCTGGAAGGAAACTTGAAGTTGAAACAAAATCCGGGTTATGGAGGTTAATGAAAACACTTAAAAAAGATTTATCATGAAAAAGAATATATTATTAGCATTTTGCTGCTGTTCGTTGCTCGCATTTACAGCATGTAGTGACGATTACAATGATGCTACTTCAAAACATGTTTATGGGGAAAATGAAAACCCTTATTTAAAGATTGACACAGAAGCTCAGATTTCTGCTACTGGTGCCTTGGAAGTAAATGGAGAACATTCATATACAGTAAAGCTTTCGGACTATGCTGCAAAGTTTGAAGAAAAGATGGGTATGAGTGTAGATGCTGTGATTGATGGATTGAGCACAGGCGAGACCGTTTTCTATCCGATTAATACGACTCGTAATCAGTGGTTAAAGACGCCATATAACAAGGACGATGCTGGTTGGTATTTCAACTCGGCGAACCAGCCTTGTGCGCAGGATGATGAGGCTTGTAAAGCATCTGTTGTATTGGATAAGACCAATAAAGAGCTGGTTTTCGAGTTAACGGAAGGTGGAATTACCGCTGGTACAGTGTTGGCATTAGAAGTTGGATTTGCTAAAAACGGCCCGGATTATGATAATTATGTACGCTTTACGTTGAATGCCAGTGTGACGGACCCCAGTGTTGCTGTTGCTACTGTAGAGCTTCCTAATACAGATTATACTGCAGATGATATTTTGTTGACCTCAATTGAAGAAAATATTGCTGCTGTGTTTGAAATGACATTGGACGAATTTATTACAGCATTTGACGAGGGTACAATTAAGTTTTATGCGGCAGACCCAACAACTGGTGTATGGGATACAGAAAGTGCTTATACAGGTGAGCAACCTGCAGGATATTGGTTTGATGAAGCTGGTAAGGTATGTGCTTACCCTGGTGTAGTATGTGCTAATTTTAAACCTGACTCTGATGAGGTAAGTAAGAGTTGTGTAAAATTATGTTGCATGCCAGAAACGCCAGTTGGTAAACAATATAATTGCAGTTTTGGATTTGTTGATACTACTGATGCAACCAAATTCTTCCGTTTTGTTGTAACTTGCAATATTGTAGAATAGTATAATAAGGGAAAGATGGATATTTTGAAGAATATCATCCCCTTAAATAAAAAAACGTCCTGATAAAATTTGTCAGGGCGTTTTTATTTATCGATTTAGTAATAAAAAGTTAAGTCTTTATGTATTTTAAATCAGTGAAAAATCTGGATATATCTGTAACTGTGTGTTTATTGCTTTTGTTCTGCCTGTTGTGGAGTTGTAGTGATAAGGTTCCTCAAAAAGAGGAGAATGAAAACATGTTGCAGGTTATGCCTGAAGATAATATAAAGGATTTCGACAAATATTACAAACCGGCTGAATTTGAGGGGATGGATATGCTCCGAAGTGATGCCAAATGGTCATGGTTCCGCTCCAAACAAAGTGAGCATTTCTTCGTATTCTGGGAAGCTGGTTTTGGTGATGACCCTAATGCGGAAACAGTTCCTGCTAATTTGAGAGTAGATATCGATGACCTTTTGGAAAAGGCTGAGCAGTTCTATAAGACCAATATAGAAAAGTTGAAGTTTGCGGAAACCGGACAGGGCAAATCGTTCCTGGACCGCTACAAGATGGAAATTTATCTGTTGTATCAGGAAGAATGGCTTGCCACTGGATCCGGATATGATAATACCATCGGGGCCTTGTGGGTAAATCCGAGTACATGCCAGCCTGTAGGCTCTACTATTGCGCATGAAATCGGGCATAGTTTCCAGTATCAGGTGTATTGCGATAAGTTATGTCAGGGAGGAACTGATGATCTTAAGTCGGGTTTCCGCTATGGGTATGAAGGAAGCAATGGCGGAAATGGCTTCTGGGAACAGTGTGCGCAGTGGCAGTCGTTCCAGGATTATCCGGAGGAGATGTTTACCTCTTATAACTTTGACGTCTGGTTGAGTAATAATCATCGTCATTTTGAAAATGAATGGATGCGTTATGCCAGTTATTGGTTGCAGTCTTATTGGACTATGAAACACGGTATTGAGACGATTGGTAATATATGGAAAGGTTCTGTTTATCCGGAGGATGCCATTTCGGCTTATACACGGTTGTATTGCAACAACGATTGGAACAAGACGAAAGAAGAGTTGTATGATTATGCCAGCCGGATGGCTACTTTCGACATCGACGGGGTACGTGAATATTCCGATGGGTATCTCGGACGGTATCACACGACGTTCTATTCGAGTGGAGACTATTATCAGGTGGCTTATGCCAATTGTCCGGAGGCTACAGGCTTTAATGTGATTCCTTTGAATCTGCCGGAAGCTGGCAATACGGTGGTGACAGCCGATTTCGTAGGACTGGAACCAGGTGCAGCTTTGGCAGCGGACGATCCGGGTGAATACATGGAATCGGAAGCTGTGAAGGGTACAACCACAAAATACAATACGGCGGGTAGTGCCGGAAATATGGGCTGGATGTATGGCTTCGTGGCGTTGAAACAGGATGGAAGCCGGGAGTATGGCGAAGCGAATTCCGATAAGAGCGGGCGTGTTTCCTTCACTGTTCCGGCTGGTACACAGAGTTTGTATTTTATAGTGCAGGCTGCACCACAGAATTATGTAGTCCATCCGTGGGATGAAAAGGAACTGACTGATGAGCAGTTCCCGTATAAGGTGAAATTCGAGAATACTGATTTGTTGGGAAATATTACAATCGACCCGGATGCAGAGCCTCAGAATTTGACACTGACGTATAATGTATCATTTGCAGCAAGTGCTACGGATTATAATGGAACTTCCGTCAGCATTTCTGAAAATGGAGATCTTACGAAAGTGGCACAGGCGCTTATTATGCAACCCTCACAACTGACTTCGAACATGTTATCAGCAAAGGCTGAACCTCAGGAAGGAAAGATTGCTTTTGCTGCCGTGAAGCCGGATGGTAATTTGGATTATAATACGACTGCTAATGGGTACGGCTTCTGGTTTGATAGTCTTGGCAATCCCATTGGATGGGGAAGTGATAATGACAGTAAGGTCTATGTGGAATATGATGCGAAAAACTTTAGTTTTTCTGTCGGGCAATATCCGGGAAAATTAGCTTCGGGTGATAATTATGTGGTGAAAGAAGCCTTGGTTTATACAAAGGGCGGACAACAATATGTAATAACTTTAGTCTTTAATATTGGTATCAAATGAGCAAACGACTAATAGGGACATGTTTTTTAGCGGCAGTTTTTACTGCCGCTTTTTCTCAATCGGTATGTCCCGTTGATTTATGTAACAATAAGCTGAGAGGAAAGGAAATCTACATCCCCAAAGATTTGCAGGGAATGGACCTTCAGAACCCGGACTCCAAATGGAGCTATCACCGGATGTGCTGTACGGACAATGTGGCGGTGTTCTGGGAGAAGGGTTTCGGCAACGATTTGGCCAATCCTCCTCAATTGGAAGGGCATGACATGCATGTGGATTTGAATAACTTGACGGACAAATTAGAATATTTCTATACGTTTTTCCGCGATTCTTTGCAGTTTGCTAAACCGGGTTCGAAAAGCGACCGTTACCGGATGATGGTCATGATTAATTATTCGCTGGAGGGAACGGCCTACGGAGGGGATTATGACCAGCAGATTGGTGCGCTATGGGCGGCTCCTAATCGCATACAGGATGAAAAGTTGAACTGCGTGGCACATGAATTAGGACATAGTTTTCAGGCACAGATTTCGTGTGATGGAGAGGGAGAGGCCTGGGGTGGTTCCGGTTTTTTCGAAATGGCATCGCAGTGGATGTTATGGCAGGTGAATCCGGACTGGCAGACGGATGAACGCTATCACTGGGAAGCTTTTACAAAGTTGACGCACAAGGCTTATCTGCACTTGGAGAATATTTATCATTCACCGTATATTCTGGAATATTGGGGAATGAAACGAGGACGCCCGATTATTGCAGAACTTTTCCGGCAGGGCAAGAGAGGGGAAGACCCGGTAATGACCTACAAGCGTATGACGGGATTGGCGCAGGAAGCTTTCTGTGACGAGATGTTTGATGCCTGTCGGCATTTGATTAATTGGGATTTTGACAGAGTATGGAGGAATACGCGCCCCTATGCGAACCAGTACACTTGTAAATTGACAGCCCAATCGGATGGATGGTATCAGGTGGCAGCCGAAAATTGTCCGGAGAATTATGGATTTAATGCCATTCCGCTGAGGGTGCCTGAACCGGGAACAAAGGTGGAGTTACAGTTTGAAGGATTAAATGGAAAGCAAAACGGATATGTATCGGTACATCCGGAAAAGGCAGGCTGGCGATATGGATTTGTAGCCGTCAAAGACGATGGGAAGAGTATATATGGTGAAATGTCTGCCGATAAAAAAGGAAAACTCACTTTTAAGGTGCCTGAAAACGAGAAGTTAGTATATTTGTGGCTCGTAGTGATGGGGGCACCAGAGGAGCATTGGATGAATCCCTCACCGGAAAGTGGGGAAAAAGATGCGCAGTGGCCTTATCGCATCAGACTGAAAGGAACGGATTTAAAGAACTAATTTTATTGGGGTATGTTTGCAAAAGAAACGTATGTCGCTCGCAGGCGGCAATTGAAGGAGAGCGTAGGCTCCGGCTTATTGCTCTTTTTAGGGAATGACGAGTGTGGAATGAATTATGAAGATAACACGTATAATTATCGTCAGGATTCTTCATTTCTCTATTTCTGGGGATTGTCATACGCTGGTTTGGCGGCTGTAATTGACATTGACGAAGGCCGTGAAATCATTTTTGGTGATGAACTGACCATTGATCATATTGTGTGGATGGGAACGCAACCTACTTTGCATGAGAAGGCACAGCGGGTAGGAGTGACGGAAACCTTGCCATTAGCTGAACTGAAGAAGTATGTAGAGAAGGTGGTGGCACAGAAGCGTACGGTGCATTATCTTCCGCCTTATCGGGCAGAGCATCGCCTGAAGCTGATGGACTTGTTAGGGGTGAAGCCGGGAGCAGAGATGCCTTCTGTTCCGTTTATCACAGGAGTTGTGAATCTGCGGAATTATAAGACGGAAGAAGAGATAGCAGAGATTGAACGTGCATGTGATGTGACGGCTGAAATGCATCTGGAAGCAATGCGTGTGCTGCGTGTCGGTATGAAAGAGTATGAGGTGGCTGCGGCATTGGAAGCGGTGGCTCAGGCGCATGGATGTAACTTGTCTTTCCCGACCATTGCTACGGTATGCGGACAGACTCTTCATAATCATTATCATGGGCATACGGTAAAGGAAGGGGATATGTTGCTGGTGGATGCCGGAGCAGAGACGGCCATGGGGTATGCAGGTGATATGTCTTCCACCATCTGTGCAGGAAAGAAATTTACCAGTCGGCAGAAGGATATTTATGACATTCAGGTGACTGCGCATCAGGCGGCGGTGAATGCCTTGAAGCCCGGTGTGTATTTCCGTGATGTGTATGACTTGTCCTGCCGGGTAATTTGTGAAGGCTTGAAAGGACTGGGCCTGATGAAAGGAGATCCGGCAGATGCGGTAGAACAGGGGGCGCATGCCATGTTCTTCCCTTGCGGACTGGGACACATGATGGGACTGGATGTACATGATATGGAAAACCTCGGGGAGGTATGGGTTGGCTATGACGGACAGCCTAAGAGTACGCAGTTCGGGCGTAAGTCGTTGCGTCTGGCTCGTAAATTGGAACCGGGTTTTGTGCTGACCATTGAGCCGGGTATCTATTTTATTCCGGAACTGATGGATTACTGGAAAGCTGAGCATCGTTTTACCGATTTCATCAATTATGAGAAACTGGAAACCTATCGGGATTTTACGGGACTGCGTAATGAAGAGGATTACCTGATTACGGCTACCGGAGCGCGGAGACTGGGTAAAAAGATTCCTTTGACAACGGAAGAAGTGGAGGCAATGAGATGACGAACGATAGTAAAGCGATTGCGTGTGCCTGCGTGGCGGTGTTAAGTTGGTCGACGGTGGCTACAGCTTTCAAGATGGCCTTGCGTTATCTGACGCATTTCGAGATGTTGTGGGTGGCCAGCCTGACTTCACTGGTGATATTTGCGGTGTTGCTGACTGCACAGCGGAAATGGAGATTGCTTGGAAATCTGACAGGGAAACAATGGTTGTATTATGCCGGACTGGGACTGCTGAATCCGGTGGCTTATTACTTGGTATTATTCAAGGCATACGATTTGCTTCCTGCGCAGGTGGCGCAGCCTATTAATTATGCCTGGCCGATTGTGCTGCTGATGTTGCTGGCTTTGTTTGCCGGACAACCTATACCTAAGAAGAAATATATCGGTATGTTTGTTTCTTTGGCAGGAGTCGCTTTGATCTCAATCGGTACCGGATTTAACGGAGAGATGAGCGTATCAACCGAGGGGTTTTTGCTGGCGGCACTGAGTGCCGTGTTGTGGGCTACCTACTGGATGCTGAATAACCGGAATAAAGTACAGACGGATGGTAGTGTGGTTTTGTTTCTGACCTTCTTGTTTGGGTCGGTTTATTTGTCGGTAGGAGCTTTGTTCTGCGGGTTGAACTTGAGCTCGCTGACCGGTGTGTTGTCGGGTATGTACGTAGGAGGATTTGAAATGGGAATTCCTTTTATTTTCTTCGGACTGGCCATGCGGAAAACTTCCAATCCGGCATTGATAAACCAGTTGTGTTACTTGTCGCCCTTCATGTCATTGTTCTTCATTTCTGTTGTGCTGGGCGAGCAGATTGTGTTTACTACTTACATCGGACTGGTGATGATTGTGTTGGGAATCGTCTTCAATCAGTATTTCGTAAAAAGTTCCAATCAGGCAAAAATCGTCCAATAGGATGAAAAAATAGTATAGAATCGCCTCTCCTGAGTGCAGGAGGGGCGATTTTGGGATAATATTGTTATCGTTTCAGACTTCAATGGCAGAGAGTTATTTGTTTATCTTTTTTCTTTGCAATTGGAAAAATATTCT
>NZ_DBEXBB010000145.1:0-5756 GCF_048170425.1 Phocaeicola sp.
AAAAGGAGGAATCTTGTAACTGATATAAACTGTAACATATGGGTTCAACAAAACAATAGCGGCTGATACTATTAGGTTCATAGTGACAGTCGCTATTGTTGTATATAAAGGTTTAATACCTGTAGTTGGCCGAATACTTACTTCTGATAAGTCATCGGGAAACGATTGCACAGCTTTGCACTTCTGTGGTCTGGATGAAGAAGCAGGAATAATCCTTGTGGTGGATAGAGGTAATACATGAAATGCCCTTATTTCTAGTTATACACTGGAGATAAGGGCATTTCGTTTTTGGAGTGCTATTTGACTAATGATTTCGCTTATAGCTTGATTACCAGTTTTTTGCCTGAATAAGCCACTTTTTTGTCTGCTTTAACTATGACGGTTTCTGCCGACTGCTTGCCGGGCTGCATCAGCGTGATGCGGAAGTTGCGGCGTTTCAGCATCTTCGGGAATTCACCGTTGCGGTCGCTGATGGTCAGTGTGCGTGAGGCATCGTTCCAGCTGAACTTGATGGTGGAGAACATACCTTTTTCGTAGTTGTAATTGTCGAACTCGTCTTCGTAGAGCACGAACTCGCCATTGGCTCCCGGATAGACGCAGATGTCCAGGTTGTCCCATTTCTTTTCGGTAGAGTACTGTACTTTCGGACCGAGCGGAAGGATGCTTCCAGCCTTGACATAAAGAGGCAGGATGTCAACCGGACATTCGCGTTGGATTTCCTGACCGCCTTCTACCGTTTCGTTGGTCCAGAAGTCAATCCATTGTGTGCCTTTGGGCAGATAGACTTTTACTGGAGCAGAAGCGTTGGCTACATCGGGTACGGTGGTAACTCCCTTGTTTCCTTCTACTTTCTTGGTGTAAAGTGGTTCGGTTACCGGACATACCAGAATGTTTTTACCGAACATGTATTCATCGTCCAGCAAAATAGCTTTGCGGTCGTTGGCAAAGTCCATGACCAGCGGACGCATCATGGTGCCGTCTTCTTGTACTATGGCTCCATCCAGGCTGTATATGTAAGGCAAGAGACGGTAGCGGAGTTCAATCATGCGTTTTTGCGCATCGTAAGCCCAGTCACCTTCTTTTCCGAAGAGGTCTATTTCATTCATCATCGGTGAAGAACAGTGGTTACGCATCAGCGGCATGAAGCATCCCCACTGGAACCAGCGTACATGCAGTTCCTGATAAGCCACGTTGGTGCAGTCGTTGTTGTATTCCCATCCGAAGAAACCTCCCAGGTCGGTGTTCCAGAACGGAATGCCGCAAAGTGTGTAGTTCAGTCCGGCCGGAATCTGCTGGCAGAGTACATTCCAGCTTGATACCACGTCGCCGCTCCAGCTCAGGGCACCGTAGTGCTGCTGGCCCAGGTAACCGGAGCGTGTCATCTGGAACACACGCTTTTCGTCCGATACGGCACGCTGGTGCTCATAAATTCCCCGGTTGTGATCCAGCGGGAATGCATTGTGTACGGAGCGGAAAGAGCCGTCGGCGGTCATCAGGTCGAAATCACTGTCTTTCGGGTTCAGATGGTCGGGTTCCGTAGAATCGGTCCACCAGGCATCGATGTTCATTTTGTGCAGGTGGCTGAGGTAACGCCAATACAGGTCGCGTGCATCTTTATTGAACGGGTCGTATGGGTGTGCGCCTGACTTGGGGGGCCATGTCTCAAATTTCAGCAAGGCTCCCATCTTGTCCAACTCCTTGAACTGGTCAGTCCATGGTCCGAAGCTGGCCCATACGGAAATCATCAGGTGGGCATTGTTCTTATGTACATATTCCACCATCTCTTCTGGACTTTTGAAACGGGGTTTCGGATAGCGTGCGTTCTTGTCTTCTCCATTCGGAAGGTAGCGAAGTGCTTCCTTGTCGTCCATCTTGTTGATGTAACGCGGATTCATGAATTTCATGGCATTCCAGTTGGAATCGCATCCCCAGTACTGCCAGTCCTGCACGATACCGTCGAGCGGAATCTGTAGCTTGCGGTACTTGTCGAGTACGCCGCACAGTTCGTCGGGACTCTTATAACGTTCGCGGCACTGCCAGTAGCCCATGGTCCAGAGCGGGAACATGGTGGCCTTTCCGGTCAGGTCGCGGATACAGGCGATTACGCCATCCTGTGTGCCGTCTTTATAAAGGAAATAATAGTCAGAGCAGAGTCCTACTTGTGAAGAGAAGGATGTTTCATACGGGGTGTCGCTGAAGTCGGAAATACCCGGATTGTCCCAATATACGCCATATCCCTTTTCGGAAGTGAAGTATGGGATACAGATATTGGTATTGCCGTTTGACAGATGTATTTGCTGGTTGCGGTGGTTCATGACTCCACTCTGGCGTTGTCCCAGTCCGTAGATGGCTTCCTCCGGTTCAAGGCTGAATGCCTGACTGACGGTAAACGCATCGCGGTTTACGTCCTTGCGGGGAATGAAGTTGGTACCTTCCACCTTTTCCTTTAACAGCGTTTCCCCTTTCAGGTCAGTGTAAGTCACCTTTCCGGTAGTTACATCGAGTGTTACGGTGATTTTTCCGGAAGTCATACATACCGTGTTTCCATTCTGTTTGTAGGAGATTTCTACTTTTTCCGGAGTCTTGATGACCGGATAACTTTTTTTCTCAGGCATCTCATCCGAAGGATACTTTACGATGCGCACAATGGAAGGAGAGTAGAAAATCACTTCCCCGTTCAAGGTGGGCTGTGCGGTCTGGAACTTTCCTCCCTGAGCGGTCTTTTCAAAAGTCTGGCCGAAGGAAGACAAACAAGTTGCCAGTGCGGCCAAGAATAAAATCTCTTTTTTCATGTTGAACAAGTTTGTTTTTCGTTAAATTTGAATACAAAGGTTGATGATTCAAATGTAAAGAGATTCTTTGTAGGACAGGAGAACAGAATGTGCCAAAGAGCGGCATGAAATGCTTCAGGAGGTGGTTTGATTCATTTTTATCCCTCTTTTGATTCAGATGTATCCCTCTTTTCCTGCTGTTTCTGGTATTCGCTGGGAGTGATTCCATATTCCTCTTTAAAGCAGGAGGTAAAATATTTCCGGTTGTAATATCCCAATGCCAGTGCTACCTCGTTCACAGCTGTACGAGGGTCTTCCAGCATCCGGCAGGCATGTTGCATTTTCACACGGCGAATGTATTCCAGTGGAGTGAGTCCTGTAATGGCTTTCAGCTTGCGGGTCAGTGTGGAGCGCGACATGTTGACTTTTTCTGCCAGATGCTGTACGTCGAAGTCGGGTTCGCTCAGGTTTTCTTCCACGGCTTTCAGGATATTTCCCAATAGAATTTCATCCAGTTTGGCAAACTCTATGTCTGAAACCCGCACTTTTGTCTGGGGGCCTGATTTTTCGTTCAGGTAAGAACGCATTTTCATCAATTCCGTACTGTCGGCATACAGTTCTTCATTTTTCAGTTTCATCCGGCGAAGGTAGAAACGAAGCCCGAGGAAGACTCCGGCTGCCAATAGTAATATATATAAGGTAATGGCCCAGCCTGTCTGGTAGAAAGCAGGTAAACGTTCAATGTGCAGGCGGGTGATTTTGTCGCTCCAGATTCCATAGCCATCGGTTGCCTTCACTTCGAACACATAATTTCCGTGAGGCAGGTGTTTATAATTGACGGTATGTTGTCCTACGGCGGTGTAGTTCCATTCCTTGTCAAGTCCAATCAGACGATAGGCATAACGTATCTTGGAGGCGTTCAGATAGTCGAGGGAAGAAAAATGAATGTCCAGGTCGTATTCATCGGGCTGGAGTGTCAGGGAGTTTCCGTTGGTGACAGGTTTTCCCATGACGTATGTTCCGGTAATGAATGTCGGAATGTTCTTGCTGGGCTGGTCGAGTCGGGCAGAAGGAGTTACCGCACAGATGCCCGGGATACCCCCGAAATAGATTCGTCCGTCGTGTCCCTTGCAGATGGCAGTAGGGATAAACCGGCGGAGCAGCATGGAATTGTCGGTGGTAAGGTAGGTGGAAAACGAATGGTTTTTCGGATTATACTCAATCAGTTTCTGGTTGGTGTCTATCCACAGGTGTCCGTATACGTCAAATTCCAGCTGGTTGACAATGTTTCCGTACAGTTCGCACAGTCGGGTATGGTCTGTCAGTTTCCCTGTTTGCCAGTTCAATGCATATACTCCTCCCTCCTGCGTGCCCATCCAGATGAGGCTGTCTTCCTGCACACTCAGGCAGGTAATGGAGAGAGGAGACGGAATTTTATGACATTCCCCCTTGGGAGACAGCTGATAAAGTCCTTTATTAACAGTTCCAATCCATAGATTTCCCTTCTTGTCTTCTTTAATTGCACTTACCAGTCCCAGTGTATCACACACCGTATGCAATTGGTTGTCGTGTAACGTGAAGGAAAACAATCCGTTGTTTGTTCCGGCCCAGAGCGTACCATTGTGGTCTTCGTAGGTTTGGGTAAAATATCTTTTAGTCTTTTCTGGAAGACTCAGGGTGCGGAGATGCTTCATTTGCATGCCTTTCCGTCCGAGTTCATAAATCAGGCTTTGACCTTCGGGTATTACCCATACGTTTCCTTCCCTACGTGCTTCAGTCATTTGTTTGATTGTGGCAAGTGAAAGACCATTTACGGCAGGGAAGTCTGTGTAAAGAGTGACTTTGTGGTGGGGCAGGTCGTACAGACAAAGTCCCGTTCGTTCCTGTGATATCCACATCTTGCCTTCTCCCGCATCGCAAAGTGCCATGATAGCCGGCTGGAAGCGTACCCGTTCTTGGAGAGCTGGCAGGGCAAATTCTTCTGGAGCATTTTCTGTGAAATGGATAATGAAACTTTTTCCGTCGAAAGAAGCTACCCAGAGGTTTCCGTCTTTGTCCTGGTAAATTTCATTCAGCATGTTTCCATACTCTGCCGGAAGACGAAAATCTGTCTGGCGCAGACAACGTTGTGTCTCATCGTAACGCATGGCAATCAGGGAGCTTCGGGTAGTCATCCAGAGAGTTCCTTCTCGGCTGTCCTGTACCATATACAAGATGTCTCTTTCCGTTTCTCCCATAGGATTGACGGGAAGTGGAGAGTAGGTATAAATGGAGTCTTTGGGAGCCGATGGGTTAAAAAGTAACAGACCATCAGAATTGGTTCCTACCCAGAAATAATTATGAGTGCGATCCTGCACAATGCAGGTCAGTTTTTCTCCTGAAGGAGGACTGGCATAGCGTATAAAAGTATCTGTTTTTTTGTCGTAACGGTAGATGCCTTCCTTTCCTATTGTGATTAGAATCTGCTTCTGCCGGCTTTCGCAAAAACCGGTTATCCATGCAGGCCCTCCTTCAGGGTTGTATAGCAGGTAGGTCTTTTGCAACTCTCCTGAAGCGTTGTATCTCAGAAGTTTATGCCTTGTCGCTACCCACATGTATCCGTCGGAGGTTTTTCGAATGCTGTAGATAAATCTTGTTTGTAACTCTTTGGAGTCTAACGGCGTGACCTGTCCGCTTGCCTTATCCAGGATATAGGCGCCGTGGTCGGTTCCAAACCAGATTCTTCCGTTATCGTCTTCTGCAATGGACTGGATGGTGTTGTCGCTCAGCAGTCCCGGTGTGTTGATGTCCGAACGAATCACGTTAATCTGGTATCCGTCATCGCAGCACAGCCCGTTGACCGTGCCATACCACATCAGCCCTTTACTATCTTGAAAAATCCGGTGTATGGCATTGACTGGAAGTTGGGGCAATGAAGGTATGGGGGTTAACCGGACGTGAGAGGCGGCTTGTAAGGTGAACTCTATCAGGCAGAAAAGAAGTAAA
>NZ_DBEXBB010000146.1:0-3323 GCF_048170425.1 Phocaeicola sp.
ATAAACCTATATTGAGTTTTACTTATACTACCCCAGACTATTTGGATAAGGAAACCGCAAAAAATTTAAAACCGTATCTGAAATCCCACCCTGTTTGTCTGGAGTGGAAAGAGGGAAAATTTGTATCTCAGGAAAATTTGAATACCTCGTTAAAGTAATTCTATTTAATTCTTTGTATTGCTGAAGGTTATGTTGTACAACATCTATTCTGCTCTTTGCGTATAAAAATACATAAAAAATCGTTAACCGCTCGGACGGATATACCGAATTTTTTTTATCTTTGGAACGCTGTTTGTAAAACGACAAGCATATCTGCGTAATTATGAAGGCAGGAATGCATTCTAAAAATGATTTGTTTTAAACCAGTAATGGTATTCTGAATAAGGGTCGGGCTGGAAAAATAGAAAATAACGAAGTCCATCCGACGGATACTAGCTGAAAAATATAAGGTATAATGATTTTAAAGTGTATTAGAACAGTAGCAATGGCGGCTCTGGCCATGGTCAGCATCAATGTTTCAGGACAGGATCTTCTGGCTCGTCAGGCGCCGATTGACAGAAAATTAAAAGCTGTGGATTCATTAGCCCTGATTCGCCAGATCAAAGCAGAACAGGCAGTATATCCCGCTTACAGTCTTTATCCAAACTGGAACAATGATCGCGTTCATGCTTACGGCGGTAATGTACAGGTTCCAGATAGTTTCCGAATCGATTTGACAGGCTTTTGCATGCCGACCACTCATACAAAAATTACTTCTAAATGTGGTCCGCGCTGGCGGCGTATGCATAACGGATTGGACATTAAGGTCTATATCGGCGATACTATCCGTGCTGCTTTCGACGGGCGTGTGCGCATGGTGAAATATGAACGTAGAGGGTACGGAAAATATGTAGTAATCCGTCATGACAATGGATTGGAAACAATTTACGGACACTTGTCTAAACAGATTGTAGCTGAAGATGAATATGTAAAGGCGGGTGACCCGATTGGTTTGGGAGGAAATACCGGACGTTCTACCGGTTCTCACCTTCATTTTGAAACTCGTTTCTTAGGAGAGGTGATAAATCCAGAATTTATGTTTGATTTCCCGAACCAGGATATCGTATCAGACAGCTATTTGTTTGTACGTGGTGCCAACCGTTATGCATATCAGCGTACCCGCGCATTGGCAGCTGTAAAATCAGGAAAATCCGGTGCAGCCGAAGCAGAAAAATCGGCTATCCGTTATCATAAAATCCGTAAGGGCGATACATTGGGACGTATCTCTCGTTTGTATCACGTATCTATCGACCGCCTGTGCCAGATTAATGGTATAAAACGTACTACGACGTTGCGTATCGGACAAGTTTTAAGATGTTCTTGATAAGAAAAATAAATTTGCTGAAATAAAAAAGGATGCCATTTCATATAGTTCTGTTGGGGCTGTATGAAATGGCATTTTTATCTCCTTTATTTTGTGTGCTCTGTGAAAAAACAGTAACTTTGCCACATATTCGAGCATAAAAGATGGAAGAAACCAAGAAACAATTTGAACATGTAATTGCAGTATGCCGTGATTTGTTTGCTAAAAAGTTGCATGATTACGGAGCTGCTTGGCGCATTATGCGGCCGTCTTCCGTGACAGACCAGATTTATATTAAGGCAAACCGTATTCGCAGCATCGAAGTAAAGGGTGTGTCCTTGATAGATGAAGGTATTCGTCCGGAGTTTATTGCAATTGTCAATTATGGTATTATCGGGCTTATTCAGCTGGAACTGGGTTATGCCGAGAAGGAAGATATCACAGAGGAACGTGCGCTGGAATTATATGATGCGTATGCAGATAAGGCCCTGAAGTTGATGCTGGCTAAGAATCATGATTATGATGAGGCCTGGCGTAGTATGCGTATCACTTCTTATACAGATTTAATTTTGATGAAGATTTATCGAACCAAACAGATAGAATCTTTGAAGGGAGATACGCTGGTGTCAGAAGGCGTGGATGCCAATTATATGGATATGATTAATTATGCTGTTTTCGGATTGATTAAGCTGGAGTTTGGAGAATAAGTTTCTACATAAAGCAATTGTGGTCTGGAGTAACGTCTGCCGTTTCTTGCTGGCTATTGTCTTTTTGTTTTCCGGATTTGTAAAGGCCAATGACCCTTTGGGTACGGTCTATAAGGTACAGGATTATCTGGACGCATGGGGGCTACAAGGGCTTGGGGCGGGATACGTGCCCTATCTGGCAGCTATGCTCTGTGCTTTACTTGAATTTATTCTTGGTATTTATCTGTTCTTCGGTATTCGCCGGAGGGTGGCCTCCTTGCTGGTGCTGCTGGTCATGGCTTTTATGACACCGTTGACTTTATGGCTGGCCATTGCCAATCCGATTTCAGATTGTGGCTGTTTTGGCGATGCAGTAGTACTGACCAACTGGGAAACTTTTTTCAAAAACGTGGTGCTGCTCATTGCGGCTGTTTCCATGTTTAGGTGGAGACAGTATGTCTTTAACTTGGTAACGAAGAAAGTTGATTGGCTGATTTCGCTTTACAGTATCCTGTTTATTCTGTTCTTCATGCTGTTTTGTCTGCGTTATCTGCCTGTATTTGATTTTCGTCCTTATCATGTGGGGGCAGACATCGCACAGGGTATGACGATTCCTGAAGGTGAGAAGCCTACCGTGTATGAAACGATTTTTATTTATTCAAAGAACGGACAGGAGCAGGAATTTACGATTGATAATTTCCCTACAGATTCCACGTGGACTTTTATAGATTCAAAGACACGGATAAAAGAGCAGGGGTATGAGCCTCCTATACACGATTTCTCAATTACTTCACTGGAAACAGGAGAAGACCTGACGGATGAAATACTTCAGAGTGACCAATATACATTCTTGCTTGTGGCACCCTGGTTGAAGCATGCTGACGATAGTGGCATGGACTTGATAAATGAAGTGTATGACTATAGCGTGGAGCATGATTACCGTTTTCTTTGCTTGACGGCCTCCTCGGAGCAGGATATTATAGACTGGCAGGAAAATACGGGGGCAGAATATCCGTTTGCCTTGATGGATGAGATTACGCTGAAAACCATGATTCGTTCCAATCCGGGATTGATGCTGCTGAAAAAAGGAGTAGTGTTGCGTAAATGGAGTGTTTCCAATCTGCCAGATGAATACCAGTTGAATGCACCGTTAGAAAAACTCCCGTTCAGTACGTGGAATCCGAAGACTAATGTGCATAAGGTAGCAGAAGTGACAATCTGGTTTTTAGGTCCGTTGCTGTTCCTGACCGTGGTCGACCTGGTATGGCTGCGTATAAAAAGCCGCAAAAAGAAAA
>NZ_DBEXBB010000147.1:0-7110 GCF_048170425.1 Phocaeicola sp.
TATCGCAAACCGGCCACTCCGGGTATGGAAGACCGGAAGTCTGTCATCCTTCAGGCTCACATGGACATGGTTCCTCAGAAAGACAAACATACACAGCATGATTTTGAAAAAGATCCTATTCCGGTTTATGTAGACGGCGAATGGGTGAAGGCTAAAGGTACCACATTAGGCTCAGACAACGGTATGGGTGTGGCAGCCATCATGGCCATTATGGAAGACAAGACCTTGAAACACGGTCCGCTGACTGCGCTGATTACTGCCGATGAAGAAACCGGTATGTATGGGGCGTTCGGCTTGAAACAGGGTACGGTGGAAGGAGAAATCCTGCTGAACCTGGATTCAGAAGAAGAAGGTGAGCTTTATATTGGCTGTGCAGGTGGAGAAGACCTGACAGCTACTTTGGAATACAAGGAAGAAGAAACAGATCCGGAAGACGTGGCACTGAAGGTGACACTGAAGGGATTGCGTGGTGGTCACTCTGGTATTCAGATTGGCTGGGGACATGCCAATGCCAACAAGTTGATGGCTCGCTTCATGAATCAGGTGATTGCTTACGATGAGGCTTGTCTGGTGTCATGGGAAGGTGGAAACATGCGCAACGCCATTCCGCGTGAATGTGAAGTAGTGATTACCGTACCGGCTTCGGAGGTAGAAGATGTGCTGGCATTCGTGGGTGAATGCGAACAGGTATGGCGTGATGAATTCGCTACCATTGAAGACAATATCAGCTTTACGGCAGAACGTGTGGACTTGTCGAAGATGATGGTGCCGGAAGAAATCCGTGATAACCTGGTGGATGCAATTTATGCATGTCCGAATGGAGTAGAACGTTTCATCCCGACTATCCCGGATACAGTGGAAACTTCTTCTAACCTGGCTATCGTAGAAATCGGCAATGGAAAGGCTGCCATTAAGGTATTGACACGCAGCTCTCGCGAATCAATGAAGGATTATCGCAATACGGCTATCGAGAGCTGTTTCTCTATGGCAGGTATGCACGTAGAACGTTCTGGCAGCTACTCTGGATGGGAACCGGATGTAAACTCTCCGATTCTGCATGCCATGAAGGAATCTTATAAGGCACAGTTTGGTGAAACACCGGAAGTGAAAGTGATTCATGCCGGACTGGAATGTGGTATTATCGGTGCGGTTGTACCGGGACTGGATATGATTTCATTTGGTCCTACTTTGCAGTGCCCGCATACACCGGAAGAACGCTGTCATGTGCCGTCAGTGAAGAAGTTCTATGATTTCTTGCTGGCTACACTGGAAAATACACCGAAAAAGTAATATCCGTTAGTGGATAAATAGATACGGAGGCTGTCCGATTCCCGTAAAAGGGAAAAGGGCAGCCTCCGTTTTTTTTGTTTCGATTTTCTGTGGTTTTACTTCTTTTAATGAAAATCTGTGCAGTAAATCAGGGTTTTGGTTTTATCTTTATAAAGACAACCTTGTAAAACTTAAAATTGGAAATTATGAACAGACTATTCTTGATATGTGCCACGGGATTGTTGGCTTTTATGTTCCCTTTGGCGGGGATAGCTCAGAGTTACGACCGTCTTTGGAAGGAGGTAGAGGAAACCCGGAAGAAGGATTTGCCGCAGACCTTGATTTCACAGGTGAACCAGATTTATGAAAAGGCAAGGAAGGAGAAGAATGCTCCGCAGATGCTGAAAGCATATCTTTCGCGGGTGGAATGTCAGGTGGGGCTGACACCGGACAGTTTGCAGCGTGAACTTTGTCGACTGAATGCATGGGCTGCAGAGGAGAACGATCCTTTGCAGAAAGCCGTGTTGGCGTTTCTGTCAGGATACTATAAGTTGGAATCCGCTCCTCAGGAAGTGGACAGCGCATTGTATGAGTTTGACCGGGCAGTAAAGGATAAAGAGGTTTTGCTGGGCGTAGCTACGACCGATTTTCGTCCGATGGCTGAACAGGGCAAATGGAGCCAGCGCTATTTCGGTGACAATATGTACGATTTGCTGTTACGCCAGTCCATCTTTCAGCTTCTATGGAATGGGGGAGGAAGCAAGGCCGTACAGTTGGCAGTGTTCGACAAGTATGAAAAGCTGATTGCACAATACGAGGCGGCAGGAAATCGTGACGCGGAATTATTGACACGTCTGGAGCGATTGATGTACTGGCAGCGTAATGGATGGAGGTATCCGCAACAGCTGTCGGACGAACAGGTGTTGGAGCAGTTGCAGGCGTGGGCAAAAGCCTATGAAGGAGTAGATGCCTGTGCGGCGTTGTATGTGTCATGGGCCGATTTCTATCATCAGAAACAAGACTTCGTGTCCGAAATGAAGGTGATAGAAGAAGGAATAAAACGGTATCCTTCTTCGGAATTCACGGCCGATTTGAAGGATAAGCAGCGCATAGTGTGCATGCCGTCGCTCTCGGTGCAGGTAACTCATCCTTATCCGCAGACGGAAGCGGAACTTCGTGTTACCAGCAAGAACCTGAGAGGGGCGACACTGGAATGGTATAGACTGAACCTAAAGGCTTCTTCTTCTGTGTTTGCACAGAATCTGGAGCATGCGGACCTGATAAAGAAGTATGGTAAACTGGTGGATAAAGTGCGGTTGGACTTGCCGGATACTCCAACGTACAAGGATACGGTTTCTGTGCTGACCAGCCGGATGCTCGAGGCGGGGATTTATATATTGAAATCAATCCCCGACGGCTATCAGGATAAAACGGGATACGATGTAGTGCATCTGTCTGCATTGCAGGTGGTTTCTTTCCCGATGGAAGGAAGGCAGACGGAGTGTCATGTGGTGGATTGTAAGACAGGAAAGCCGGTCGCAGGGGCAGAATTGGTGTTCTATTCCATTCCTGTGCCGGGTAATTATACCTTATATAAGACGTTTAAAACCGATAAGCAGGGCAAGGTAGTAGTGCCAGACATGAAAGAATCATTGTGGATGCATGCACGTGCAGGCAAGGATGAGTTTATGCAGGTGGCTTACTGGTCCAGAAGGGTGTTGCCGATGGTCAATGACAGCAAGAAGAAGGTGGACCGCATGGATTTGTTTACCGACCGTGCGCTGTACCGTAAGGGACAGACGGTATACGTGTCTGGAGTGGCTTATACGCAGGAAGGCGATAGTGTAGAGGTACGCAAAGAAGCGGCCATCTGGCTGGCGTTGAGGGATGCCAATAACCGTGAGATAGCCCGGAAAGAATTGACTACGGATGATTTCGGTGCATTTTCAGCGGAATTTCAGTTGCCTTCGGAAACATTGGCTGGCATGTTTCGGATAGAATCGGAAAAGGCTTCTTGTTATATCCGGGTAGAAGAATACAAGCGCCCGACGTTTGAGGTAACCTGGAAAGAAGTGCAGGAAGCCTACACAATGGGGGATTCCTTGCAGCTGGAAGGTATGGCGAAAAAGTTTTCCGGCGCGCCGGTGCAGGGTGGTAAGGTGCGTTATACCTTGACCCGTTCAAAGGCTTGGTTCTGGCGGAGCGTGGCAGGAGAACAACAGCTGGCGGAGGGTGAACTGATGACTTCGGCCGATGGAACGTTTGCGGTGAAGGTTTGTCTGGAACGTCCGGATACGGAGGTCTCTTTAGGTTGGGACGGATTCTATCGTTATCAGGTGAAGGTGGAAGTGACGGATGCGGCCGGAGAAACGCAGGAAGGTGTACTGGTGCTTCCGGTGGGTGAGCATGCCATCGGATTACAGATAAAGGGATTGGGCGGAAAAGTGGCTCGTGAGAAACTGGAGAAGGTTCAGGTGCAGGCCTTGAATATGCAGCAACAGCCTGTGGCATTGGATGTGACTTGCTCGCTTTATGCGTTGGATGAGGCCGGAAAGAAGCAACAAACAGTATGGGAGGATACGGTGAAATCCGGACAACCTTTCCTGCCGGAAGCATGGAAGAAGTTGGGCTCTGGAAAATACTTGCTGGAGGTAACCGCCAGTGATGAGCACGGGCGTCCTTGTCGTGCAGCGCAGGAGTTTGTACTCTTTTCGTTGAAAGACCGGGTTCCTCCGGTAAAGACTGTGGAATGGTTCTATCAGGACGGCACACAGCTGGAGGAAACGCAGCCGGTGACCTTGTATGTGGGCAGCAGTGAGAAGAATGTGCATTTGTTTTATCATGTATACAGTGGCAACCGAATGCTGGTTTCTGACTCGTTTGTGCTGAACGAGGAAATCCGTCCATTTGATTATACGTGGCGGCCGGAATACGGCGATGGTATTACCGTTAGCTTTGGATTTATGAAAGACGGTATCTGGTATTCCAAGCAAGTCGCTTTGAAACGTCCGGTACCGGAGAAGAAACTGACATTGAAGTGGGAGGTTTTCCGTGACCGTTTGCGTCCGGGCACAGAAGAAACCTGGACCATGCAGATTCTGGATGCAGCAGGCAAACCGGCAGATGCTCGTCTGCTGGCTACCTTGTATGATGCTTCACTCGACCGTCTGTGGGATAATCCGTGGAACTTCCAGTTGAGTTTCAGCCGATATACTCCTTCGGTCATGCCGTTTATTCAGTCGGTGAATAGCATCGTGATGGCTTATTCGCCCTTCTACAGTTATTCATTGTCTTCTGTATATAGTCCTGATAACTCGCAATTGTACAGCCGGCTGTGGGTTCCTTCTTTGCGTCAGTACAGAACCTTCTCCCGAAACGGACTGATGGTACGCGGGGCAAGAATCATGATGAAGGCTGCGGCTGTAGCGCCAGATTCCATGAGGGCGGATGAGGCTTTGAATGTGCAGACGGGATTCACGCAGGATGACGGAGTGGAAGAAGCCGAATGTCAGTCTGGAACGGTCTCTTGGGAAACGGAACAATCAGTGATTTTACGCGAGAATTTTGCAGAAACGGCTTTCTTCTATCCTGATTTGCGTACAGATTCAACCGGAACCGTACGATTGGTGTTTACCGTACCAGACGCGTTGACGCAGTGGAATTTCAGAGGATTGGCACATACTCGCCACATGGATTACGGACTCTTGCAGGCAGAAACCCGGACCGAAAAACCGTTTATGATTCAGCCTAATTTGCCTCGTTTCCTTCGTCGGGGAGATGATGCTTCACTGGCGGCTTCTTTGATAAATTTGTCAACGGAAGAGGTGAAAGGGGTAGCACGTCTGGAATTGGTGAATCCCATGAGTGAAGTTGTGGTGTATCAGGCTGTGCAGGACTTCTTGGTGAAGGCTGGAGAAACGGGTAGTGTACGTTTTACTTTCCCGGTGAATATGGATGGTGAGGTATTGATTTGTCGGATGAAGGCGGAGGCTGGTGAGTTTAGTGATGGAGAGCAACATTATCTTCCCGTGCTGACTGACAAGCAATGGATGACGGAAACCTTGTCTTTGCAGGTGAAAGGCGGGGAATCTCAGGCAGTGAATTTAGAGGATTTGTTTAACGGACAGAGCAAGACAGCCCAGAAACGCCTGTTGACCATTGAACTGACTTCTACTCCGATATGGTATGCCGTACAGGCACTTCCGGTAGTAGGAAATCCGCAGCAGGACGATGCATTTTCCTGGGCTTCGGCTTACTACGCCAATGCATTGGCACGGAAAATTATAGAACTTAATCCGCAGATTCAGCCTGTATTTGAAGCTTGGAGAAAGCTGGGAGTAAAAAAAGAAACTTTGTGGAGTGAACTGGAGAAAAAACAGGAACTGAAAAGCTTGTTGTTGGCTGAAACGCCTTGGTTGGCTCAGGCGACAGATGAACAGGAGCAAAAACAGCGGATTGGATTGTTATTCGACCTAAATACGATGAATTACCGCATGGGGCAGACTGTGGAGAAATTGAAGACGTTGCAAAAAGCGGATGGAAGTTGGAGTTGGTTCAACGGTATGCAGGGCAGCCGATTGGTTACTACGCAGGTGGTGGAACTGCTGGCTCGTCTGAAATCCATGAATATCATGACGGATACGCAAGTGGCCGGAATGTATCTGAAAGGCTTGAATTACTTGGAAAAAGCCTTCCGTCAGGAATATGAGAACCTGAAGAAAAATGAAGCGGGTAAGAAAGGCCAGCAGTTGCCAAGTGAATTGGCGGTAAGGTATCTGTATATAGTATCGTTGGATGTAGCCGCTGGAGAAAGGGTTAGTGAGGCTGCAAAAGAATACATGACGTCTAAACTGGAAAACCGTTCTGCTGCCTATTCCATTTATGAAAAGGCATTGATAGCTCGGATTCTTCAGGCGCAGGGAAAGCGTTCGCAGGCGGAGATGCTGGTACATTCTATTAAGGAATATACGGTAGTGGCACCGGAAATGGGACGTTATTTTGATACGCCGAAAGCCGGATACGCATGGAACGGTTACCGCATTCCGACGCAGGTGGCTGCTATGGAAGCTATTCAGTATGTGGAGAAGGATGAAAAGATGCTGGAGGAGATGAAACACTGGTTGTTGAAACAAAAGCAGGTGCAGTGCTGGGATACGCCATTGGCTACGGCGGATGCGGTGTATGCCTTGCTGGCAGATGGTATGGCATTGAAGGAAGCCGGACAGATGCAGGCGGTGGCAGGCAATGTCATGCTGGAAACTCCAAAAGATGGACTGGGCAGTATCAGTCATACGTTAAGTGGAGCGGAGGCTGAGGTGAAGATGCTGACCGTAAGCCATACGGGAAAAGCTGTCGGATGGGGTGCCGTGTATGCACAGTATTTGGAAGATATGGACCGTGTAAAAGTATTTGAAGGTAAGGGCCTGCAAGTTTCACGTGAGTATTTATATAAAGGTAGAACCTTGTCTGCCAAAGAAAAGTTGCAGGTAGGCGACAAACTGACAGTACGCTTGACTCTCCGTGCCGACCGGGATATGGACTTCGTATGCCTGAAAGACGAACGGGCAGCTTGTATGGAACCCATACGGCAAATCTCAGGTTATGAATGGTCCGATGGGCTGGGTCGGTATCGGGTAAATGGAGATGCAGCGACAATCTTCTTTATGGATTACCTTCGGAAAGGAACTTATATTATTGAATATGAAGTTTATGTAGATCGTTCGGGAGTATATCAGGCAGGTACGTCGGAAATCCAGTCGGTATATGCCCCGGAGTTTGGCAGTCATACAGAAGGGCATATACTTTATGTAGAATAAAAAATGTCCGGACCGAGATTTCGGG
>NZ_DBEXBB010000148.1:0-3088 GCF_048170425.1 Phocaeicola sp.
AAATGTATTTATTATTTGTTGTATTAATGGTGCTTGCTGCTGTATTGATGTGCTTCGTAGTACTGATACAGAATTCAAAGGGGGGAGGGCTCTCTTCTAGCTTCGCTTCGTCTAATCAGATTATGGGAGTTCGTAAGACTACTGACTTTATTGAAAAATTGACTTGGGGGTTGGCCGCTTTCATGGTAGTAATTAGTGTGGCTACTTCTTATGTAGTCCCTTCTCAGGTAGAAGGCTCTTCAGTAATTATGGAACAGGCTGTAAAAGAGCAAAAAACAAATCCGTTGAACGCTCCTGCTGGCTTTGCTGCTCCTCAAAAAACCGATGCAGCGGCTACCGCTCCGGCTGCCAGTGATTCTGCAAAGAACTAAGATAAAATATTATAGGGGCACACCTCTTTTGAGGGATTGGATGCCATAATTGTAGAAACGGGAAGCCTGCTTTTTAAACAGGTTTCCCGTTTTTTTATTGTTAATTTTATAGACGATGGAAAACATTCAAAGGAAAGAAAGAATCTTGGCTCTTGATGCATTAAGAGGATTCGCAGTAAGGGGGATTATCCTGCTTCATAACATTGAACATTTTAATTTTTATTCCTTTCCGGAAGCTACTTCTCCAGTGCTTGGGGCTTTAGATAAAAGTTTGTGGGACATGTTATTCTTTATGTTCTCGGGAAAGGCATATGCTATATTTGCTTTATTATTCGGCTTTACGTTCTATTTGCAGAGCCGGGGAGCTGAAAGAAGAGGAGAGGATTTCAAGAACCGCTATATGTGGCGTCTGCTGCTTTTGTTGGGGTTTGGCTTTGTCAATTCTTTGTTCTTCCCAGGTGAAATCTTGGTACTATATGCCATTTTAGGTTTTATTCTTGTGCCTGTACGTCATTGGAGCAACAAAGGCTTACTGATATTGGCACTGATATTGATGTTGCAGCCTGTGGAATGGCTGAAAGTGCTGTGTGGTTTTGTCAATCCTGAATACGCACCGAAGCAGATGATTTTCTCGTTGGGTGATGTCTATCCTCAGTTGGGAGGTGAGTCCTGGTGGGAAATGGTGAAGGTAAATTTCACAACCGGTCAATTGGCTAGTCTGAACTGGGCTTGGTGCTACGGGCGAGTTTTCCAAACCTGTTCTTTGTTTATCCTTGGTTTGTGGATAGGCCGTGTGGGGTATTTTGATTCTTCTTCTGAACCTGCTCTGACAAAAGCGCGTACATTCTGGACTTATGTGTTATGCTTTTCACTTCCTTTGGCTGTAATTTTCTATTTCCTCAAAGGTTTTATTTTTTCAGTTGCTTCACAGCCTTTGATGCTTGACAGTTTGAAGACCATTTTCAATTCTTGGTATAACTTCTGCTTTATGTTGGCTATTGTATCAGCTTTTCTCCTGTTGTATTGGATGGGGAAGGGGCGGATACTGAAGATACTTGTTCCTTACGGAAGGATGAGTCTGACAGACTATATCATGCAATCAGTGATAGGAAGTTTTCTGTATTTCGGTTACGGACTGGCCTTGCATAAATATTGTGGCACTACGTTGAGCTTATTGGTCGGAATAGTTTTCTTCTTGGCACAGCTTGCTTTTGCCCACTGGTGGTTCTGCCATTTCAAACGCGGTCCGTTAGAAACCATCTGGCATCGGCTGACCTGGTTAGGAAAGACCAGCAATCGTTAATCATTTAGGTAAATATGAGGAGAAAGGCTGTTCCATAATGAAGTTGGGGCAGCCTTTCTTGTATTTTGTGGATGAGGCAGAAGCAGGCTTCAGTACTTCTTCGTAAGTACTCCGGTACTGTCGAATAAGTACTCCAGTACTGTCGTGGAAGTACTGAAGTACTACCTATGAAGTACTGGTTTTAAATAATGAACTGTGGATTCAGCTTTTATAGCTATCAAAGACGATAAGTTTGTCTTATTTATGAAAAAAGCGGAGGCCATCCTCGGGATTGAGGTGGCCTCCGCTTGTGATGAAAGTCGTACTTTCAATTATTTCTTGAAGTATCTGTTGTACAAGCCTTCGAAACCTTTTCCGTGACGAGCTTCGTCCTTAGCCATTTCGTGAACTGTATCGTGGATAGCATCCAGGTTCAGCTGTTTAGCACGAGTAGCGATGCGTTTCTTGTCTTCGCAAGCACCACATTCAGCATTCATACGTTTTTCAAGGTTTGTCTTAGTATCCCATACACAGTCACCCAACAGTTCTGCGAATTTAGCAGCGTGTTCAGCTTCTTCCCAAGCATAACGTTTGAAAGCTTCTGCTACTTCAGGATAGCCTTCGCGGTCAGCCTGACGGCTCATAGCCAGATACATACCAACTTCAGTACATTCGCCCATGAAGTGGTTGTTCAGGTCTTTGATCATTTCGTTGTCGCAACCTTTAGCTACGCCGATTACGTGTTCGTCTACAAACTGCAAGCCACCTTCAGCTTCTTCCATTTCTTTGAATTTAGAAGCAGGAGCTTTACACAACGGACACTTTTCAGGAGCTGTTTCACCTTCGTGAATGTAACCACAAACTGTACAGATAAACTTTTTCATAAGTCAATAATTTTTAAAGTAGTTAGTTATTATTAATAAGTTGATTTTTAGTTATTCATTAATCCTTTCTCAGCGCATTCAGGACAAATACCCTTGTAATACTGATGGACTTCTTCTACAATAAAGCCTTCTTTGCGGAAAGGTTCTGCCTCGTAGAGATTCTGCGGAATTTCCACGTCGTAGATTTTGTTGCAGACTTTACACTGAAAATGCGCATGAGGATGCACATCTCCGTCAAAGCAGGCATTTTTTTCGTCTATGGTCAGCATTTGAGCCGCGCCGTGTTCTACAAACAACTTCAGCGTATTATACACCGTTGTTTTAGAGAGCGTGGGGATTTCCTTGCATAAGGCAGTATATATCTCATCGATACATGGATGCGTCTTATGTTTCAACAGGTAATCCATGATGGCGATGCGTTGTACAGACGGTTTAATGTGGTAACTGAGCAAGTATTCGTATGCTGTCATATTTATTTTCAATTATGTAATTGTTACAATTCTAATTCGAAGGCAAATATACAAAGATTTTTTATAACCACAAATACTCTC
>NZ_DBEXBB010000149.1:0-10541 GCF_048170425.1 Phocaeicola sp.
TATGGGATTATTAACTCCGGATCCGGGGCTGCTGTTCTGGATGGTCATCACCTTCGGAGTCGTGTTCTTCATCTTGGCGAAATACGGCTTCCCGGTGATTCTGAAGACGGTGGAGGACCGGAAAGCATACATTGACAATTCGCTCAAGGCGGCACGCGAGGCCAACGAACAGCTGGCCAACGTGAAGGTGGAGGGAGAGAAACTCCTGGCACAGGCACGCGAGGAACAGCACCGCATCCTGACCGAGGCTGCTGCCACGCGCGACCGCATCATCAAGAACGCTCAGGAAAAGGCCTTCGCCGAAGGAAACCGCCTGATGGAGGAGATGAAGAAGCAGATTGAAACGGAAAAGGAAAGTGCCATCCGTGACATCCGCCGCCAGGTAGCCGTGTTGTCAGTGGGCATTGCAGAGAAGATTATGCGTAGCAAGCTGGCCGATGAGAAGGAACAGGCTGCGCTGATTGACCGTCTGCTGGATGAAATGATTGAAACTTCTAAAAAATAACGTGTCATGAATACAGGAGTCGTTTCAAGACGTTTCGCGAAGGCACTGCTGGCATACGCGAAAGGAGAAGGGCTGGAAGACAAGGTGTACAAGGAGGTGAAAACACTGGCCGCACACTTTGCCGAGGTGCCCGGTCTGCGGCGTGCCATTGAAAATCCGGTGCTGGAGCGGAGCAAGAAGCTGGAACTGCTTTGCGAGGCTTCGGGCGGAAAGGACGTGAGCCGGGTGATGACGCGTTTTCTCAGCCTGGTGCTGGAAGACAAAAGGGAAAAGTTCCTGCAGTTCATGACGTGGTCGTACATCGACCTGTATCAGGAAGACAAGCACATCCTTTTTGGGAAGCTGACTACTGCCGTACACTCGCCCAGACTGGTGGAACATTTGCAGCGTCTGGCTGCCAGGGTAACCAACGGAGCGGTGAAACTGGAAGAGAAGGTAGACAAAAAACTGATTGGAGGATATATCATCGAACTGGATGGCTTCCGCCTGGATTCCAGTGTGGCTAACCAGTTAAAGCGCGTGAAACAGCAGTTTATCGCGAAAAACAGGAGAATAGTGTAAACAATGGATAATGAAAAATGAAGAATGAACAACTTCGTTACTCGCTATTAATTGTTCATTATTAATTATTAATTAAAAAGAATTATGCCAGAAAATACAATAAGACCCAGCGAAGTTTCGGAGGTGTTGCTCCAACAGTTGAAGGGGATTGACAACTCGCTGAAATTCGACGAAGTGGGTACCGTGCTTCAGGTGAGCGACGGGGTGGCCCGTATTTACGGTTTGCGTAATGCGGAGGCCAACGAGTTGCTGCAGTTTGAAAACGGTATCATGGGAACGGTAATGAATCTGGAGGAGGACAACGTGGGAGCAGTGCTTCTGGGTCCGACCGACCAGATTAAGGAGGGGATGATTGTGAAGCGTACCAAGCACATTGCTTCCATCAATGTGGGCGAATCGATGCTGGGACGTGTAATCGACCCCTTAGGTGTGCCCCTGGACGGGCGCGGCGAAATTGGCGGAGAACTGTGCGAGATGCCGCTGGAGCGTAAGGCACCGGGGGTTATCTTCCGTCAGCCGGTAACGGAACCGCTGCAGACGGGATTGAAGGCTATCGATGCCATGATTCCTATTGGCCGCGGACAGCGTGAGCTGATTATCGGCGACCGTCAGACTGGTAAGACGGCCATTGCCATTGATACCATCATCAACCAGCGTGCCAACTACGAGGCAGGAAACCCGGTGTACTGTATCTACGTGGCCATCGGCCAGAAAGGTTCTACCGTGGCCAGTATCGTGAACGCGCTGCGTGAGAAGGGAGCGATGGATTATACCGTGGTGGTAGCTGCCACGGCTTCCGACCCGGCTGCCATGCAGTATTTCGCTCCGTTTGCCGGAGCTGCCATCGGCGAATACTTCCGTGATACCGGCCGTCATGCACTGGTGGTGTACGATGACTTGTCAAAACAGGCCGTGGCCTACCGTGAGGTATCCCTGATTCTGCGCCGTCCGTCAGGACGTGAGGCTTATCCGGGTGATATCTTCTACCTGCACTCTCGTCTGCTGGAACGTGCGGCGAAGATTATCAGCCAGCAGGAAGTGGCCGAACAGATGAACGACCTGCCGCCCAGTCTGAAGGGTAAGGTAAAAGCCGGAGGTTCACTGACCGCCCTGCCGATTATCGAAACACAGGCCGGCGACGTGTCTGCCTACATCCCGACCAACGTGATATCCATTACCGACGGTCAGATTTTCCTGGAAACCGACTTGTTCAACCAGGGTTTCCGTCCGGCTATCAACGTGGGTATCTCCGTATCGCGTGTAGGTGGTAGTGCCCAGATAAAGAGTATGAAGAAAGTGGCCGGTACGCTGAAGATTGACCAGGCACAGTATCGTGAGCTGGAGGCCTTCTCGAAGTTCAGCAGTGACATGGATTCTGTGACTGCCATGACTATTGACCGCGGACGAAAGAACAACCAGCTGCTGATTCAGCCGCAGTACTCACCGATGCCGGTAGGCGAACAGGTGGCCATTCTGTACTGTGGTACGCACGGACTGATGCGCGACATTCCTATTTCGAAGGTGCGTGCCTTCCAGGATGCGTTCCTGACTTACCTGCGTGCCAACCACCAGAAGGATGTGCTCGACGTGCTGGCTTCCGGAAAGATTACCGAAGAAATTACGTCGCTCATTGAAAAACTGGCCGCAGACGCAGTGGAACAATTTAAAGCATAAATCCCATGGCATCACTGAAAGAAGTTAAAGGAAGAATCAACTCAATCCATGGCACGCTGAAGATTACTTCGGCAATGAAGATGGTGGCGTCTTCCAAGCTGCACAAGGCGCAGGAGGCCATTGAAAACATGCTTCCCTACGAACGCAGGCTGCACCGCATGCTCAATAACTTCATGGGCGCGGACCTGAGCGTGGAATCGCCTTTTGCAGTGAAACGTGAAGTGAAGAAAGTGGCCGTGGTGGTGTTTGCCTCCAACAGCAGCCTGTGCGGCGGATTCAATGCCAACGTCATCCGTCACCTGAACGAGATGGTGGCAGAATTTGAGCCGAAGGTGGGCCGTGAGAACATCCTGATTTATCCGGTAGGCCGTAAGGTGGCCGATGCGGTGAAGAAGATGGAGGGCGTGGTGAGTGCAGGAGACTTCCAGCACATGAGCGGAAAACCGAACTACAAGGAGGCGGCCGACCTGGCTGCCGAGCTGATGACACGGTTTGCCAGCGGTGAAATCCAGCAAGTGGAGCTGCTCTACAACCACTTCAAGTCGACCTCTACGCAGGTGCTGACGCGGGAGACTTATCTGCCGCTGGCACTGAATGTGGAACATGACGAAAAGGAAGAAGAGGAGCAGGAAGCCATGCAGTCGGACTACATTATCGAACCCTCACGGGAACAGGTGATGGAGGAACTGCTGCCCAAGGTGCTCCGCATGAAGATGTATACTGTGCTGCTTGACTCCACGGCTTCGGAACATGCCGCGCGCACCATGGCCATGCAGATTGCCACGGACAATGCAAACGATCTGATTCAGGAACTGACCTTGATTTACAACAAGAGCCGCCAGCAGGCGATTACCAACGAGCTGCTGGACATCGTGGGCGGCAGCATGAGCTGACCCCACAGGCGGAACTCTTGTGTTCATTGTATAAAAAAACGTATCGCTGTCTCACGGCAGGATACGTTTTTTTTTGAACGAATAAACTAAAAATTAATTATCTTAAAAAAGAAAACATGAAATTCTTTGGTGCTTTATTTGTATAACAAACTGATTTTGTGTTTTGTTCGCCTTGTTTGCCTATTTTTCTGTACTGATTTTTTAATAATTGTAGAAACATACTGCTGTACCGTCGAGCAGACATTCCATTCGTCCTTCTCCCAGGCGGATATTGTCCATGTAGGAGTAGTCTCCTCTGCCATAGTTCAACCGGATGCTGGTGTAGAAAGCGTCGTACCAGTCCCACGTAAATGTGTAGGTATATTCCTCCCAACGTCCGTGAGCATCCTGAATGCGGATAAAGTCTTCTCCCGTTCCGTTGGCATAAAAGCGCAGCACTTGATAGTGATGCAGTCCGTAGTCGTCGTACCAGTCGTCCTGCCAGTCGTAGCTGCAGAGATACGCTGTGCGTTCGCGATACTCCAGGGAGTTGTTTCCTAATTCCATTTCCACGTTACAAGACGGGAAGGCGAGTGTCAGTGCGACCAGTATCGCCATATACATGAATTTTCTTACCCTTGTTCTCATAACTCTTTGTGTGTTTGTTTTCCTCTATGTGACAAAGGTATCCGGAAAAAATCATACAAACGAATGATTTTTCCTATTCCTGCGGGGGAATTTCCCTATCGGGGGTAGGGATTGGCGTATAAAAAAGCCCTGCTCAAAATGGGTAATTAAAAAGCAGGGCTCAAAAAACGGATAAGATATCGTTTTTTAGGAGTTGAGTATTGTGTCAGTTTTCCTGAAGCAGGACAGCCAGCGCATCGCGCCAGTCTTCGCCGTTATGCGGGCAATAGGTCTGGAAACCCAGCTGGCGGGCTGCCTTTACATTGCTTGCCCCATCGTCTATGAAGAGCGATTCTGACGGTAGGATGTCGGCATCTGCTATCAGAAAGTCGAAAATCTGCCGATTGGGCTTGGTCACTCCAATCTGGTAGGAGAGGTACAGCTTGTCAAAATAGTCGGTGAGCGGTTTCCCCTTTGACGAGAATGCCGGGCTGCAGGCCCAGTCCATCACGTAAGGATTGGTGTTGCTCAGCACGAAGAGCTTGTAGCGCTTGCGCAGCTCCTTCAGGCAGTCCAGCAGGCGTTCGTCCAATCCGGTGAAGTAGCCCAGCCATGCCTGACGTGTTTCCTCCCAGCTGGGCGTGCGTCCGTCGCACAACTGTCCCAGTTTTTCCTGAAATTCTTCAGTAGTAATTTTTCCTTCTTCCAATTCTTGGAAAATCCCCGTCTGGTGATATTTGTCCAGGCGCTGGTCGGCATCAGCCACTCCTAACTGGCGGAATGCTTCCACCGCCTTCTCGCGACTGATAGGGGCGATGACCCCTCCGAAATCAAAAATCAGGTTCTTTATCATATATCGTTTTTATTTTCTCAGCATCAGGTTCTTGAACGGAGCAGGATAGGGAGTTTCGAATTCCATCCGTTCGCCCGTAAGCGGGTGGTAGAAGCACAGCTTGAAGGCATGGAGTGCCAGACGTCCGAGCGGGTCGGTTTCGCAGCCGTAACGTGCATCGCCCACCACCGGATGACCGAGCGACTGCATGTGCACGCGAATCTGGTTCTTGCGTCCCGTTTCCAGTTGCAGCTCCATGAGCGAATAGCCGTTGGCCCGCTTGATGGTGCGGTAGTGCGTGATGGAGAGCTTGCCTCCGTCGTCTACCGGCGAGGAGCTGACGTACAGCTTGCGGTCGGTGAGCCAGGAGCGTACGGTGCCCTGGTCTTTCTCCATGTCGCCCATGACGATGGACACGTAGCGGCGGTCGTACACGATGTCGTGCCAGTTGTCGCGGAGCGTGTGCTGCGTCTTCTCATCCTTGGCATACATCATGATACCCGAGGTTTCGCGGTCCAGGCGGTGTACCACGAAGATGCGGTTGTTGCGGTGCGTGCGCTTCACATACTCATTCAGAATGTGTTGTGCGGTACGTTCCTTCTGGTGGTCGGTAGCCACGGACAGCAGCCCTTCCTTCTTTTCCACCACGATGAGATAGGCATCCTCGTAGAGAATCTTCAGCATGGGGTGGCGGAACTCGTGCTTGTTCTTTTCACGGCTCACCTGCACCTTCATGCCCGGCTTCAGGGGAAAGTTGTACTGCGTCTGGATGTTGTTGTCCACCAGCACCACGCGATTAGCCAGCAAGGCTTTTACGCGCGTGCGGCTGACACCGTCCATCTTCTTCATAAGGAACTCCATCAGTTCCGCCGGTTCATTGACCGGATAGATTGTATATTTGGCTGCGGCACGCGGGATAGGGCGTCGGCCGTTGTTGCCAGAGTTATTTCTTGCCACTTTGTTGCGTCAGTTAAAAGTTAGAAGATAGGGGAGAGTGGTTAGCGTCTTTCCAGTTGCACGACATTTTCCACGTGATGCGTGTGAGGGAACATGTCGACAGGCTGTACGGCAGTCACCTTGTACTTGCCGTCGAGCAGCTGGAGGTCGCGTGCCTGTGTGGCCGGGTTGCAGCTCACGTAGACGATGCGTTTCGGCTCGGCAGCCAGAATCACGTCGATTACGTCATTGTGCATACCAGCGCGGGGAGGGTCGGTGATGATGACATCCGGACGTCCGTGCTCTGCAATGAAGTCGTTGGTAAGGATGTCCTTCATATCGCCTGCATAGAACAGCGTGTTGTCGATGCCGTTCAGGGCCGAGTTCACCTTGGCATCCTCGATGGCTTCGGGCACATATTCGATGCCCACCACCTTGCGTGCCTGGCGTGCCACGAAGTTGGCGATGGTACCCGTACCCGTGTAGAGGTCGTACACCAGCTCGTTGCCCGTGAGTCCGGCAAACTCGCGTGCCACCTTATATAAATTATAGGCCTGTTCGGAGTTCGTCTGATAGAACGATTTCGGTCCCACCTTGAAACGCAGTCCCTCCATCTCCTCGAAGATGTGGTCGTTGCCCTTGAACACCTCCACGTCGAGGTCGCCGATGGTGTCGTTGCACTTGTTGTTGATGACATACATCAGCGAAGTAATCTGTGGGAACGAGTCAGCTATGAATTGTAGTATTTCTTCCATCTTGCGGCGGCCTTCGTCGTCGGTCACCTTGCACTGTAGCACCACCATCAGTTCGCCCGTGGACGAGGTACGAATCATGATGTTACGCAGCAAGCCTTCCTGCGTGCGCAAGTCGAAGAACGGGAAGTTGTGCGCGTAGGCATAGTCGCGTACAGCATTGCGAATCTGGTTGGAAATGTCGTCCTGCAACCAGCACTTGTCGATGGCCAGCACCTTGTCGAACGCCCCCGGAATATGGAATCCCACGGCATTCATCTGGTCGTATTTCACGTCCTGCTTCACCTCCTCTTCTGTCAGCCAGCGCTTGTTGGAGAATGTAAACTCCAGCTTGTTACGGTAAAAGCGGGTCTTTTCCGAGCCTAAGATAGGACGGAATTCCGGCAGTTCCACCTTCCCGATGCGGGTGAGGTTGTCGAACACTTGTTTCTGCTTGTACTTGAGCTGTTCCTCGTAAGAAAGACATTGCCATTTGCATCCTCCGCACACTCCGAAGTGACTGCAAAATGGTTCCGTGCGCAGGGGTGATTTCTCATGGAACTTTACCGCCACCGCTTCGGCGTAATGGTTCTTCTTGCGTTTCACCTGTAAGTCGACTACGTCGCCCGGCACTACATACGGGACAAATATTACCAACTCGTTCACTTTAGCCACGGCTTTTCCCTCTGCGGCTACGTCTGTTATCGTTACCTTCTCCAGTAAAGGCAGTTCTTTTTTCTTTCTTGCCACGTTCTTTTCAATAAAACCAATTTGGGAGCAAATTTAGACATTTTTCCTGACATTCTGCTATGTTTTTCGAAGAAGTTGATTTTGCAAACTCTATGTTACAAAATATGTCGAAAAATATCTTCGCAAAATTTGGGATTCAATAAAATATGTATAGATTTGCCATCGGTTGACCAACGAAAAACATTATTGAACCTTATCAAATATAAGAAAACATGGAAAAGAAAAGAGTCTATACTTTTGGAAACGGACAAGCAGAAGGAAAAGCTGACATGAGAAACTTGTTGGGTGGCAAGGGTGCGAACCTGGCCGAAATGAATTTGATCGGTGTACCTGTGCCTCCCGGTTTCACTATTACTACAGAAGTATGCAACGAATATTTTGAAAAAGGAAAAGAAGCTGTGGTAGCCTTGCTGAAAGACGACGTGGAAAAATCCATCAAGGGAGTAGAAGCCCTGATGAAGTCGAAATTCGGCGATGTGGAAAATCCGCTGCTCGTTTCCGTACGTTCGGGTGCCAGAGCGTCCATGCCGGGGATGATGGACACTATCCTGAACCTGGGTCTGAACGATGAGGTAGTGGAAGGTATGGCCCGCAAGACCAACAACCCGCGTTTTGCATGGGATTCTTACCGCCGTTTCGTACAGATGTATGGCGACGTGGTACTGGGCATGAAACCTGTGAACAAGGAAGACATCGACCCGTTTGAAGCCATCATTGAAGACGTGAAGAAGGCCAAGGGAGTGCGTCTGGACAACGAACTCGACGTGAACGACCTGAAGACACTGGTAGCCCGCTTCAAGGAAGCCGTGAAGAAACAGACCGGACAGGAATTTCCGTCATGCGCTTACGAACAGTTGTGGGGTGCCATCTGTGCCGTATTCGATTCATGGATGAACGAACGTGCCATTCTTTACCGCAAGATGGAAGGTATTCCGGCAGAGTGGGGAACAGCTGTGAACGTACAGGCCATGGTATTCGGTAACATGGGTGAGACTTCGGCTACGGGTGTATGCTTCTCACGCGACGCCGCTACCGGTGAAGACCTGTTCAACGGGGAATACCTGATTAATGCGCAGGGTGAAGACGTGGTAGCTGGTATCCGTACGCCGCAGCAGATTACCAAAATCGGCTCTCAGCGCTGGGCCGAACTGCAAGGCATTTCGGAAGAAGAACGTGTGGCCAAATATCCTTCCATGGAAGAAGCCATGCCGGAAATCTATCAGGAACTCGACGCACTCCAGACCAAACTGGAAAATCACTATCACGACATGCAGGACATGGAATTTACCGTGCAGGAAGGCAAGCTGTGGTTCCTTCAGACCCGTAACGGTAAGCGTACAGGTGCCGCTATGGTGCGCATCGCCATGGAAATGCTTCATCAGGGCATGATTGATGAAAAGACTGCCTTGATGCGCTGCGAACCCAACAAGCTCGACGAACTGCTGCATCCGGTATTCGACAAGGAAGCACTCGGTCGTGCACGCGTGCTGACACGTGGTTTGCCGGCTTCTCCGGGTGCTGCCTGCGGACGTATCGTCTTCTTTGCGGAAGATGCGGCTGAATGGCATGACGGCGGGCATCGTGTGGTGCTGGTACGTATCGAGACTTCTCCGGAAGACCTGGCAGGTATGCAGGCTGCCGAAGGTATCCTGACCGCCCGTGGAGGCATGACTTCACACGCTGCCGTAGTAGCTCGCGGAATGGGTAAGTGCTGCGTATCCGGTGCCGGAGCCATCAACGTAGACTACAAAGCTCGTACGGTGGAAATCGACGGTGTGGTGCTGAAGGAAGGTGATTATATTTCCATCAACGGAACCAACGGATATGTATAT
Organism: Phocaeicola sp.; assembly: GCF_048170425.1. Lineage (GTDB taxonomy): Bacteria > Bacteroidota > Bacteroidia > Bacteroidales > Bacteroidaceae > Phocaeicola. The sequence goes on from NZ_DBEXBB010000149.1 coordinate 9,321, forward strand.
GCGGGAGAAATTCCGACTCAGCCAGCCAAATTGTCGGGTAACTTTGCGGAACTGATGGAACTCTGCGACAAATATGCCCGTCTGAAAGTACGTACCAATGCCGACACTCCGCGCAACGCACAGGATGCTCGTGGCTTCGGTGCCGTAGGTATCGGTCTGTGCCGTACGGAACACATGTTCTTCGATGACGAAAAGATTGTGGCCATGCGCGAAATGATTCTGGCCAAGGACGTGGAAGGCCGCAAGAAAGCCCTCGACAAACTGTTGCCTTACCAGAAAGCCGACTTCAAGGAAATCTTCAAGACCATGGACGGACTGCCTGTCAACGTACGTCTGCTCGACCCGCCGTTGCACGAATTCGTACCGCACGATTTGAAGGGACAGGAAGAAATGGCAGAAGCCATGGGCGTGACCGTAGAATACATCCGTCAGCGTGTGGAAAATCTCTGCGAACATAATCCGATGCTGGGTCACCGTGGTTGCCGTCTGGGTAATACGTATCCGGAAATCACCGAAATGCAGACCCGCGCCATCCTGGGTGCTGCCTGCGAACTGAAGAAGGAAGGCTACGACCCGCATCCTGAAATCATGGTGCCGCTGATTGGTATCCTGTATGAATTCGAAGCACAGGAAAAGGTAATCCGCGAAACGGCTGCTCGTTTGTTCAAGGAAGAAGGCGTGGAAATCCCGTTCAAGGTGGGTACCATGATTGAGGTGCCGCGTGCCGCCTTGACTGCCGACCGCATCGCTTCACATGCTGAATACTTCTCATTCGGTACAAACGACCTGACTCAGATGACCTTCGGTTACTCTCGCGACGACATCGCTTCCTTCTTGCCGGTTTACCTGGAAAAGAAGATTCTGAAGGTAGACCCGTTCCAGGTACTCGACCAGAACGGTGTGGGCCAGCTTATCGAAATGGCGGTAGCCAAAGGCCGTTCCGTACGTCCGGAACTGAAATGCGGTATCTGCGGTGAACACGGTGGTGAACCGATGTCCGTGAAGTTCTGCCACAAGGTAGGTCTGGATTACGTGAGCTGCTCACCGTTCCGCGTGCCTATCGCTCGTCTGGCTGCGGCGCAGGCTGCAATCGAGGAATAGCACGATATAGCTGATACTCAATAAAATAGGCGGTATGCTTTTCATTTACAAAGGCTTACCGCCTATTGTATTTTTAAAAGGTACGTTCATTCCGCACGGAAAATGAGCGTAATAAACGCA
>NZ_DBEXBB010000150.1:0-3361 GCF_048170425.1 Phocaeicola sp.
TCCGGAACGTCATGTCCAACAGATAGGACTATATGAAAAAACACAGAAAAAGGGCAATAATAATGGCATATAAAGTGATTATACTCTATCGACTTTATATGCCATCTTACTTTTAGGGACATTTACTGAATATCCCTATAAAAAACGGCCCGGAGTCCTTCTTTCTCAAGAACAGATTCCGGGCCGGAGTTTTATCGACAAATCGCGTGCTTTATTTCTTTACAATCTTCACCAGTAACGTCTTGCTGTCCAAGTTTCCTTTGGTATCGTATGCTTCCGATTTCACCAGTCCCACTCCTTTGGCATACCATTCGGTCACACGCAGCGTAGTGGTTTTCAGCACTATTTTTGTACGCTGAAGGTAAGAAATCTTCACACAATCAAATTTTCCGGCTGTAGTACTGATGGTTTCATTTCCCATATAAGCAGCACCAGATACATTCTCTTCATTTTTCAGCATATTGCGGACTACCTGATAAGAACGGTCGGGAATACTTTCCCCGCCTTTGGCCCCGTCTTTAATAGTAAATGAATTGTCTCCTTTAAATTTGAGTTTCTCCAGCAATCCCAGACGGGCAGCCTCATTATATTTATCGGGGTCAGAATCAGAGTCTACATACGGGCCATACATCAAATCTTCCGTACAAACCGTATTGGCTCCATCATAACTCCAGTTGAACAAAGTATAGCTGGTATTGTTCTTTGCCTTTGTAGTGACAATCTTATCATAGTAGGCAGCCTGAAGCTTTCCCTCCACCTTCTCCACCTTACTCACTGTCATTGTTTCGTCGGATGTGCTCTGACCGATTTCATCGTAATTCACATAGTGCAGTTCCGTACCTTCTGTCGTGCAGAAATATTGTGCCTGCATGGAATGGCAAACCCAAACGGCTGCCACCAAAAACATTAGCCTCTTCATAGTTTCATCTTTTAAAGTAAAATACGGTGCAAACATACAAATTTCTTTCTTTTTTCTGTCTATCTTTGTTGCAGAAAAAACATTAAATCAGCTTATCATGGGATTATTATCATCTTTATTCGGAAAAAGTAAATCCGATGCAAACGAACAAGAGAAACAAGACAAGAAAAATTTCGACATCCTGAAATATGACGGTATCCGTGCCCGTAACATAGGCAGACTACCCTATGCCATCAAATGTTTTGAGGAAGCAGTGGCACTTCAAGAAGAAGCGGAAACGCTGACTTTACTGGCCAGTGCATACCTCCAGGCCAACCGTACGGAGGACGCGCGCATTACCCTTGACCGGCTGATTGCCAAAGATGAAACGAACGTACAGGCCCTGCTGTCCTTAGCCAGCGTATGCTATATACAAGAAGACTATGAGGGTATGGAGAAAGCCTCTCAGAAAGCCATCGCCCTGGATGAGAAGAATGCCCAGGCTTACTACCTGGCCGCCCGTGCGGCACGCGGCTTGAGAAATGACTTGCAAGCCATTGTCATGCTGACCAAAGCCATCGTACAAAACGAGAGTTTCACAGAAGCCTATCTTCTGCGTGCCGAAGTGCTGTGGGAAATGCGTCAGGCAAAAGATGCACTCAACGACCTGAATCAGGTGCTGGAATTAAACCCGGAAGAAGAGGAAGCGCTTCTCCTGAAAGCTACCATCCACATCGGTACGGGAGAAAGTCAGGAAGGAGAAGCATGCGTGGAACAGGTTATAGCTTTGAACCCGTTTAACGTGAAAGCGTATTTGCTGAAAGGGGACTTACTGATTGAAGAAAAACAACTGGAAAAGGCGCTCGAGAATTATCAGGAAGCAATTGAACTGATTCCGCAGGAAGCGCAGCTGTATCAGGAAAGAGGACGTGTGCACCTGCTGATGGGTGACAAGGCCGGTGCGGCAGAAGACATGAAAAAGGCCATCGAACTAGCTCCTGAAAAGGAAAACCTGATTTCCGGTAATTTCAATAACTTTGAAAAGAGTAATCTGCAAACCGGAATCTACTAAACGATACCGTTCAAAAAGAGCGGGTGCGGAACATTCTTTGACTTGAAATTCCACACCCGCTCTTTTTATAATAATAGATGTATTAAAGTGCTTCGTAAGCCGCTTTCAACTGCTGCAGGGCTTTTTCAAGTATCACACGCGGACAACCTACGTTCATCCGCATAAAGCCTGCCCCTTCCTTACCGAATACCTCTCCATCGTTCAGAGCCAATCCGGCCTTGTCTACAAAGAAAGCATTCAACGCATCATGAGAAAGTCTCAATTCACGGCAATCCAGCCAAATCAGATAAGAAGCCTGCGGACGCATCACCTTAATCTTGGGAGTATGTGCTTTCGTATAGGCATCTGCATAATCAATGTTTTCCTGAATATAGGCCAGACACTGTTTCAGCCACTCCTCCCCTTCAGTATAAGCGGCAATCACGGCAGGCCACGCAAATACATGTCCGGCATTCAGTTCTCCGGCATCCAGGTAAGTCATAAAACGTGAACGAAGTCCTTCATTATAAATAATAGTATGCGAAGCAGCCACTCCCGGCATATTGAAAGTCTTGCTGGGTGCCATGAAAGTCACGGAGTTGTTGCGTGCTTTTTCAGACACCATAGCAAAAGGCAGATGCTGATAAGGAGGCAAGGTCAAATCGGCATGAATTTCATCTGAGAAAACAATCACATTGTCATCGGCACAAATCTCAGCCAATTCATGCAATTCTTCTTTTTTCCACACCACACCTCCCGGATTGTGAGGATTACACAGAATCAATATCCGTACTCCCTTTATGGAACGTCGAATCAAATCCAAATCCATGCGATAATGTCCGTCCACTTCCTTCAGCGGGCATTCCACCAGGCGGCGATTGTTGCGTGTCACCAGCCAGGCAAAAGGATGGTATACTGGAGGCATAATCATAATTTTGTCACCCGGCTTCGTGAAACAGTTGATGGCCATTCCTAAACCAGGTACAATACCAGGTACAAAGTTAATTTCCTCCCTTTTTACTGACATGCCATAGCGTTTCTTTACCCATCCTATAATAGACTGAAAATAAGCATCAGAACGAAAGGTATATCCTAACACCGGATGTTCACAACGCTTGCGAATGGCTTCTAAAATAAACGGAGGTGTGGCAAAATCCATATCGGCCACCCACATCGGAATCAAATCCGAACGTCCCCATACGTTTACCATACCGTCTACTTTCTCGCTGCATGTACCGCGACGGTCAATTACTTCATCAAAATTATAGTTCATGTTCTTATTCGTTTTGGCTGTTTTACAAATGAAATATCTCTGTACAACAAAGGTAAGAAAATACATTCATATCCGCCATTCTGAGGCTATTTTTTAAAAATAAGAAGAAAAAGTTTGTTGGAACATTTGTTTTTTAAAG
>NZ_DBEXBB010000151.1:0-3307 GCF_048170425.1 Phocaeicola sp.
TATATAAATAAGGTATAACGGTGAACTTTCCTTTTTACATAGCCCGAAGATATTTGTTCTCCAAGAAATCTCATAATGCCATTAATGTGATTTCTGGAATTTCCGTATGTGGGGTAGCGTTGGCTACATTGGCTTTGGTCTGCACTTTGTCCGTGTTCAATGGCTTTCAGGATTTGGTATCCAATCTGTTTACGGCTTTCGATCCAGAACTGAAGATTGTACCGGCTGCCGGAAAGGTCTTCGACGGGCAGGACAAGGCTATTACTGCCATCCGGAAGATGCCTGAGGTGGCGCTTGTTTCTGAATCGTTGGAAGACAATGCCCTGGTACAGTATCAGGGACGTCAGGCCATGGCTGTGATAAAAGGAGTGGAAGACAATTTTGAGGAACTGACACCGATTGATACCATCCTTTTCGGACGAGGAGAGTTGTTGCTTCATGATGAGGTGGTGGATTATGCCATTCCTGGTGTGCAACTGCTGGCTACCTTGGGTACCGGCATTCGTTTCCTGGACCCGCTGGAAGTGTACGCGCCCAAGCGTGGGGCTAAGGTGAATATGGCCAATCCGGCGGCTTCCTTTACAGGAGGAAGCCTGTTCTCATCCGGACTGGTGTTTGCCGTAAATCAGGAGAAATACGATGGCTCCTATATCCTTACTTCTCTGAAGTTTGCCCGACAACTGTTCCAGTACACCACCGAAGTCAGTGCCATCAACCTGAAAATGAAAGGAGGTACTGATGTAGATGCCTTTAAGCGTAAACTGGAAAAACACCTGGGCGAACGTTTTCGTGTGCTCGACCGTTACGAACAGCAGGCCGACACGTTCCGCATCATGAAAATAGAGAAATTCATATCCTATTTGTTTCTGACCTTCATATTGATGATAGCTTGCTTCAATGTCATCGGTTCCCTGTCTATGCTCATCATAGATAAGCGTGACGATGTGGTTACACTTCGTAACTTGGGGGCAAACGACCGGCAGATTGTGCGTATCTTCCTTTTTGAAGGGCGTCTGATTTCATTTATTGGAGCCGTGTCGGGCATTGTGCTGGGAGTGCTGCTCTGTTGGTTGCAACAGACCTTCGGGCTGATTTCGCTGGGGGCTTCCGGCAGCTTCATCGTCGACGCCTATCCCGTTAGCGTACATTGGGGAGATGTGGTACTCATTTTCTTTACTGTACTGGCTGTAGGCTTTCTGTCTGTATGGTATCCGGTGCGTTACTTGAGTCGTCGGTTACTGTCGAAATAGTTTCTGTCGGGAGTACATAAATTTTGTGGGGAGCTTTTCCCTTGCTTCCCAAAATCTTGCTTTTAACCCATCCGTTCAGGTCTTTCCAGGCTTTCGATTTCTGTAGTCCGGTCAGCAGGCCGTATTCTGTCCGTGTGATGAACGGATGCTGCCTTAAATGTGCCATGAGCAGTTGTAGCCGTTCATCTTCCGTATAGCGGGCGGAACTTTTCTGGAATTTCCAGTCCGTTCTGACTCGCGAAAGTTCCTGACCCCTGCATCTTCGGTTGAAACTCTTGCTTGTGCGGAACCGTACTTTATCGAATCGGATGTTCTGGACATGAATCTCGCTTTCATCCGTCACTTTCTTTTCAGCTTTCAGGTTAGCCACCGCATAGGCCATATGCCCTATTTCTACGCATTCTCCTCTGGAGATATAGAAAGACGTCCATTTTTCCACCTCTTCCATCACCCCGATTACAGTGCCTTCCTTGAATCCGGAAGAACGGGCTATCTGTCGGATGATGTCACTGAAGGGTACGGTTCCTCTGGTTACGAGCTTAGGGTAAAGTTTAGGGTTCTTTTCGCTGTTCTTTGTACCCGGTACGGGGAGAAAATCATACTGCGCTTCCATGTCTTTTAAATTTTTACAAGTTTCTGTTTATGTTTTCAATATCCAGGCTATATGTTTCCGAGGGTAGAACCTCACGTCTTCAGGTTGGAAAACGTGGGGTCTCCGACAGGAAAACATAGTAGTCTTCAGCGCGAAGATAAAAACTCTCTTAGGGGCTTTGTAGACGTATGTAGAAGTATGAAGACTTTCTCCTGGAAAAATACCAAGAGAGTAGAAATCTATTTTTGTTTTTTCAGTAAAAATGTCACGAATACACCTTTGTGGTCGGTCGGCCAGGTATCCAATGGCTCTATAAACGGGTCTTTAGACGTTTCTTTTACTCGTTGGTTTTTTACGATACTGCCTCGTGGTCCGAAGATAGCCGCGTTTTTCAGCTCAAGTTGAGGGTGTGGGTAATAAAATATGTAATCTATGCGGTCTCGTTCATCCGATTTGGGTGCCCAGGTTAGTTTTTGGGTGGGAATTTTCTCATTGTCGGATGGAAATGTGAAACCGGGGTAATCGAGTACGTTAGGATAAAGGGTACGGTAAGCATCTATAAACCCGTTATTATCCAGAATCAGTGGTACGGTCCAGGGGATAATCAGTCCGTTATGGTCATACAGGTCCTTAGTCTCACGTATCCAGTCCAGATGAGACGGTTCATTGAAATCGCCTCCCAGTATTACCATTCTGCCCTCTGCAATGTCCTTATTCGCGGCTTTGACAAATTCGCGGATTGCATCGTCGCGTTGAGAGGCATCGTTGATGGCCAGTACCTCTTGTACAGTTTCCGGAATCGGAATCTCCTTCCATGTAGAGCCGTCGTATCCTCTTACATTATAATACGCATCACTCAGGTAATCCAGGTGGGCCGTGTATACAGCAATCTGCTGTCCGTTGACCGAGGCTACCATGCGGTAAATGCTGCCGTGATCATCTTTCTCCGGAAAGACGGTAGTAGAATCGGTGATGGGATGTTTGCTGAGTAAGCCGGAGTCGTAGCTGTAGAATGAATAGTAGGTTTTCCCTTTTTCTTGTAAAGAGCTGACAATGCGGTCGCAAAAACGGGTTTGGTGGTAGTTGCGGACTTCACTGAATGTGACGAAATCCGGTTCCAGGCGTACTATTTCTGAAACAATGGCTTCATATCCTCCAGGAACCATTGTGCCTTCTTGCCAGATGTTCCATTGCAAGACCTTCAGTTCTGTCTGTGCATTCACTTTGCTGTAACCTATTAGGCAGCATAACCCACATAGCAAAAGTATTTTTTTCATAGTCTGAAATTTAAATTCAGTAATAAAGATAGGTAAATTTTCTGTAAAGAAAGAATGGGTATTGTGACATTATATTCGTTCTCCTCTTTTTTTAAGGTCTGTAATTTGTGCTGTACAGCATGTTTTTGATTAAAAATACCTTTAGGTTTATATTTATTTAATAAGATTCCTGATTTTGATAAAATAAA
>NZ_DBEXBB010000152.1:0-5203 GCF_048170425.1 Phocaeicola sp.
ATAAACACACCCCATAAGGATTTGTTTGGGAATCATCCCTTTCTTGCCTATAATTATTATTAAACTAACACAAAATCTAAAAAAACACAATATTATATTAATTGCCAAGAGAAAATCAATACATAAATAGCAGTCTTACATAACCATCAAATAATTATCATTACACAACAACCATCAGGAACACGGTATAAAGTCTACCTCTAGAAAATATCAATGTATAACTTTTTTAACCTTCTCACATGCAGGGATTTCATATTTTATCCATTTTATTTACAAAACAAGAAGAAGAAAACACACTTAAAAACAACGCATTATGAATACTCAATCATTCACCTGTAAAGGGATTATCACTATGATGACCATATGCTTTTCTATGGGGTTACAATCATGCCTGGACGACAACAATGACAATCTCTACCTTTCACATTATTATGCTAATGCACTTGTCACAGTAAAACAAAGTGCAGACAACACACCGTACCTGCAATTGGACGACAGCACAACTCTACGCCCCGTAAACATGAGCACTTCTCCTTTTGGCGAGAAGGAAGTAAGGGCACTGGCCAATATTGAATTGGCTAACGAAGCTCCTCAGGAGTATGACAAAGCTGTATTCATCAACTGGATAGACAGTATACTGACCAAACCGATGGCTCCTAACTTGGGAGAGGAAGAAAACAATCGTACATATGGCAATGACCCGGTAGAAATTCTGAATGACTGGGTGACCATTGCAGAGGATGGATACCTGACCCTCCGGTTTGCTACTCGTTGGGGCAACGGGCAATCACATTTTGTCAACCTGATCAGTACGCAGAATCCAGACAATTCGTATGAGGTAGAATTCCGCCACAACGCTTTTGGCGATACGGAAGGTAAAATGGGAGATGCACTGGTTGCTTTCAAGCTGGATGAACTACCCGACACGCAAGGGAAGACTGTCAAGCTAAAACTGAAATGGAATTCTTTCAGTGGAGAGAAATCGGCAGAATTTGATTACTGTACTCGGGAAGCGACGAACCCGGAAGCTCAGGAGGTCACTGCCATTCGCTGCACACAGAGGGTGAAATAAGTTAATTTTGGGAGACTAAAAAAACGCTTAAGCATTCAAACTAAAATGCCTAAGCGTTTTCTCTGAAACGCCTAAGAGTTTTAAATCAAACGCTTAGGCGTTTTATTTGAAATGTACTTGCGTTTTCCAGTAAACACAAAGACGTTTTTCAGAGCAATAAAATCCGGCCTACCAATTACTCTACAATCAACTGTAAATGAGCGTCTCCCGTCTTTGCCTTCAGCCATTTCACGATTTTATCCCGACTCTTAGAATCGGGTACCCGCTGACAATCAATAATGGCGTATGTCAAGGTGTCTATCCGAGAACTATCAACAGACAAACGAAGGCTTTTTGAAACGGAAAGGGTTTTGATTTCCGGGAACAAAACCTTTAACTCCTGCCCTAACTGCTTACCCAGCCAGTCTGAACCGGAAAAGTCAGCCAACTGCTTATGCAGGGTGTTAATTTCTTCATCCTGTTCCTTCAAACGCTTTTCACTGTTCCGATAAAAGTCTTCCATCACCATTGACTTGATGTTGCTGATATCCACCGCACTGCCGTCACCCATTCCCTGAAATACCACCAGTTTGGTTTTGGTCAGATTATATTCAGGCAAACGATGCTGGGCTGCCGCAATCTGTTCCTTTGAAACTTCTTTTCCCACAAGCACTACCTTAATCTCCCGCTTATCGTAGGAAATTTCACGGCTCAGCACTTGCGAATCGGGGAACTGCAACTCTTCCGCAATAAAATGGCTGGCAGAAGTCTGATAGAAAGTTTCTCGCACGATATTATAAGTAAGGTATACCGCCGGGCACATCGTACCGATGGTTATCCAGATGATATAACGCTTTACCAGTTTTTCACGAGCTTTATCCACAAACTGCTTGCGCTGGAAATGCATTACCCGCACCCCGATATAAGTGGCCAAGCTGATAAAGACAGAGTTAATGAAATACAAATAAAAAGCCCCCAAGAAATACAACAAATTACCCGTGGCAATACCGAAACCAGCCGTACACAAAGGAGGCATCAAGGCTGTAGCAATGGCCACACCCGGTATTACATTTCCTTTTTCTTTGGTTGCCAATGCCACAATTCCAGCCAAACCACCTACTAAGGCTATAAACACATCGTATATGGTAGGTGAGGTGCGCGCCAACAGTTCCGACTGTACTTCATCTAGCGGAGTAAAAGCAAAATAAATCGTGGCAGTCGTCACACTGAACAGCGTAGCTACCAGATAACTTTTCAACGAACGCTTCATCAGTTCGAAATCGTTCAAACCGATAGAAAGCCCCACTCCCATGATAGGTCCCATCAAAGGAGAAATCAACATGGCACCGATGATTACTGCCGTAGAATTGACATTCAATCCCAATGAAGCAATAAAGGTAGCAAAAATCAAGACCCAAAGATTGGTTCCTTTAAATTCCACCCCGCTACGGATGGCATCTACCGTCAGCTGCTCATCTTCCTTGCTCCGGTTCAAGTCCAGATACTCATTGAAGAATTTACGAAGAAGGAATTTCCTCTTGTTTCCTAGTTCCATACTTATCCGATTTTATAAATTACACCTCAGCCTATGTTCCACCCCACATTTCTTATTTAAAGAAACGGTTGACAAATGGAAGACTCCTTAAAGGTAAATCTTTTTTGACAATAAATGCTACAAAAACCAATATTAATAAGGTACGGTAACTTAAACGTAACCAAAGGTTGGCGATGGGTGTTTCTTGCGACAAGACATAAAGCACCAATGCCAGAATCAGATAGGTGGTCATCCGCTTCAACGGATAGGCTACAGGATATTTTTTCTGTCCGATGAAATAAGACAACAGAGTAATCACTCCATATCCGGCTACAGACGCCCAAGCCGAAGCCACATAACCACACGTCGGTACCAGCCAGATGTTCAGTCCTAGAATCACAGCACATCCGATAAGAGAGAAATAAGCTCCCCAATAAGTTTCGTCCGTCAGCTTATACCAGAAAGAAAGGTTGAAATAGATACCTTTGATAATCTCAGCCAGCATCACGATAGCTACGACGCTCAGTCCTTCCCAGTAGTCGGAGGCTACCATGTACTTCAATACATCCATGTATCCCATCACGGCCAAGAATGCCAGAAGAGAGAAGATAAAGAAGTACTTCATGGCAGAAGAGTACATCTTCTTGCTGTCGGCATCTTTATTCTTGCCGAAAACAAAGGGCTCGTATGCATAACGGAAAGCCTGGGTAAACATGGCCATAACCAAGGCTACCTTACTGGTGGCGCTGTAAATACCCAACTGTACCAATCCCTCCGAACGGTCATCGAACAGATAAGGATAAATCATCTTGTCGACCGTTTGGTTGAGGATACCAACCAGCCCGAATATCAGAATCGGGAAAGAGTAGTTGATCATGCGCTTCATCAGTACCTTGTCTATGCGGTAAGACACACCGCGCAATTCGGGTATGAAGAAGAACATCTGCAAGGCCGACATAATCAGGTTGGACACGAAAATATATCCCACCAAGTAATCGGGGTTATAGAACCAACTGACGGTTTCGTGTGCATGGACATCGAGCCACGGACAAACCAACAGAAAAAAAAGATTCAGCAGGATATTACCCACGATATTCAGCAACTTGATAGCGGCAAACTTTATCGGCCTCTTCTTATAGCGCAGGTAGGCGAAAGGAATACATTGGAAAGAATCGAGCGCCACCACGCACACCATCATGGCAATATAATCAGGATGGTCCGGATACTCCAACAAGGCTGAAAGCGGATGCAAAAAGGCCATACACAGCACCACAAACAGCAGCGAGAGTCCTCCCACAAACAACAGGGAATTGGCATATACCTTCTGCGCATCCTCGTCCGACTTATTGGCAAAACGGAAAAATCCCGTTTCCATGCCAAAGGTCAGCAACACCAGAATCAGTGCCGTATAGGCATATACATTCGACACTACTCCATATCCTCCGGAAGCAGCAGGAAGCACTGCCGTGTAAAGAGGAACTAACAAATAATTCAAAAAACGTCCTACGATACTGCTCAGTCCATAAATGGCAGTATCCTTTGCCAAAGATTTTATTCCGGCCATAATGTTCTATCAATCAAATAGCGTTTTTCCGCTATTGTATTTACTTTTTCCTAAATGTTTATATGCCAGCTCTGTCACCTCGCGTCCTCTAGGTGTACGCTTCAGAAAGCCTTCTTTTATCAGGAAGGGTTCGTACACTTCTTCCAGCGTACCGGGGTCTTCACCCAAAGCTGTGGCAATGGTAGTCAGTCCCACAGGACCTCCCTTGAACTTGTCGATAAGCGTACACAGAATCTTGTTGTCTATCTCATCCAGACCATACTGGTCAATATTCAGGGCCTCCAGTGCAAAACGGGCAATCTCCAAATCAATTCTTCCCGAACCTTTCACCTGTGCAAAGTCGCGCACGCGTCGCAACAAAGCATTTGCTATACGGGGGGTGCCACGGCTTCGGGAAGCTATCTCTCCTGCCGCATCTGCATCACACGGCACATCCAAGATGCGTGCGGAACGCAGGATGATGCGTGAAAGTACTGAATCGTCATAATACTCCAGGTGCAGGTTGATGCCGAAGCGGGCACGAAGCGGGGCTGTAAGCAAGCCACTGCGTGTGGTTGCTCCCACCAACGTAAATGGGTTCAGGTCAATCTGTATGCTGCGGGCAGAAGGTCCCTTATCAATCATAATGTCGATGCGATAGTCTTCCATGGCAGAATAGAGATATTCTTCCACTACCGGACTCAGACGGTGAATCTCATCGATAAACAGCACATCGTTCGGTTCCAGGCTGGTCAGTACTCCGGCCAAATCACCCGGCTTATCAAGCACCGGACCTGAAGTCACTTTAAACCCCACCCCTAATTCATTAGCAATAATATTGCTCAGTGTGGTCTTTCCTAATCCGGGAGGGCCATGCAACAAGACATGGTCAAGCGCTTCTGCACGAAGTCTCGCCGCTTTCACAAAGATGCGCAGGTTATCCACCACCTTATCTTGTCCGCTGAAATCTTCAAACTGAAGCGGGCGAAGAGCGTTCTCAAAATCACGCTCTTTTCCAGTTGGTTTATAATCGCGTATGTCAAATTGTTCTTCCATAAATTCTTTAAAAGTCTGA
>NZ_DBEXBB010000153.1:0-3939 GCF_048170425.1 Phocaeicola sp.
ATTGCAAATGCAGATCCTATGATCTGGGGTTATGTAATGCTGAATGACGAAAGACGCAAATAAAACTGCGACGCTACAAGTTCAGCATTTTAAAGACGAATCTGATAAATGCCAAAAGGCTTCTCGTAAATATTCTGACGAAAAAGCGGTTAGACTTCTAACTGCTTTTTTTATTTCCCATTTGTCCGTATCTTTGCATGAATCTCTAAAGACAACGACAGATGACTCCTACCCTGATAGATACCGACAACCCCGAATTTCAGAATGCACTGAAACTCATCCAATATACCCGCCAATCGGTCTTTCTGACCGGAAAAGCGGGAACGGGTAAGTCTACATTTCTGAAATACGTCTGCCAGCATACCAAAAAGAAATATGTGGTGCTGGCTCCTACGGGCATTGCCGCTATCAATGCGGGTGGCAGTACCCTGCACAGTTTTTTCAAGCTTCCGTTTCATCCGCTCCTGCCCGATGATCCGAAGTTTCAGGGGCGGAAACTGAAAGATTTTCTGAAGTATTCTTCCGACCACCGGAAACTCATTCAGAACATCGAGCTCATCATCATCGACGAAATTTCCATGGTGCGGGCCGACATCATCGACTTTATCGACAAGGTGCTTCGCACGTACTCTCATAACTTACGTGAGCCGTTCGGTGGAAAACAACTGCTGTTAGTGGGCGACGTATTCCAACTGGAGCCGGTAGTAAAAAGTGACGAACGGGAGATTCTGAACCGCTTTTATCCGAATCCGTATTTCTTTTCGGCTAAAGTGTTCCAGGAGATGGAACTGGTATCCATCGAACTCACCAAGGTATACCGGCAAACAGACAAGGTATTCGTCAGCGTGCTCGACCATATCCGGACCAATACTGCCGGAAATGCGGATTTACAACTATTGAACACCCGTTATACCCCGACACCGCCATGCCCGGAGGAAAATGATTTGTACATCACGCTGGCCACCCGACGGGACAATGTAGATTATATCAACGAAAAGAAACTCAACGAACTGCCAGGTGAACCGGTCACATTAAAAGGAGAAATACATGGGGAATTTCCGGAAAGCAGCCTTCCCACCCTGATGGAACTGGTCATCAAGCCGGGAGCACAGGTGATTTTCATCAAGAACGACCAGGAAAAACGCTGGGTAAACGGTACCATCGGTACGGTATCAGGCCTTTCAGAAGATGGTACCATCTATGTAATAACGGAAGACGGGAGTGAATTCGATGTACACAAGGAAAGCTGGAGCAACATCCGCTACCGATATAACGAGACGGAAAAGAAAATAGAAGAAGAGGAATTAGGCACATTTACACAATACCCCATCCGGCTGGCATGGGCCATCACCGTACACAAAAGCCAAGGGCTCACTTTCAACCGGGTGGTTATCGACTTTACGGGAGGAGTATTTGCCGGAGGACAGGCCTATGTGGCCCTGAGCCGCTGCACCTCATTGGATGGCATCCAGTTGAAGCGGCGGATTTCGCACGCAGATGTGTTTGTCCGACCGGAAATTGTCAGCTTTGCCCAGCGCTTCAATGACAACCAGACATTTGAAAGGGCCATGAAACAGGCACAGGCAGACATTCAATACGTGACCTCCGTAAAAGCTTTCGACAAAGGCAATTTTGCCGAATTCTTAGAAGCCTTCTTCAAGGCCATCCATAGCCGCTATGACATTGAAAAACCGTTGATACAGCGTTTTATCCGCCGGAAGTTAGGCATCATCAACCAGTTAAAGGAAGAAAACCGACTGCTGAAGGAGCAAATGCAACAACAGCGGCAGAATTTACAGAAGTACGCCCGAGAATATTACCTGATGGGAAACGAATGCATCACTAAGGCACACGACCCGAGGGCAGCACAAGCCAACTATGACAAGGCTCTGGAGCTGTATCCGGAATATGTGGATGCCTGGGTACGAAAGGGAGTGACATTCTTTGATGAAAACCGAATGGAAGAAGCTGAAGAATGCCTGAATCGTGCCGTACAACTACGACCACAGGACTTCAAAGCGGTGTACAACCGAGGAAAACTTCGTCTGCTGACCGGAAAAACGGAAGAAGCGCTCTCCGATTTGGACAAGGCTACCAGCCTGAAACCGCAACATGTCGGCGCTCATGAATATTTTGCTGAAGCACTCGAAAAAAGCGGAAAGGAAATAGAAGCTGCCATTCACTATCGAATTGCAGAAGAACTGCGAAAGAAAAAGAAATAATTTTCTTATTTTTGCGTTCATACGAAGTCAAATCTTCATAGATAACACCATGTTACTTAAATTATATTCTAAAAACAACCGACCGGAAGACCTGCAGCGCATAGTAGACATTCTGAACGATGGGGGCATCATTATCTACCCCACAGACACGGTGTATGCATTGGGCTGTCATGCGCTGAAGGAACGCCCTATTGAGCGTATCTGTAAGCTGAAAAATATCGATCCGCGTAAGAATAATTTATCCATTATCTGTTACGACCTGAGCAACATCAGCGAATATGCTCGCGTGAGTAATGCCACTTTCAAACTGATGAAGCGCAATCTGCCCGGTCCGTTTACCTTTATCCTGAATGCGGACAACCGCCTGCCTAAGATTTTCCGCAACCGGAAGGAAGTAGGTATCCGTGTACCCGACAATACCATCATCCGTGAAATCTGTCGGTTGCTCGATGCACCGATTCTGACTACCACCCTGCCATTAGAGGAAGGAGAAGACATTGAATACATCACCGAACCGGAGCTGATTGACGAAAAGTTTGGAGAGAAAGTAGACCTTATTATTGACGGAGGTACGGGAGGTATTGAACCTTCTACCGTCATAAATTGTTGTGATGATGTACCTGAAATTGTCCGACAAGGCAAGGGGATATTAAATGAATGATTAACTATAAAAATTTTAATTCACATTACACATGTTACTTACATTATTACAAGCTACAGCACAAGCAAGCAACACTGCTTCAAAAATTAACGTAGAACAGCTGCTGGACAGACTGCTTAACTGGGGAATCGAGGTAGGGAAAGACATTTTGGCTGCCATTATCATCTACATCGTCGGCCGGTTTATCATCAAGCAAATTAGCAAACTGGTCAGCAAGTTACTAGAAAAGAGAAAACTGGAAATCAGCGTACAGACTTTCTTGAAAAGCCTGCTCAGCATACTCCTGAACCTAATCTTAGCATTTGCCATCATCAGCAAATTAGGAGTGGAAACTACCAGCTTTGCTGCAATCTTAGCTTCCGCCGGTGTAGCAATCGGTATGGCGTTGTCCGGGAACTTGTCTAACTTTGCCGGAGGACTGATTATCTTAGTGTTCAAGCCATTCAAAGTCGGTGATTACATTGACGGACCAAATGCCAGCGGTACAGTTAAAGAAATACAGATTTTCCACACTATCCTGGCAACCACCGATAACCGAATTATTTATGTACCAAACGGAGCACTAAGCAGCAATGCCATTACCAATTACAGCAAGCAGGAAACACGCCGTGCTGAATGGGTATTCGGAGTGGAATACGGAGAAGATTTTGAAAAAGTAAAAGCTGTGCTGGAACGTATCATTGCAGCCGATGAACGAATCCTCACTACCCCGGCTCCTTTTATCGGACTGGGAGCCTTGTCTGCCAGCAGCGTAGACATCAAGGTACGTGTGTGGACCAAGTCTGAGAATTACTGGGATGTGTATTTTGATATGAATAAAATCGTATACGACACATTCAACAAGGAAGGTATCGGATTCCCGTTCCCGCAACTGACCGTACACCAGGCAAAAGACTGATAAGCATATATCACTTCATAGGGACACTCAGTAAATAGTATAAAATTAGCCAACTAATTCATACAAAAAGTATTGCGAATTAGTTGGCTTTTTTGTATCTTTAGGTATTCCCCCGAAAATAAGGTTTGGCAGCCAAAACGGGGGAAATACTCCGACTA
>NZ_DBEXBB010000154.1:0-27613 GCF_048170425.1 Phocaeicola sp.
AAAATCCAGTTGACAAATTGGTATAAAAAGGCTTTTTCTGCAACTGTGAGCAGGATGCAGGAGATATAAATACACAGAATGACACAATGTGAAACTGTTTGAAAAAGGAATGGCTCGGTTTTAGAGAAGAAATCGTAGACAAACAGTCCGGCTGAAATGCAACTTATACTTCCCAACGCAAGAGTATAGCGAATGTTGAAGCTGGAGGTATCGTCAAACAGTCCAGCTCTTTCTTTATGGCGGAAAAAACTTTTGACATGTTGGTATAAGTATTTTTTCCCGTTTTTCAGAGAGTAAATAGCCAGAAAAAAGCAAAGAAATACTACTCCGGTAACCGTTAAGTCATTACGAAGCTGGTAAGGGATAGGTTCTCCTGCCATACCGTTTGTACATGGTGTTTCCTTACAGTGCTGTAGTGCACTGTCTATTTGCTCTACGTGCTGGTTGTAGAGTTCTTGAATCTGTGAGAAACCGGTATGGCAGAACTTATTCATATTGCGGCAAATTTACGAATTTTTTTGCTCCAGTATGGGATAGTATACAATAAATTTACTGCTTCTTCTGGAGTTTGTGCCACATGCCAGATGTTTCCATGTTCTTTCCGCATGAAGTTCTGTGAGATGGCTTGTTGAAGCATTTCCAGCAGAGGATTATAAAATCCGTTGATATTCAGTATGACAATAGGTTTCAGATATAGTCCAAGTTGTTTCCATGTGATGACTTCCAGCAGTTCTTCTAATGTGCCACATCCTCCTGGCAGGGCAATGACTCCGTCGGACAGGTCGGCCATAAGTCGTTTACGTTCATGCATGCTTTCCGTTTCTATCAGCCGGGTCAATCCTTTGTGATGCCAGCCTTGCTCTACCATAAAACGAGGGATCACGCCGGTCACGGTTCCACCGGCAGCAAGGGTAGCATCACTGATACGGCACATTAGTCCGAGGCATCCGGCTCCGTTGATAAGGTTGATGTGTTTCTGTGCAAGAATTTTTCCAAGCTCTTCAGCTGCTTCGAAATAGATAGAGTCAATTTTAGTGCTGGAAGCACTGTATACGCATATGTTATTGATATTGTTCATCGTCTTTGTTAGTTATGTAGGTCAGCGGCATTGCTGTCGCTTTCCCCATTAAGAACTGTACGTGCGATTTTCACCGCATACAGCTCCGATAATTCTAAATTTAATTCTCATAAAATTAAATCGGCTCATAATCATCTTTTGATGACTTGTTTCCGATAAAGTCTTCTTTACGCACGTTGACGGGCACTTTTGAGTTTCCGTCTCTCGAAGTATTCGTCCCATGATGGGTCGAACGGATTGGCTTCGCATTTTATCTTTATGTGTCGCTTGATTGGAATCTCTGTCAGTTGTTGTACTGTGAACTTCTCCTTTATTCCTCCACATACATATTCAAAACCGAAAATCCAATTTCTGCAACCTTTACGGATAAAATACTTCTTCCTTATCCATTCCCTTGACTTGTTGGTATGTCTGCGATATGACCATCTCTTAAGTTGGTTTACCAGGATATGGTCACATCTACAGAACACCTCCTTTGATACCACATGGCTGTAGTAGTTACCCCATCCCCTTATTATAGGATTAAGTTTCTCTACCAGCTCCTGCTGGGATAATGCCTTACCTTTGGTCAGCACAACCTCATGCAGCTTTTCAGTGAAACGTTTCTGACTTTTCTTTGACGGCTTTATTAACAATGTTCCGTTGTACTTCCGTACATTGAAACCTAAAAGTCAAATCCCTCACTGATATGTGTTATCAGTGTCTTCTCCTCGGATAGTGTAAGTCCTCTTTCCTTTAAAAAGGCTGTCAACATTTCCTTTATTTCAAGTAACGTTTCCCTTTTGTCGGCAGTGACAATGAAGTCGTCCGCATATCTTACAAGATTGACTTTGGGGTAGTACAGTTTTCCATTAACATAACTTACCTTGTACTTTTCCTTAAGCATCCTTTCCATGCCGTCCAGAGTTGCATTTGCAAGTGTCGGTGATATGATGCCACCCTGCGGTGTTCCTTCAAGAGTCGGTTGAAGCAGTCTGTTGAATACAACTCCACTTTTAAGCCATTTCCTTAATATCTGCCTGTCGATTCGTACGTTATCGAGAAGCCATTCATGGCTGATATGGTCGAAGCAGCCTTTTATGTCTCCCTCCAATATCCATTCGGGAGAATAACTTTTGCTTAGCCATCTGTGGAGTGCGTCTATCGCATCTGCCGTACTTCTGAACTTTCTGAATCCGTAAGAGTTTGCATCCGCTTCGTTCTCCGTTATGGGTTCCAATGCCATAAGGTACAGTGCCTGCATGGCTCTGTCTTTCATGGTCGGTATCCCTAACGGTCTTGTCTTGCCGTTTGCTTTGGGTATGTTGACCCTTTTCAATGGGAGGGCTTTATATCCTCTCCGTGTCAAAGAACGTATAGCTTCTATTTTCTTGGCATCGGTGTCCCACTTTATGTGGTCACCCCCTGCCGTGCGCTTGCCTTTATTGGAGGTCACTTTCCTTACTGCCAATGCCTTGGCTTCAAACGAAGTGACAAGGAGGTGCTGCAAAGCTTTCACCTTGTTATACCTCTTTTCTTTCTGAGCCTTTGCTATTCGGATTTGCAGCTTTTTAACCTTACGCTCACATTTGGAGAAGTCTATGCTTTTCCATGTCGTGTTGCGCTTGGCTGAAGATGCACACTCGGCTTTCGCCTCGCTCCTTTGCTGTTTCTTCATTTCAGTAAAGTTCTACAATCGTTTCACAAAGAATTACCCTGCGGAAGTCTGCCTGCTTTCGCATGAGGTGACGTTAAAACCTCTATCCTCCGCATTACACGGAAGCGTTCGCTTTCTCCGCAATCCTTTACCCGCACCCCATTCGGCTTCTCTTGCGATTGGCTTACCTGCCCGATAAAGGCAGGAGAAATACGGGCTTACCAAGTTCCGTACAAGTAACTGACGACCGACTTAGAGTCCGCCCTTCCACCGGCAGTACTACATCCGTGTAGTCCTTAAAGACAGAGAACCATCCTGACTGCTCGCCTTTTGGCTATAGCTTGTAAATATCCGTAAGCTATTTCTTTGTTACGATGGTGCAGCGGTTCACATCCGTTACTCATATCGGTCAGCCTAACAGCCTATGCATTGGATATTTCTGCATAGTACCATATTATCAAGAGGGCTTCGCACCACACAATTACTCGTAAAGCACGCCTCTTTAGGCTACTGTTGACGGAACAACAGGTTCAGACATCATGCTGAACAATTACTTGTACGACTTCTTGTCGCACGTTTTTTGCAAAGATAGGTAAAGGTGAGTGCATAGCCAAACTGTTATGCCAGCAAAAAAGGCTTGATCATCTTTCGATGTATCAAGCCCTCTATATGGTTAGTGGAAGGTTTCAGCTTATTTTAATCCGAAAGCTTCTTTCACTTTGTCTACGTAATCCAGTTTCTCCCAAGTGAAGAGTTCCACTTCTACGTCTTTGTTGCCTTCGTAAGCCGATTCGAAATGTTTGGTAACGATTTGCGGTTCACGACCCATGTGTCCGTAGGCGGCAGTTTCACTGTAAATCGGGTTACGCAGTTTCAGGCGTTCTTCGATGGCACGCGGACGCATATCGAAGATTTCATCCACTTTCTTTGCGATTTCTCCGTCGGTCAAAGCTACATTGCTACGTCCGTAAGTATTTACATAGATATTGATAGGACGTGCCACTCCGATGGCGTATGAAACCTGTACCAGTACTTCATCTGCTACTCCGGCAGCTACCAGATTCTTGGCAATGTGGCGTGCGGCGTATGCAGCGCTACGGTCTACCTTGCTGGGGTCTTTTCCTGAGAAAGCACCTCCTCCGTGAGCTCCGGCACCGCCGTAAGTATCTACAATAATCTTGCGGCCAGTCAGTCCGGTATCACCGTGAGGACCACCAATCACGAACTTACCTGTCGGATTCACGTGGTATTTAATCTGGTCATTGAACAAAGCCAGTACCTGCGGGTTATGGATTTCGGCAACCACACGCGGCATCAGGATTTCAATTACGTCCTTGCGAATCTGTGCCAGCATTTCTTCGTCGGCCTTTAACTGTGCTTCTTTAGAGTCGTTTTCCGGCTGGATAAATTCGTCGTGCTGGGTAGATACTACGATGGTATCAATGCGTACCGGACGGCGGTTATCATCGTATTCAATAGTTACCTGACTCTTTGAATCCGGGCGAAGGTAAGTCATCACTTTTCCTTCACGGCGGATGTCAGCCAATACCATCAGCAGCTTGTGTGACAGGTCGAGCGACAACGGCATGTAATTTTCCGTTTCGTTAGTGGCATAACCGAACATCATACCTTGGTCGCCAGCACCCTGATTCATCGGGTCTTCACGTTCTACTCCGCGGTTGATGTCAGGACTTTGTTCATGAATGGCAGAGAATACACCGCATGAATTACCTTCGAACATGTATTCGCTCTTGGTATAGCCTATCTTATTAATTACTTCGCGTGCTACGCGCTGCAAATCAATATACGCTTTGGTTTTCACTTCTCCTGCCAGTACCACTTGTCCGGTAGTTACCAGAGTTTCGCAAGCTACTTTTGAACTGGGGTCGTAAGCCAACAGTTTGTCAAGCACAGCGTCCGAAATTTGATCGGCCACTTTGTCGGGGTGTCCTTCAGACACCGATTCGGATGTGAATAAGTATCCCATTGTTGTGGTAAATTAAAGTTGTTAATGGTTTGTTTTTATCCGTGTACGGACAGAGTAGAGAAGTAATCTTCGGAGAAATAACAATGTGTTTTAGCATTTTTTTCCGTGGTTGCAAGCTACTCAAATCTTTCCACTTTTTATTTTCGCCGCAAAGATAGCGATATAAATTGGAATTATTACAATTTCATTTTGTTTTTAACATAGCTTTATGCTCTTTGCCTGTTGGCAAATCATTCCTGATATATTTCTGACAATGTTTTTTGCCGGATAGGGTGGATTACATTTCCTGCAATTTCTACTAGCGGTTGCATCACAAAGTCTCTTTCTGTCATCAAAGGGTGGGGAATTGTGAGTTCCGGTGTATGTAGCACGAGGCTGTCGTATAAAAGAATATCGATGTCGATAAGGCGGTCGCTGTAGCTGCCATTGACCGATTTCTGGGTTCGGCCAAGCTCCTTCTCTATTTCCTGTGTGATGTGCAGTATCTCGATAGGAGAGAGGCTGGTATCCAGTCCTATTGCAGCATTGAGAAAGCTGTGGTCTGATTCAAATCCCCAAGGGGCTGTTTCATAAAAAGAGGACAGGGAAACCTGCTTCCCTATCCTTTCCTGTAGTTTATAGATGGCGGTACGTAAATTAGCTTCTTTATCGCCAAGATTTGTACCTAATCCCAGATAAACTGTTGCCATAGAATGACGGGTTTATTTATCCAGAATCAGCATGGCATCACCGTATGTACCGAAACGGTAGTCCTCTTTCAGTGCGGTGTTATAGGCATCCATGACAAGTTCATATCCTCCGTAAGCACACACAAGCATCAGCATGGTAGAAAGCGGCATGTGAAAATTGCTCACCATGGCGTTGGCTACTGAAAAATCGTATGGAGGGAAAATAAACTTATTAGTCCATCCTTCGAATTCTTTCAAGTGGCCGTCTGTGCCTACGGCTGTTTCAATGGCACGCATTACGGTAGTGCCTATGGCGCATACCTTGTTGCCTCTGTCTTTGGCTTCGTTGACAATACGGCAAGCTTCCGCGTTGATGAACATCTGTTCAGAATCCATTTTATGTTTGGTCAAATCTTCTACATCGATGTCGCGGAAATTGCCCAGTCCGGCATGCATGGTGATGAAAGAAAAATCAATGCCCTTGATTTCCATGCGTTTCATAAGCTCACGGCTGAAGTGAAGACCAGCTGCCGGAACAGTTACAGCACCTTCATTTTTTGCGTAGATAGTCTGGAAACGTTCTTCGTCTTCCGGTTCTGCCGGACGATGAATGAAAGGAGGCAATGGAGGTTCTCCCAGAGCATACAGAGCCTTCTTGAATTCATCATGAGGACCGTCGTACAAAAAGCGGAGGGTACGCCCGCGAGAAGTCGTATTGTCAATTACTTCGGCTACCATAGAATCATCATCGCCGAAATACAGTTTGTTGCCTATACGGATTTTACGGGCAGGGTCTACCAGTACATCCCACAAGCGCAGTTCTTCGTTCAACTCACGGAGCAGGAAAACCTCAATGCGGGCACCTGTCTTTTCCTTGTTACCATATAAACGAGCAGGAAAGACCTTGGTATCGTTAAAGATAAACACGTCTTTGTCGTCGAAATAGTTCAGTATATCCTTAAAATTGACATGTTCAATTTCTCCGGTTGACTTGTGAATTACCATCAGGCGGGATTCATCTCTGTATTTAGCCGGATAAAGAGCGATTTTTTCTTCCGGCAACTTGAATTTGAATTGTGACAGTTTCATCTTCTTCCTTTCTTTCCTTAATCGTTTATAACTTCTATATCTTGCTGGTCGAGCCAGGCTTCAAAATCTTCCACTTTCATGCAGTCTTCCAGCTTCACTTCTCCTACCCGTGTGCGAACCAGTCCGGTCAGGTGGGCACCGCTTTGCAGCGCTTCGCCAATGTCTCTGGCCAAAGCCCGTATGTAAGTACCTTTGCTGCAGACTACCCGTATCTTAATTTCCGGCAGGTTGCATTCCAGCAACTCGATTTCATCGATAACCAGAATCTTGGGTTTCAGTTCCACTTCATCTCCTTTTCTGGCCAGGTCGTATGCGCGCTTACCATCTATTTTGCATGCGGAAAATGCCGGTGGTACCTGTTCAATGGTGCCGACAAACTTCTTTAATGTTTCCTCGACCATTTCTTTGGTGATATGGTCAGTGGGATAAGTCGCGTCAATTTCCTTTTCCAGGTCAAACGAAGGGGTGGTTGCTCCAAGCTGGAGGGTGGCAATGTATTCTTTGGTGTGATACTGGAACTCCTCGATGCGTTTTGTAGCCTTTCCGGTACAGATAATCATCACTCCGGTAGCCAGCGGGTCGAGTGTTCCGGCATGTCCTACTTTTATTTTCTTTACACCTAGCTTGCGGCTGATGTGGTATCTTATCTTATTGACCACCGCAAAAGAGGTCCATCGCAGTGGCTTGTCAAAATAGAGTACTTCTCCTTCTTTGAAATTCATTCTTCGGTTGTAAATTGTTGTTGAGGCTGCTTATCCCAGCAGACTGCATGCAATTGTAATTACTCCGGCAATGGCGCAATATACGCCGAACCATATCAATTTTCCTTTCTTCACAATGTTAATCATCCACTTGCAAGCCACACAGCCTGATACAAAGGCTGCCAGGAAACCTATAATGAGTGCGCTCATACTGATTTGTGCATTAGCGGCTGAGGCATTCTTTACTATTTCCATTCCGGAAAGTAGTGCTTCCCCTAAAATAGGAGGAATAACCATCAGAAAGGAGAATTGTGCCAGTGTTTCCTTTTTGTTTCCTAAAATCAGTCCGGTAGCGATGGTGCTTCCTGAACGTGACAATCCCGGCATGACCGCACAGGCCTGAGCCAGTCCGATGATGAATGCATCACGCAGGCTGATTTTTTCTTTCTGCCGAGGTTTGGCGTAATAAGAAAAAGCCAGCAACACGGCAGTCAGTAACAACATGCATCCTACAATCAGCAAACCGGAGCCGAAAATTTCTTCTACGTAATCTTTAAAGAATACTCCGACAATGCCGATAGGAATCATAGATACAAGAATGTTGATGACATATCTGGTTTCGTCATTCATTTTCCATTTAAACAGTCCCCGGAAAATCCAGTCAATTTCTTTCCACAAGATAACCAGTGTACTCAGTACGGTAGCAATGTGAACCACTACGGTGAAGGTCAGATTTTCTTCACCCTGAATGCCGAACAAGGCCGATCCGATGGCAAGGTGTCCACTACTACTTACGGGGAGGTATTCTGTCAGTCCCTGCAGGATACCTAAAATTAAGGCTTCAAACCAACTCATTGCATTTATTCTTTAGTAATTGTTTCTTCTTTGTCTTTAGGTTTTCGCAGGATGCCATAAATCATGAAAATAAATCCCAAAAAACAAACGACGGGAGCTACCTTGATTCGGCGTACACTGAAAATATCCGGTTCGAAAGTTGTTTCAGTGGAGCCCGGTCCGCTCATTAACAGAAATCCGATGATAATGACTATCATACCAATACCAAGCAGTATGAAGTTTGTTTTATCAAAAGCAAAACTTTTTTTGTCCATAATGAATTTTGTCTATTTAGTGTGAACATTAAAGGCGATATAAATCTCCAGCTTTCATCTTCAAATATTTGTTGATGGAGATATAGGCACATAAAGTGGCAATGAGGATGCCCGAAATAAAGACCGCTCCCATTACACAAAGCATAACTTCTGGAGTAATAAGTTCCAGTAGCCCTGGTTCATAATTGACGAGCATGTAGGACATGCTGATAAGCAGGGCATTGGCCATAGCTGCTGCAAGAATACCTATCCATACATTTCTGACAATGAACGGTCGCCGGATGAATGACCAGCTTGCACCTACCAGCTTCATGGTGTGAATCAGAAAACGCTTGGAGTAAATGGTCAGTCGTATGGTATTGTTGATCAATGCAAATGAAATAAGGGTGAGCAAAGCAGCCAGCCCTAACAGAAACATGCTGATTTTGCGTATGTTCTGGTTGATGGTGTCAATCAGGTCCTGCGGATAATTTACTTCAATGACTTTTTTATTGTCCAGCAGCTTTTCCTGAATCCAGTTCAGGCTGTCAGAATTGGCGTATGCTGCATTGAGCTTGATTTCGATGGAAGCCGTAAACGGATTATAGCCTAAGAATTCAGCCGGATCTGTTCCCATGGCTTCTGTCTGTTCTTTCAGAGCCTGTGCTTTCGATATGTAGGTGGCCTGCTTCACAAAAGGCTCTTCTTCCAGCTGCTTTTGGAAACGGATGGCCTCTGCTTCTTTCATGTCGTCGTTGAGGAGAACGGAAAAATTAATATTTTCGCGTACGTATACAGAAAGATTGTTGGCGGTCATGACAAAAAAGACCACCATACCCAACAACAGCAGTACCAGCATCGTACTGATGCAGGAGGTAATGAATTGCATATCGAAAAGGCTACCCGACTTCTGACTCATAATTTCTTATTTTTTTCTGAATACATAAATCATGGAACTGCTCCGGTCTTTCTTGGTCAGTGAAACAATCCATGCTTCCGTTCCGGTAATCAGTCCTTTTATGAACGGGAAAGCACTTTTCCGGTATTTCTCGCTCAGCATCGATACATAAAACGCATCAAAAGGCATCGGATGCCGTTCGCAGAGAATAAAGTCGTGTTTGGCTCCAAACTGCTGCATGACGGAAGGGCTGAAATGCCACAAATGTCGGGGAACATCGTAGGCGCCCCACATTTCTTTGTACTTCTCGGCATCGAATGAAGTGGGATTGGGCACGGCTACAATGAGTATGCCCTGGTCTTTCAAGATACGCTTCAGTGTTTCCCAGGTTTCATTCAGATGTTCCAGGTGCTCCATAACATGCCATAACGTAATGACATCGAACGATTTGTCGGCAAATTCATGGAGGGCCTCCGGAGCTGCCACATCCAGTTCAAAATGCTCTCTGGCAAACTGGCGGGCTTGGGGACTTTTTTCGATAGCGGAAACGTTCCATCCCTTTTCCTGCATGAAATGAGGGAAATAGCCCGTGCCGGTACCAATATCCAGCAGGTTGCCTTTGCTTAATCTGGAATTATGCTTGACAAGGCGTGCTTTACGGGAAAGCATTATGCGACGCACCCAGTGATATACACGGTTCATCAACCCTTTGTGCGTATCACTGTGTGAAATATAATCTGGAGTTTCGTAGTAGCGTCCTATTTCTGCTTCAACCGGAACAGGATGAGTGAACTGGAAACCGCAGTCTTTGCAACGACAAATTTGAAAGGACTCACCGGAAGCATAGTGGTCCGTGCATGTCATTACCTCCTCAAAATGGTTTCCTCCACAAAGTGGACATTTATCTATTTTCAGTATATTCACTTTATTCCCTAATTTGCTGCAAAATAACAAATAAAAAGCCTATAGACTGATTTTCTTTAAAAGTTTTTAAGAGTATAGGATGCTTTCTGTATGTTTTTTGTAACTTAGCCCCGAATAATGAATATTTGCCAATAAGATTATGGAGAAAAAGAGATTGACACGGTCAAACAATCGTATGATAGGTGGGGTCTGTGCTGGAATAGCCGATTACTTTGGATGGGATATTACTCTGGTGCGTATTATTTATGTGCTGGCTACATTTTTTACAGCTTTTTCCGGTGGGTTGGTTTATTTGATTCTCTGGCTGGTGATGCCGGAAGCCGGAAGAGAAAGTAATTAAAAACAGACTTGTATAAAGTAGCATACGTGCTGTAATTGTTTAGGTTTTCCTCGTGTGAACCGTATGTTTTGCGGAGCGGAAACCTATGTTTCTCATGCCGGAAACGTAGGTTCTCGTCTTGTGAAACCTAAAAAGCCTGCAAGCATTTTTTTCAATATGCTTGCAGGCTTTTATTGAGGCTTCTCTGAGCTATTTCAATAAGAATTATTCAGTTACTTCTATACCTTTCAGGGTAGCAGAACTGGATTCTGTGATTTTTACCTTTACAAAGTCACCGATACGGTGGCTGCCACGGTCAAAGACTACTACCTTATTTTGTTCCGTACGGCCAAACAGCTGTTCTTTAGAGCGCTTGGATACACCTTCTACCAATACTTCGAAAGTTTTTCCTACATCTTTGGCATTGCTTTCGGCAGAAAGCTGGTTCTGCAGTTCAATCATTTCATTCAACCGGCGAATTTTTATTTCTTCGGGCACGTCGTCCGGAAGATGCTTGGAAGCGTATGTGCCCGGACGCTCAGAATATTTGAACATGAAAGCTGAGTCGTAAGCACATTCACGCATCAGCGACAAAGACATCTGATGGTCTTCTTCTGTTTCAGAATGGAAGCCCGAGAAAATGTCGGTACTGAGTCCGCAGTCGGGGATGATTCTCCGGATGGCGGCTACTCTTTCCAGATACCATTCGCGGGTGTATTTACGGTTCATCAGTTTCAGGATGCGTGAACTTCCGCTCTGTACGGGCAGGTGGATATGCTTGCACACATTGGGCACTTCTGCAATGACATGAAGCGTTTCGTCACTCATGTCTTTCGGATGTGAAGTAGTGAAGCGTACGCGCATGTCGGGCACTGCTTCGGCTACGATGCGTAGCAACATGGGGAAGGTTACCGTCTGGCCGTCTTTCTCGAAAAGGTATGAGTTGACGTTTTGTCCCAGCAGGGTTACTTCCTTGTAGCCTTTTCGTTGGAGGTCGCGTACTTCGTTCAATATGCTTTCCACGTCACGGCTGCGTTCACGTCCGCGTGTGTAGGGCACGATACAATAATGGCAGAAATTGTTGCACCCCCGCATGATGGAAACAAAGCCCGAAATATGGTTTCCGCAAATGCGTGAAGGAATCACGTCGCGGTAAGTTTCCGTTGTAGAGAGTTCCACATTGATGGCCTTTTCTCCCGCCTCTACGGCTCCAACCAGGTCGGGGAGGGTCAGATAGGCATCCGGGCCGGCTACCAAGTCTACATGATGCTTTTCAATCAGTTCATTTTTTACTCGTTCGGCCATACATCCCAGCACTCCCACAATCAGGTGCTTCCTTTTTTTGCGCAAAGAATGGAAAAATTCCAGTCGGTTCAGGATTTTCTGCTCTGCATTGTCACGAATAGAACAGGTATTCATGAACACGGCATCGGCCTCTTCCAGTGTATCGCAAGGAGCGTATCCGGCCATTTGCATGATAGATGCAATTACTTCACTGTCTGCCACATTCATCTGGCATCCGTACGTTTCAATAAACAGTTTTTTGTTTTCGTTTTCAGTTGCAGATTTAAAGTCTGCTCCTGTTACTTCTTTTGTCATAAGGTTTTCTATATTAAAAATTTGCTTGCAAAGATATCTGTTTCTTGGTTAACTTCCATAAAAAGGGTAGGAGATATAGATTTTATTCGTATCTTTGAAGAAAACCTTAACACTTCATATTTATGGATGTAATTCAAATTCTTGTTTTTCTGGGTATCATCAGTTGGGGGCTTTTTCAGGCCAGGTCTCAGAAACGGAAGAAGTCGAGGCGTGTAAAAACCGTAAGACAGACACCTCCGGCAGCACCTTTTTCTGTGGAAGACGAGATTACTGAAGAAGTGATACCTCCTCCTGCTCCGAAAACAAGGAGGAAGCAGAAATATACCTCTGTCAAGTCTTCTTGCCAGGAACAAGAGTTGAATATATCGAAAAAGGAGGAGCAAAAGCCTGAAATTGCGCTCCGTAATGCAGCAGATGCGAGGAGGGCTTTTATTTATTCTGAGATTTTCCGCCGTAAATATGATTGATTGACTAACTTTTTAATACTAACATAAAAAACACTTTATACTATGAGCTTTAACTTCATTACGGCAGCCGAAGCTGCCAGCTATATTAAGGATGGGGACATTGTTGGACTTAGTGGCTTTACCCCTGCAGGAAGTCCGAAGGCTGTGACCGCAGAGTTAGCGAAAATAGCAGAGGAAAAACATGCAAGGGGAGAAGCCTTTCAGATAGGTGTGATAACGGGAGCTTCAACGGGAGATTCTTGTGACGGGATGTTGACACGTGCACATGCCATTAAGTTCCGTGCTCCTTATACCACTAATACAGACTTCCGCAAGGCTGTGAATAACGGCGAAATCAATTATACAGACATTCACCTCTCACAAGTGGCTCAACGTTTGCGCTCAGGTTTCCTGGGGCATGTGAGTGTGGCTATTATAGAAGCTTGTGAAATTACGGAAGACGGACGTATTTATCTTACTGCAGGGGTGGGTATCACACCTACCATTGCACGACTGGCTGATAAAGTCATTGTGGAATTGAATGCCGCACATAGCAAAAGCCTGATAGGTATGCACGATTTGTATGAAATGGAGCGTCCTCCTTTCCGTCGTCCGATTCCTATTGTACGTCCTAGCGACCGTATCGGCCTTCCTTATATTCAGGTAGACCCTTCCAAGGTTATAGGTGTGGTGGAGACCAATATGCCGGATGAGGCACGTGGTTTCCATGAATCTGATCCTGTAACAGATAAAATAGGTCAGAATGTGGCTGAGTTCTTAGCTTCGGACATGCGTAGAGGAATCATTCCTTCCACTTTCCTTCCCTTGCAGTCGGGAGTAGGAAACATTGCCAACGCGGTATTGAGTGCATTGGGTAAGGACCCCAGTATTCCTCCTTTTGAAATGTACACGGAAGTGATACAGAATTCGGTCATTAAACTGGTGAAAGAGGGTAGAATCAAGTTTGGTAGTACCTGCTCTTTGAGTGTGACCAATGACTGTTTGCAAGATATTTATGATAATATGGACTTTTTCCGTCATAAACTGGTGTTGCGTCCTTCCGAAATATCCAACTGTCCGGAGGTGGTTCGCCGTATTGGTGTGATTTCCATGAATACCGCTATTGAAGCAGATATTTATGGCAACGTCAATTCTACTCATATTTGCGGAACTAAGATGATGAACGGTATCGGAGGTTCCGGCGACTTTACCCGCAGTGCATATATTTCTATTTTCTCTTGTCCGTCGACAGCCAAGGGAGGTTGTATCAGCTCTATCGTACCGATGGTGTCTCATCTGGACCATAGTGAACATTCGGTAAATGTCATTATTACTGAACAGGGTATAGCCGACTTGCGTGGAAAGAGTCCGATGGAACGTGCGGAAGCGGTTATCGAGAACTGTGCGCATCCTGATTACAAGCAGTTGCTTTGGGATTATTTGAAGATTTCGACAAAAGGACAGACTTGTCACAGTCTTTCTGCTGCACTGGGTATGCATCAGGTGTTTATCAATAAAGGTGACATGCGTCTGACAGACTGGGCCGAGTTCCAGAAGTAAAGAAAGGTACACCATTCCATAAAAATGCCCCGTATTGAATTGAGCAGTACGGGGCATTGATTTTTATCTGTAAAAGGTTATTTCAGATAGTCTTTCAGGTCACAGTTCTGGAGTGAACGGATACCTTCTACCACTGATTCTGCATTCAATACAGCACCTTCCTGAGTGTTGTGTACAGAGTCTGCATAGTAAGCGGCTGTCTTTTCTTTTCCCATGGCTTCAAATTTCTTGGCAGTCAGGTCGTTCAAGTCAATAAAGCTTACACCTTCCTGTTCTGCTACTTCTTTTGACCATTTACCGTAAGTCTGGTCACAGCGGTTCATGCGGTTGTCGGTCCAGCGGTTGCCCGGAGTGTGTGACATTACGATTACCTTTGCTCCTTTGGCTTTGGCCTGACGGATATACATGCGGATATAGTGTCCGAAGCTGTATACTTCTTCTGTGCTTCCGTCTTTTTCCATGACTACTTTTTTAGTATCTTCTCCAGTACCTGGCAGCGAAGCGCGTGCGCGTCCGGTATTCATCGGGCCGCCGTCATTGTGTCCGAAATCAATCAATACATAATCACCTGGTTTGATGGCAGGAAGTACACGGTTCCAAAGACCTTCCGTGAAATAAGTACGGCTGCTTCTTCCTCCCAATGCACAGTTCTCGATGCTGATACGGGTGGTATCAAAATAGTTCTGCAGGTAACTTCCCCATCCCCATTTGTTCTCTTCTCCGTTGCCGGCTCCACATTTCACAGTAGAGTCTCCAATCAGGAAAGCGACAGGACTCTTTTCGTTGATACGGCTTGCTCCTGCTACAAATTCACGTGGATTTCCCGGCTCAGAATAGAAGAAGATAGGTTCTTTCGTCTGCTGTTCTGTAGGATAGAAATGCACGGCGCTGTCGTTCATACGCGGATGCTGGTGTTTCAGTAAATTGAGCATTTCAGCTCCGGCCCAGATGACAGGACCATAACCATGGGCTGCATATACATTTACCGGACGGTAGTAATAGAATGCCGGGTCATATCCCATACCAGTTCCTACGCAGGTCATTTCTACCTGTCCTTGGGCATTGATGGCAGAAGATACGGCATGCCATCCCAGTTGCACTACCGGACCGTATGCCATGGCGTCAATCCATCCTTTATTGATGGCATGTGCCATACAGTATACGTAAAGAGCTGTAGCGGAGGATTCCAGGTAAGAATCATTTCGGTCGAGCAACTGATGCCAGAAACCGTCTTTGCTTTGACAGGCCGCTAGTCCGCGAACGTGTGCCTGCAACAGGCTGATAATTTTATCGCGTCCGGGATAATCAGTCGGAAGTACATCCAGCACTTCACACATGGTAAGGATAGCCCATCCGTTGGCTCGGCCCCAGTGGAAAGCCGGATGGTCTTTCATGCCTTCTACCCATCCGTGGCGGAACAGGCCTTTTTCTGGTACGAACATACGTTCTGCAAATTGCAGTACCTGGCGTACGGCTTCCTGATAGTATTTGTCATTGTGGTCAGAGGCATAGCGTCCCATCAAAGCAACAGAGGGGATACCCATGAACATGTCGTCCAGCCACAGTGTGTTGTGGTAAGGACGGTTACGGGCAAATGTACCGTCGGCCAGACGATGCTCTTTGTACATGATGAAATGGAAGTAATTGTCAATCATGTCCTGTAGTTTCAGGCTTTTGTCTTTCATCTGCGCTTTCATCATGGCGGCACATACTGCTCCCGCATCATCCAGTGCATGAGGAGTCAGAATCTGAAGCATCTGTGCATCGGTTGTACCGTATTTTTCATATACTTTTTTAAAGTACGGAGCTACTTCCGACAAGAATTTGAATCGGTCGTACACGTATTTTTTGTAGGCTTCGTCACCCGTAGCTTCTGCGGCAGCCAGCATGGCTGAGTAAGTAACTCCCCATTCGTAGCTGGCCAGACGGAAAGTTCCTCTTTCCAATTGTGCATTGGTATCCATATTCGCATAGTCGGTAATGACTTTTCCATTGCGTTTGTCAACTACTCTGGTCGGTGTGTTGCTTTCCAGGTATCTCAAGACACGGTCCATGTCTTTTTTGATATCTTCGGCTGATACAATTCCATACCCTACCTGATAGTCAGGCTGTAAGAGATGAAGCGGAGTGTTGGAGTCATTTATGACTTCCTTTTGCTTTTGTGCATGAGCACTAAGACCGGCAGAAAGTGCCGCCAGCAGTGCAAAGTTTAAGACGAGTTTATTCATATAACTAGGTTTAAATGTAAGCGTAATGGGTTATTTGA
Source organism: Phocaeicola sp. (assembly GCF_048170425.1). Lineage (GTDB taxonomy): Bacteria > Bacteroidota > Bacteroidia > Bacteroidales > Bacteroidaceae > Phocaeicola. The sequence goes on from NZ_DBEXBB010000154.1 coordinate 16,260, forward strand.
ATTTATATCCTCTGAAAGTACCTTTTAGTTCCGGTCCGATATAGAAACCTGGTTGAGTGGGTTGGTTGTAAGCCACGTTCTGTGTAGCGATACTGATTCGATATACGGGATCTTCCAGGAAAGTGTGGAAGCGATATTCAGTAGGAATGGTGGTTACATACAAGCGGAGAGACTTGTTGTCTTCCGTACGGACCAGCACTTCTTCTCTCCAGTCACCGATAAGGTCGCCCTGAAGTGAGGGGTTGGATTTCGTGCCATTGTTAAATGCGCATCCTTCAAATGTAAAGATGGTATTGCAGCGTTTGTTTTTCCAGTCGTATTTGCTTACTTTTCCTTTGTCAAGCAGTTCACGAAGCAGGTCGCCATCCCACCATACAGCCATGTTGTAAGATAGTCCGGGCACTTTTTCTGCCACCACTTCCCCTTTGATGTTGCGAATGCCTCCTGAGGCCGGTGACCACATTTCCACACCAGGGCTGGTCGGGTCTATTTCGGCAGCCATACAACGCCCTACATCTGTTTTGTCTGGGTATTGAAACAAGACCTTTCCTGTTTTTGCATCACGGAATGAAGAACCGTCTTTCCGGTTTTCATGGCAGGCCCATACTTGCAGGCTGGCAGAAGCCGGATCAAATTGGGTGAGGTGCATGGCATCTCCGTGCCCCATTTCAGTGGAATAAAGCCCTTTCCCGTCGTGGTCGAATGTACAGGAGCCATATACAATTTCATCACATCCATCTTGATCTACATCTCCCACACGGAGGTTATGATTTCCTTGTCCGGCATATTTCTCACACCCCGGATTGTTACTGTCGAATGCCCAGCGTTGTTTCAATTCTTTTCCATTCCAGTCGAATGCAGCCAGTACGGTGCGTGTGTAATATCCACGGCACATGACTACGCTAGGATGAATCCCATCCAGGTAAGCGATACACGCCAGGAAACGATCGCTACGGTTGGCGCGTTCATCTCCCCAACCTTTTAAATCGCCGCGTGGCGGGATATAGTCAATGGTTTGCATGGCTTCGCCGGTCAGTCCGTTGAAGACAGTCAGATATTCATTTCCTGTCAGAATACGTCCTTGGTTACGAAGAGGATCGGTGGGCTTTCCTTTCCCTCTCGGATCGTTGGGAGGAAAATCTCCGCCTTTAGGCTGGTTCGGATTTCCCGGCTCGCGATAGTCGGCTGTGGCATCTCCAATCACTTTTCCTTTTCCATCAATGGTACCGTCTGAGGTCTTCATTACAATTTCTGCTTTTCCGTCTCCGTCCAGGTCATATACCATAAACTGGGTGTAGTGAGCACCGGCGCGTATGTTCTTTCCCATATCAATGCGCCATAGTTTTTCTCCGGTCAGGCGGTAGCAGTCGAAATATACGTTTCCTGTGTAGCCATCGTGTGCATTGTCGTGTGCGTTAGAAGGGTCCCATTTCAGGATAATTTCATAGTTCCCATCTCCATCTACATCGCCAATGGAAGCATCGTTGGGGCTGTAGCTGTATTTTTCTCCAGCAGGTGTGACACCGTCTGCGGGTTTGTCCAGTGGAATGTCAATGTATCCTGAAGGAGCATTTACTGGAAGGGTATAGCTCCCTTCATTTGAAGTCTCTTTTCCATTGACCACAGGTTTTACCGTATAGACCGCTTTCTGGTTTCCTGCATAATTGTCTGTATAAAAAGTTCCTGTTCCAGCTGGAACTTGTGCAATCTTTTTTCCGTTCCGATATACATTGAATGCAGTTTCTGTCGGGTCGGAAGAAAGATATCTCCATGAAACAGCTACTTTTTGTGCATTCTCTCTGACGGCGACAACTCCTCTTCCGAGTTTTTCTCGCTGTAGTTTACTGAAATCATAATTCGTTTGTGCGGAGCTGAGTACTCCCAGGCTGCAGGCAGCCAATGCCATGAGCCATTTCCTTTGTGTCTTCATTTTATGTAATATTTGATTATTGATTTATTGTGATTGAAACATCTTCTCCATTCTCCCGAATATCTGTATAGCGAATGTTTTCTACATCTTTGGTTACGAATAAAGGGCGTCCATCCGGTTTCTCATAATAGAAATTGATGTGGTGAAACGAGATATTCTTAGCATGTGAAATGTAGAAGCCTTTTGCCGGAATAGTACCGAACATCCACGGTTCAGGGTAAATCTTTTCTTGTTCCGGAACTTCTCTTTTTCCATCTTCTTCTGCGTATCCTCCTTTATAATACAAGTGAATATGGTCGAAGGTAACATCTTCTATAATCCCATTAGGGATACCGCTGATGATAGATGAATAGCGGGAATCCACATCGTATGCATTGATGTGACTGATACGGATGCGTTTCATGCTTCCGGCTGGAGTTCCTTCGGGGCTTCGCATACGGGCTCCCAGACGGAGAAAGATACCTGCATTGACAATGTGTCGCATGGTGATATGGCTGATTTCGATGTCTTCCAGATGTCCTCCGTCTACTGTTTCCAAAGCCAGTCCCCTGCAATGCTCAAAAATACAGTTGGTTACTGTAATGTTTTTGAATCCTCCGCTAGATTCTGTACCCAGTTTGATACGTCCGGTACGGTAGCCGTGGTCCGGAGCCTGAGGCTCATCCAGCTCCCAGGTAGCGCTGAGCGTGGTTCCGCGATCGTATCCGCTGACAAAGCAGTCAGAGATGGTTACATTTTCCGTATCTTTGAAATATCCTAGTGCATAAGATGATTTTAGTACAATGGCATCATCCCATGGGGTATTGACGCTGCATCGACTGATACGCACATTTTTGCAACAGTCGATGTCAAATCCGTCACGGTTGGTATCTACTTTCAGGTTATCGATGGTCAAGTTGTCTACTCCTGTAGCCAGTAGAGCAAAATGGCCACAGCGGAACATGGACAAATCTTTCAGTGTGACATTCTTGCATTCTTTCAGACTGATGGCTTTATTGCCTACTCCGTCGCGCCGGCTTTCCTCGCGTGTCAATCCTTTTCCGTCAATCTTTCCGGAACCACTGATGGTAATATCTTTCAGGTTAATTCCCCAGATAAGGGAATTTTTCCAGTGGCTGTGTCCGAAGTCTTGATAGCTGTTATGGGGATTAGGCTCTGCCTTGTCGTATCCCTTTTCGGACGTAGGGAAAGCAGCCACAATTGTTGCGCCTTGTTCCAGATACAGATGAATTTGGCTGGCAAGTCGGATAGAGTAACAGGCATACTTTCCAGCGGGAATATATATTGTTCCACCTCCTTCACGGGCGGCTTGAATGATGGTTTGATTGATAGCTTCAGAGTCAATGTGCTGTCCATCACCTACGGCTCCAAAATCTTTTACGTTATAGATTTTTGCTTGTAGCATGTTTGTACAGAAAGACAAAATCCACAAGCAAGTGATAATGGTCTTATTCATGGCTGCTGTTTTTCTTTGTGAAACAATTCAGGTAACATGTAGTCGGCATAATCGGCTTTTGCATTTTGCTTGTATGCGCAGAAGTATAGTTTTTCTCCCTTTCGGATAAGGCAGGTTGCTGCCAGTACAGGGGCATCTGTTTTTTTTCCGGATGTGAAAAGCTCTAATGGAGTATGTTGTTTATGTCCATCTGACAAACGGATAGAAGAAGCTGGAGGGACAATGAGATTGGTTACCTTTAGTTGCATAACTTTCCCATGATAGATTGTAACCTGTGTACCTTCTACATTGAATACGTTGTCTTTACAATATTGAGGTTGGATGTATGTTTCCGGAGTGATTGCATCACATCCTCCAAAAGCCCATCCCAGAGTAATGTCTTCTGTCTTATTCTCGATTTCCAGAATGAATCCTTTGGTATCACTTAATGAATAGCAATGGATATTCAGATGTTCTTGTTTTGCATCCAGCCATCGGCTTGAGTCATTTTCAATAATACCCAGCCTGAGTGTGCCTGATGCATCGGGCATAGAGAAAGAAAGAGCTTTGTCTTGTGCAGAAATCCCCCCCAAAATGCTCCATAAAAAAATTCCAGTCACAAATGATTTCAGTGAATTCATAGCTTTTGATAAAATGTAATCCTTGTTTCAGCAAAGTTACGCATCTTGAATTGAAAGAAGCATGGATTATTATACATGTTCCTCGATTATCATACACTTTCCTGAAAAAAATGAGCTATCATGCAGGTTGATTGTGATTTCCTTCTACCTTTGTAAAGGTAATACATTTCAAAACTAATACTTGAATACGATGAAAAGACGTTTGCTTGCAATGGTATGCGGGTGCTTGTTCTGTGGGGGAATGTTTGCTCAGCATACCTGGTTTAATGACAAAGATTTGACTTTGACAGGAGCTTATTATTATCCGGAACATTGGGATGAGAGTCAATGGGAACGCGACTTGAAACAGATGCATGAACTGGGGTTTGAATTTACTCATTTTGCCGAGTTTGCCTGGGCACAGCTTGAACCTCAGGAAGGGGTGTATGATTTTGCCTGGTTGGATCGGGCAATTGCTCTGGCAGACAAATACGATTTGAAAGTCGTGATGTGTACTTCCACCGCTACTCCTCCAGTGTGGTTAAGCCGTAAATATCCGGAAATTTTGCTGAAGTCTGAAGAGGGTATCGTGCAAGACCATGGGGCACGTCAGCATGCTTCTTTTGCCTCTCCTGTTTACCGGAAACTAGCCTATCGTATGATTGAAGAGCTGGCCCGTCATTATGGAAAGGACTCGCGTATCATTGGCTGGCAGCTGGATAATGAGCCTACTGTACAATTTGACTATAATCAAGCAGCAGAAGAAGCTTTCAGGGATTTTTTAAAAGAGAAATACCATCACAATATTCAGGAACTGAATGCGGCATGGGGAACTGCTTTCTGGAGTGAAGTTTATTCGCGTTTTGAAGAAATCACATTACCTAAAACTGCTCAGATGTTTATGAATCATCATCAGATTTTGGATTATCGTCGGTTTGCAGCCAAGCAGACCAATGATTTTCTGAATGAACAATGCCGGTTAATCAAGAAATACGCCAAGAACCAGTGGGTGACTACCAATTATATTCCAGATTACGATAAAGGACATATTGGAGGTAGTAAGGACCTGGATTTTGTCAGCTATACCCGCTATATGGTATATGGTGACAATGAAGGTATCGGTCGTAGAGGATACCGTGTAGGAAATCCTTTACGGATTGCCATGGCAAATGACTTTTTCCGGCCGGTAGATGGTACTTACGGGGTAATGGAGTTACAGCCGGGACAGGTAAACTGGGGAAGCATCAATCCTCAACCTCTGCCGGGAGCTGTCCGTTTGTGGTTATGGAGTGTGTTTGCTGGAGGTTCTGATTTTATCTGTACATATCGCTATCGTCAGCCCTTGTATGGAACCGAACAGTATCATTATGGAATTGTGGGAACTGATGGGGTGACTGTTACGCCAGGCGGACGGGAATATGAACAGTTCATGAAAGAAATTCGTTCTTTGAGGAAAGAATATCGCCCAAAGGAAGATAAACCAGAAGCCTATCTGAAACGGAAGACGGCTATTTTGTGGAATCCGGAAAACTATTGGAGCATTGACCGTCAGAAACAGAATGTAACGTGGAACACTTTTGCTCATGTAGATAAATATTATCGTACTCTTAAATCTTATGCCGCTCCTGTAGATTTTATTTCTGAAGAGAAAGATTTCTCACAATATCCGGTGATGATAGTTCCGGCATATCAGTTGGCCGATAAAGAACTGGTGGCAAGATGGAAAAAATATGTGGAAGAAGGAGGAAATCTGGTGCTGACTTGCCGTACCGCACAGAAAGATCGTTTTGGGCGTTTGCCGGAGGCTCCTTTTGGTTCAATGATTGATGAGTTGACCGGAAACCACATGGAATTTTATGATTTGTTGTTGCCTCAAAATCCAGGACAAGTAAAGATGGATGGAAAAGTCTATACCTGGAATACTTGGGGAGAGATTTTGAACCCCGGTGCTTCCAATGAAGTATGGGCTACCTATACGAATGAATTTTACGAAGGAAAACCTGTAGTTACTTTCCGTAAATCAGGAAAGGGGTCTGTGACTTATATTGGAGTAGACAGTTCAGACGGGGCTTTGGAGCGTCAGGTTTTGGATAAGTTGTATAGTCGTCTGCAAATTGAAGTAATGAATTTACCTTACGGTGTGACAATGGAATATCGTAACGGATTAGGTATAGTGCTAAACTATAGTGACCAGCCTTATCAGTTTGCACTTCCTCAAAGAGCAAAAGTGTTGATTGGTACTCCTAATATTGCTACAGCTGGTGTATTGGTATTCAAATTTTAGAAGAGAAAAATATAGGATGTAAAAAACGGCTTTAAATGATGTTTTCCTGTCATTTAAAGCCGTTTTTTATTATCTATTAATGTGGTGTTGTTACTGCGGAATTACCTCCTGCATATAAATCGCATCCAGACTCCACAAAGCAGCATCATTGGTGCTGATTGTCTTACATTCATCCATAGTTGCCGGAACTTCTGGAGGAAGCACTTTTTCTATCTTGAATTCCGGTGCCGGAGTATGTTCCAGTTTGCTCCATAAATCCTTCCAGGCCTCTGCAGCTGTTTTCGGGTCATACAGATGGGATGCAGCGTATGCCATCAGTCTGCAAACCCGGAAACGATTATGCGTAATTTCGAGTGCTTTTTGTTTGTAGTCACGTGCATGTTCCAGCCATACTTTGTTGAATTCTGGAATCTGAATCATTTCCTGCATTTCATTCATTATTTCAAAGCCTCCCATAATAGTCATCAGGTGATTGGTATTTTGTTTATTGGGGTCTCCCTCATAACTGATAACTCCAGTTGCCGGGTCATATCCTAAGGCCATATTTCCGGTGAACAATCCATTTTTCAGGGCTGCAATGCTCTTCATGCCTGTGATAATCTTGTCGCGGTACTTCGTATTTTGCGTACGTTCCCATTCAGTCATCCAGTTACCAGCGTAGGCCAGCCAGTCGGGGCCGATGCGTAATCGGGCAGGTGCGCTGCATGGGAACTGGCTCTTCGGCTCAGCCAGACGCATCGGGTCGAGTGTGTACAGCTTTTGGTCGGCATCGGTTACTTCTTTCATTAAGTCGCCGGCTCTTTCATCTGTAGTCAGGTAATAATAGAAACGATTCCAGGCTGCCTGACTGATACGAGCTTCTTTTGCACCACATCCCCAGTGACTGACATTGTGACGGCTTCCTAAACCTGCATTGGGACCGATGTGATATACATCCACTTCTGCTGTATGACGTGTGATGGCTTCTGCCATTTTCCAGATGTCCTGCCGACCTGTTCGCAGGAAATTATACCATAACCACATGTTAGATGCCAGTTCGGTGTTATCCCATGCATATCCGCCTACATCGTATCTCCAAGAGTGACGTATAGGGTCGTAGGCATGCATTAAGTCACCATAGTTCCAGAAGCCATACCATTTATGTTGGGCTATGGCATTCTGATATAAATCGATATAATCATTCAAACGGTCTTCTACCTTGCTGCGTTGCGGATTACTTCGATCAGGTAATGACCAGATTCCAAAAGCCCGGCAGGCATGGAGATATTCCGGTGTACACATCAGAGGAGCTGCTTCTGATAAAATCTGTGCTGTTTCTGCGATGCCAGCTTTACCCGGATAAGCAGCTTGTGGAACAAGTGTCAGTGTGTGAGTACGGGCAATACCGTAAGGGGTACTCATTCCTTCTTGTACGTCTTCATAGCTTGCTATCAAGTCGTGTGCTACTTTGTCATAGTGTCTTAAATCCATAGCTTCAGCTTCCGGGCTCCATAACCAGACAATCAGTGAAGCTTCCTGGCTGCGTGCATGCTGTATTTCCAGTGTAGAAGGATAGGCCTGCCAGAAATCCTGCAGGGCAACTCCCATTCCTCCACTGACATCACCGGCAAAAGCATATCCTCCGGCTTGTGTGCCAGTAAACGTACCAATCCAGGGATTATCTTCTGTGGCACGTTTGCGAATGCTGAAAGAATTGTCCGTAAGTTGAGAAAGGCGGAAATTATCCCATGCCGCCCAATTGTCAATCAGACTTCTGTTTTTTGCATCAAATCTCTGGTATTCAGGGATGCGTTTTCCTTCCATTTGTTGTTTTTGCCAGCTCTGGTCTTTGTCGAGTGTCAGGATTCTTCTTCCCACCAGCGGTTTAACCGGTTCACTCCAGACACCTCCGCCGGCACAGGCAAAGGCAACATGACGGTTGTATAAATCCTCTCTCATTGGGACTTGGAACCGTACTCCTAGTGAGCGGATAAAATCTTTGTTTTGGTCTCCGTCATAAATGAAAGAATGTACCATCTTGATTTGCTCGTTTCCTGCGTAAAAATACATGCGTAGAGTGAACGGAAGCCACTCACGTCCGTCTTTTCCCTGTTGCACACCTTCCAGCTTGATGGTGGTACGTATTTTTCCTTGCTGTTCAATTACGGCATTTTTGATGAGGCTTTTGAAAGACTGATAATGTATCTCAGTAGCGTTCTCTCGTGATGGAGAATCTTGTGTGCTGGCAATTAAATCTGCACTTCCACCTACTTTCACATTTCCATACAGAAGACTGTCGAGAATACAAGCTCCAGATTTAGGGATAAAAGCGGTAATTCTTCCAGTTGCTACAGTCAGTTGGTTATCGGACTCTGTGACATGGATTTTTTCTGTAGTGGTTGTTCCCGTCTTTTTGGAGGAAGGTATCACTTTTACCGAACGGGTATTTCCGGGAATAACGGCAGCCATGCCGGCCCACTTTACAGAGCCATCAGGCCAATATGCTGTAGTCCAAGTGTCCGCTTCTACCAACTCTCCATTTTCAGTTTGTATACACAATGGGGTACCAGATTTTATTTCTCCTTGTTTGAACGGAACTCCAAAACTGATAGGACGTGTTTGCTCTGGAACCTTTCCAATCCAGTGTAAAGGAGCTTCGGTAGCTTTTTCTTTCTCAATGGAGTACTTGAAATTAGTAATACGGGTTCGGGACAGTGTGGTACGGAAACCGAACCAGCCGGAAGTCAATGGTGACGGGTCATAAAAGTCGACAAGTAATTTCCCGTCTATGTAATAACGTACTCTGTTGTCTGTATTTTGAATCTTAATGTGATACCATTTATTGGCAGTCAACAGATTGTCTTGGTTTTTGTATTCCTTCAAGATTGCAGGACGCACCTTTTCATCTGTGACTCCAGCTTCATTGCCGTCATAACGGCGGAAACGAGTCGTAGAATTGTAATTGCCCCCATATCCCAGATAATACAGTTGAAGACTGTAGCAATTTACAAAAACTCCGTTTCTCCATTTCATGCGTTTCCAGATGTCAGAAGCTTTCGGGTCGGAAGCCATCCAGAAGCAGTTTAAGTCGCTTAGTCTGTCACCAGGTTTTCCTTCTACTGCCACACAGGCATCGTATTCAATGGTGACGTTGCCCGACATTTTTTCTTTTCTCCACAAAGTCAGTCCTTTAGGAGATAAAATTTCACAGGTATCTCCTGAAAAGGAAACTTTATAGTCAGGAGATTCAGATTCCACCTTCCAGTATTTACTGAAATGGCCTTTGTCCAGTCCGGATGTTGTTCCAGATTGTGCATTCATCGTAAAAGGACTATACATCAGAAGTCCTATTAACCACAGTTTCTTCATAGTCTTATTGGAAAAAATAATCATATTACAAAGTTCGTAAAAGCTTATGTATTGAGGGCTGGAGAATTGTACATGTTGCTGTAAATTTGTACAAAAAAGAGACGCTTCTCTTTTTTGAAAAGCGCCTCTTTAAATTGTATGAAAAAATAAGGTTTTGGTTAATAGCCAGGATTCTGCAAGGCATCTTTTTGCTCTTGGCTCAGAGGTGAGCCATCTTCATTTACCCGACCCTCGATAAATGATTGTGGAATAGGACGTAGCAAATGATGTTCATCTAGTGTTCCGGATTTAGCCACTTCTTTATTGAAAGCATAAGCACGTGGAATTAATAGTTTGGTACGTGCTAGGTCTTCCCAGCGTACCCATTCACCGTCCAGTTCACGTGTACGTTCATTCATAATGAAATTAAGCATACGTTCGTAATCACTTGAACAATTGTAACCTTTTACTCCATTTAGTTTAGATAGAACCAATTCATCTTCTTCAGGTAACTGTGTGTAACTGGATATTTGTAAATCTGTTGCTTGAGAGAAATCGCTAACCCCGGTTGATAAAATATATGTATTGGTTTTACTATAAGCTTGATATTTTTCTTTGTATTGATCATACTGAACATTATTCTCAAAAGCCTGGTTGCCATCTGTGTGACGAGTACGGTCTTCACCAGCTTTGTAAGCAGCACGTGCACGAAGAATATTAACCACATCAATAGCTTCTTGATATTTGCCTTGACGAACTAATGCTTCGGCTTTTAATAAATAAGTTTCGCCAACACGAGCCAATACGCCATCACGGCTACTATAGTCGTTCTTTTCGTCATCACGTGTGCCATCTTCCGTTTTGCACAATCCGCAGAACACATTATCTGGATAGGTATTCCATTGTCCATCTTTAGTATAGTGTAATATAGCGTTAGGTACATCCTTTCCATTATATTGGAATGTAGAATTTTTTACTGTACCAAATTTATATTGACTCCATTCGTTAGGGTAATGAATGTTATTACCTTTTACTCCATTAGGAATAAACATGATGACAGGATCTCCAGCGTTGGGCACAACATATTTGCTACCATCAGGTTTTGAAAATGTGGCGCTCTCGCCTAAATTACGGTTAGCATTAAATATGGTACGGAATGATTTCCAAAAGCGGGAATCGTTTATTTTGTCAAAACACATATAGTTATATTCTGTTGGGCGACAACGTTGAAAATCAAGTCCAACCCACTGCCCACGCTGTATCCAGTCACCGAATACACCATTTGAGAATTGTGGATTAAAGTTGCTGTAAATACGATTTCCAAAACGACCGTCAGCAGCTGCATCCTTATTGAACTGTGCTACTAGCAACCATTCTGAAAGTGTTTCGGTGTCACAATCTGTACCTGTCCAATTCCAAAGATCTCGATAATCGCCGGCCAGTTTGTGATGACTTCCTATTATATCATCGCAAAGTGTAATGATATTCGTTAAATCTTCGGTCTTGTAAGCTGCATTCCATGAATCATTTCGTTCTGAAACACGTAGCATTAATGCTTTTGCTAAATAATGGGCAGCCGCATATTTGTCCCAACCTAGTTTACCACGATAGGTTTCTATACTTTTTTCAGGAAGTAGAGTATAAGCTTGCTGAAGGTCATCGATTGCTTGTTTTAGGCATTCTTCTTCACTGCTGCGGATAAATGATCGCACTACACCTTCTGTTGGTTCAGTAATTAAAACTACAGAGCCGTATTGG
>NZ_DBEXBB010000155.1:0-10871 GCF_048170425.1 Phocaeicola sp.
AATTATAAAATTGTAATTATTACAATGCAAAAGTAGGGTAACGGACCGAGAGGCACAATACCTAACTGTAGGTATTTTTCGTGGCCGTACGGTTTCCTGTCATACCAAGAATAAAGGATATAAGTTTGTGAAATTCATAAGTTCTGTCTATTTTTGCTTTCATTATGAAAAATACAATCACTTCTCTCCTACTGATGTGTGCGATAGGCTCAAGCGGTACATCTTTCATCCAGGCACAGACCGCCGTAGAAAAAGGTCTGAAGAGTATCAACCGTCCTTCTGCCGAGGCCATTGTAGGCTTTCTGGCCGATGATGCATTACTAGGACGTGAAGCTGGTATGACTGGCTCACGCGTGGCAGCCCGCTACCTGGTTTCCTGCCTTCAGGAAGCCGGTGTCGCTCCTCTGTATGATGATTCGTATTACCAGCCTTTTGAAGCTTGTGCCAAGGAACGGCAGCAGAAAAGCCGCTGGCAGGTACATCCCGATTCCATTGCCCAGTTGAAACAAGGTACGCACCGTTCGCTCCGTATGGCCAATGTATTAGGTATGATTCCGGGAGAACGGGCCAATGAATATGTGGTAGTAGGCGCACATTTCGACCACTTGGGAATTGACGAGACACTGGCAGGTGACAAAATCTACAACGGAGCCGACGACAATGCGTCGGGTGTGTCGGCCGTGATGCAGATTGCCCGTGCCTTTCAGGCTAGTGGCAAGAAGCCCTTACGCAACGTCATCATCGCATTCTGGGATGGCGAGGAGAAAGGACTCTTAGGTTCTAAGTATTTTATGCAGCATTGCGATTTTGTAAAGGAAATCAAAGGCTATCTAAATTTCGATATGATTGGCCGGAACAATCGTCCGGAACAGCCTGAGCATGTGGTGTATTTCTATACGGAAGCGCATCCGGCACTGGGCCAGTGGCTCAAGGATGACATTGCTCGTTACGGGCTGAAACTACAACCGGATTACCGTCCGTGGGACCGTCCGGTGGGAGGAAGTGACAATGCTTCGTTTGCCGTACACGACATTCCCATCATCTGGTATCACACAGACGGACATCCGGATTACCACCAGCCTTCTGACCATGCCGAGAAAATCAACTGGGAGAAGGTGGTGGAAATTACCAAGGCTTCTTTCCTCAATGCCTGGAATCTGGCTAACGAGAAATCATATTAAGCTGTCAACTGATACCGAACTGCTTCATGTCTGCTTCGGGGGTAGTAATGCCTCCGATGCCGAACTGTTCTACCAGTACTTTGGCCACGTTTGGTGAGAGGAAGGCCGGCAAGGTAGGTCCCAGGTGGATGTGTTTCACGCCCAGGCTCAACAAGGCCAGCAGGACGATGACCGCTTTCTGTTCATACCAGGCAATGTTGTACACGATAGGAAGTTCGTTGATGTCGTTCAACTGGAAGACTTCTTTCAGCTTCAGGGCAATAACGGCCAGTGAGTAGCTGTCGTTGCATTGTCCGGCATCGAGCACACGGGGAATTCCCTGAATATCGCCCAACGGAAGCTTGTTGTAACGGTACTTCGCACAACCTGCCGTAAGAATGACTGTATCTTTAGGAAGAGTCTGGGCAAAGTCGGCATAGTAGTCGCGGCTCTTTATGCGTCCGTCACATCCGGCCATCACCACAAACTTACGGATAGCACCGTTCTTCACAGCTTCTACCACCTTATCAGCCAGTTGCATCACCTGATTGTGGGCAAATCCGCCGACAATCTCTCCCTGTTCCAGCTCTACGGGTGGCTGGCATTGTTTGGCCAGTGCGATTACCTCCGAGAAATCCTTGTGTCCGTCGGCGTCAGTGGCAATGTGCTTGCATCCGGGATAACCCGTTGAGTTGGCCGTAAACATCCGTTTCTTATAAGTCGCATTCTCCAGCGGCGGCACGATACAGTTGGTGGTGAACACTATCGGGCCGTTGAATGCCGTAAACTCTTCACGCTGCTTCCACCAGGCATTTCCGTAGTTCCCTACAAAATGTTTGTACTGCTTGAAAGCCGGATAATAATGTCCTGGAAGCATTTCGCTATGTGTATACACGTCCACTCCCGTTCCTTCGGTCTGGCGCAAAAGTTCCTCCAAATCGTGCAAGTCATGCCCGCTAATCAGGATACCCGGATTTTTCCCCACCCCGATGTTCACTTTTGTCAGTTCCGGATGACCGTAGCGAGTGGTGTTGGCACGGTCCAACAAAGCCATTACCTGCACGCCGTGCTGTCCGGCTTCAAGTACCAGAGCCACCAGTTCGTCTGCTCCCATCGCCTGCACGGTAATACGTGCCAAAGCCGATTGCATAAAGGCATGAATGGCCTCGTCGGCAAATCCAAGGCGCATGGCATGCTCATGGTAAGCTGCCATTCCCTTCAGTCCGTACATCAGCAATTCCTTCAACGAGCGAAGGTCTTCGTTCGGTTCTCTCAATACGCCTACAGAAGCCGATTTGGCAAGGTACTCCTCTTCTCCTCCGCACCAGGTCAGTTCGTCTACTTCTGGCAAGGCAATACCCGCATCCACGGCACAAGCTTTCAGGCAGTCGCGCAACGCTAATCCCTTGCGCACACGGGCCAGAATACTTTCATCGTCAAAATTAGCGTTGGTAATTGTAGAGAAAAGTGCATCAGTGACAAAGGCATTCGTTCCGGCTTCCACTTCGTATCCCTTCGTACGCAAGGTATCGGCAGCCACCGACACACCACGCACCACGAAAAGCAACAAATCCATGTAACGCGCGGTGGTATCTTTCTTTCCGCACACCCCTTTCAACACACATCCAGTGCCTTTGGCCGCTTCCTGACACTGGTAACAAAACATATTTCCTTCCATATTCTTTCTTGGGTTATTATTGATTTTTCATTAAGTTTGCGCAAAGATGAGGAATCCTGCACGGGATTTTTGTCACCTATGTGACACACACACCAAAGAAAAGTTAAAAGAAAGATGCATACCGAAGTTTTGAACCAAATGAGCTTGTTTGAGGGATGCGAAGCGGAAGCACTGTTCCAGTTGCTTCGTGAGGCCCCCAACAGCCTGCGTATATATAAGGAAGGAGATTTTATTGCCCGTCAAGGCGACGTGTGCCGCTCCTTGTTTATTCTGATAAAAGGTAACGTGAGAACACAAATGGAGAATGCCGAGGGCAAGCAGCTCACCATCGACTGGATTAAGGCGCCCGATATTCTGGCGCCTGCTTTCATCTATGCCTCGGAGAATCGCTTCCCGGTGAACGTGGAAGCGACGGAACTTTGTGAAGTGCTTGTGATGGACCGGACACGCTTTGAGGATTTCATGCATGCCCAGCCTGCCGTGATGCGGAATTTTATCGCCATCATTTCCGACCGGAGCCTGTTCTTGAGCCGCAAGCTAAACGAATTTGCCCTGCAAAGTTTGAAGTCTCGCCTGCTGAACTACCTGAAGATGCACGGAGGCATCCACAACCAGCAGGAAGTGGCCTTCATTCTGGGGGTGGCACGTCCGTCACTGGCACGTGCCTTGTCTGAACTGATTGCCGAAGGAAAAGTCACCATGTCTGGCAAACAGGTGGTTCTTCACTCTGCCGACTGAGGCCTATTCGAGTGAATCGTTTTCCTCTACTGGAAGCATATCGTGCTGAATGTTGTTCATGCTTCCCCACAGGCTGTAACGGGCTTCCGGGTTCATGGCCTCCAGGCGTGCCAGTACCTCTTTCATGTCCGAACGGTGCGAATCTTTCTCGTAGGGGCAGTTCTTCACCTGCTTGCGGAAAGCGCGAAGAACTGCCATTTCTTTCAGGTCGGCTTCATGTACCAGACACATAGGACGAATAATAGTCATGTCGAATTTACGCATCACGAGTCGTGGCGGCATGGTACTGAACGCTCCCTGAAAAGTCATGTTCATCAGCAGGGTTTCAAGAATATCATCCATGTGGTGGCCCAATGCAATTTTGTTGCACCCCTGCTCCTTGGCTACGGTGAACAGTGCCTTGCGACGGTTCCATGAGCAGAGGAAGCACGGCGATTTCCGCGCATCGGTCGACGGGTCGAACTCCGTTTCATAACATACATAGGGCACTCCCAGGCTTTCGGCATATTCACGCAGGTAAGTCTGGTCGGATTCATAGGCAATGTTCTTCATCACCACGTGTGCCGCCACCACCGAAAATTTCGGCTTATAGATGCGTGCCCGTCGGGCCAGCAGCTCCAGCAAGGCCAGCGAGTCCTTTCCTCCCGATAGGCCCACCAGGATGCGGTCGCCCTCTTCTATCAGCTTGTAATTCATCACTCCTTTCATGAACCGCTGGTTGATGCGACGCATCAGGCGGTCTTCTTCCGTCATTTTTCCCATATGGTATGCTGTTAAAACGGCGACGAATTTACGAAAAACACCCGAATCACAGCGTTATGTTATATATTTTTATCAAGTCTGCCGGAACGTACGTTTTGACAATAGCACATTATTTGCTACATTCGCAAAAATAAAAGCACAAAAGTTCCGCCTGAATAAAAAATAGCGGAACAGAAAATGGCATAATTCCAAGAATATTCCTACATTTGAGAAACTTTTAGACACAGAAACGATGAAAAAAAGATATTTGCTTCCTCTGCTGGTTCTTTGTTGCGCAGGAGGAACTTCTGCTCAGACCTTGAGCCAGGCACAAAAATGGTTCAACAACAAAGAATTTGACAAGGCCAAACCCGTATTCAAGCGTCTGGCGAAACAATCTCCCTCGAATGCCAACTACAATTTCTGGTACGGTGCGTGCTGTTACGAAACCGGCGAATTGCAGGAATCACTCCCTTATCTGGAGAAAAGTGCCGAACGAAAGGTTATCAACGGCTTTCTTTATCTGAGCAAGGCCTATTTTGACCTCTACCGTTTTGATGAAGCCATTGAGAACCTGGAAGAACATATCTATTGGCTGGAAAGAAAAAATCGTGATGCTTCTGAGGTGGAAGGCTTGATGAATCGCTACCGCATGGGAGCTCGTATGATAAGAGGAGTAGAGAATGTAGCTGTAATCGACAGTTTTGTAGTCGATAAAGCGAATTTTCTTGAAGCTTATAAAATCCATGAAGAATCTGGGAAAATCGGTCTGACAGGAGAAAGCGACTGCACGGAATTTACTAACGGCATGAAGGATAAGAAGATACTCTCCCACCGTTTGCCGGGAACCAACCAGAAGGTGCTGTACACCAGTGCTACATTAGGCGGGGACTGGAGTGTGCCAGAAAAAGTCAAAGGACTGGAAGAAGTGGGTACCGACCTGAACTATCCGTTCATGAACTCCGACGGAATTACCTTGTATTTTGCGGCCAAAGGCGAAGCTAGCCTGGGGGGGTACGACATCTTCATCACACGCTATGACGCAGAGGATGGAAGCTACCTGAAGCCCGACAACATGGGATTACCGTTCAACTCTCCTTTCAATGATTACATGTATGCCATCGACGACTTCAACGACTTGGGCTGGTTTGCTTCCGACCGCTATCAACCGGAAGGAAGAGTCTGCGTGTACGTGTTTGCCCCCAACAATTCCAAGCGGGTATACGACTATGACACCACCGATTCTGCGCTGCTGACCAACGTTGCCATGCTGAACGGTATCCGCCATACATGGAACGATGCCGACAAGGTGCGCATCGCCAAGCAACAACTGGCACAGGTGATGTACGGAGGCAATGAGACCCAGAAGAAAGGTGACTTCCGTTTCGTGGTGGACGATAACGCTATCTATCACACCCTTAGTGATTTCCGATCGGCTGATGCACGAAAGAAGTATCAGTTGCTCCAGCAAAAGGAAAAAGATTTGAACACCATGACCGAAGCCCTTTCCAACTCACGTGCCAAGTACGCTTCAGGCAACCATGACGTGAAAGGAAAGCTGGCTCCCGGTATACTAGACCAGGAAAAACGGGTGAAGGAATTGCGCGAGGAAATAGCTCGTCTGACCCTCGACATCCGGAACACGGAAATCCGCACACTCAAGAATCTTTAAACACTCACATAACCATGGAAACACTGATTATCATTGCACTCATCGTAGGCGGACTGATACTTTTCGGTATTGAGGTTTTCCTGATTCCCGGCATCAGCATAGCAGGAATCGGGTCGGCTATCTGCATCCTTTATGCCATCTATTCCGCTTTTACGTCGCTTGGTTCACAGGCAGGATTCATCACGCTGGGAGTTTCTCTGCTGGGCATCATTGGCGTAACGTGGTGGTTCATGCGTTCGAAAACCGTGGACCGTTTGTCATTAAAAAAAACACTAGACTATCGTCCTGCACCTTTTAAAGGGCTGGACCTGAAACCTGGTGACCGGGGCATGAGCGTGACCCGCCTGACCCTGATAGGTAATGCCGATTTCAACGGACACATCATCGAGGTACAATCAGCGGACGGATTCATCGATGAAAAGACTCCGCTAGAGATTGTTCGCATCAATGAAAACACGGTTTACGTGAAGCAGGCATAACTTCTTTTTTATCGTATTCACTTTTAAATCTAAATTATATGATTAATCCCGCTTATCTTCCGTTTATACTGGCCGGAGGTGTCGTTATCTTTCTGGTCATATTTTTTCACTACGTACCCTTCTTTCTCTGGCTTTCGGCCAAGGTGTCGGGCGTAAAGATTTCGCTCATCCAATTATTCTTGATGCGTATCCGTAACGTGCCGCCTTATGTCATCGTGCCTGCCATGATTGAAGCCCACAAGGCCGGACTGAGTACCATCACACGCGACGAACTGGAAGCCCATTACATGGCTGGCGGACACGTGGAAAAGGTAGTGCATGCCTTGGTGTCGGCATCAAAGGCCAACATCGACCTTTCTTTCCAAATGGCCACAGGAATCGACCTGGCCGGACGCGACGTGTTTGAAGCGGTACAGATGTCGGTCAATCCAAAGGTCATTGATACCCCTCCCGTTACGGCCGTAGCCAAAGACGGTATCCAGTTAATAGCCAAGGCTCGTGTGACCGTACGCGCCAATATCCGCCAATTGGTAGGTGGTGCCGGTGAAGACACCGTGCTGGCCCGTGTAGGCGAAGGCATCGTATCCTCCATCGGTTCCTCTGAGAACCATAAGTCGGTACTCGAGAACCCCGACTCCATCTCCAAGCTCGTGCTGCGTAAAGGGCTGGATGCCGGTACTGCCTTCGAAATTCTCTCCATTGATATTGCCGACATCGATATAGGCCGTAATATCGGAGCGTCTTTGCAGATAGACCAGGCCAACGCCGACAAGAACATCGCTCAGGCCAAAGCCGAAGAACGTCGTGCCATGGCTGTGGCGCTGGAGCAGGAAATGAAAGCCAAGGCCGAAGAAGCCCGTGCTAACGTGATTCAGGCCGAAGCCGAAGTGCCAAAAGCCATGGCTGAAGCCTTCCGTACTGGTAACCTCGGTATCATGGATTACTACCGGATGAAGAACATTCAGGCCGACACCGACATGCGGAGCAGCATTGCCCGTCCCGACGCACATTCAGCCGGACATGAGCCTATCGGCAAATAAAGAGACAGAAACAAACACTTAACTTGCTAACTGAAACGAACGTATATGAAAAAGTATTTCCCTCCCTCAGAACTGATTATCAATGAAGACGGTTCGGTGTTTCACCTCCACGTGAAACCGGAACGCCTGGCAGATAAAGTTATCCTGGTGGGCGACCCCGGACGTGTGGCACTCGTAGCCTCTCATTTCGACACCAAAGAATGCGAAGTGGAAAGCCGTGAGTTCCGTACAGTAACGGGTACCTATCAAGGCAAACGCATCACGGTAACCTCCACCGGTATCGGATGCGACAACGTAGATATCGTAATGAATGAAATCGACGCACTTGCCAACATCAATTTCCAGACCCGTGAAGAAAACGAGACTTTCCGTCAGCTGGAAATCGTGCGCATCGGCACTTGCGGCGGTCTGCAACCTTATACGCCTGTAGGAACCTACATCTGTTCCGCTATCTCCGTAGGATTCGACGGACTCCTGAATTTCTACGAAGGACGTAACGCGGTGTGCGACTTGCCGATGGAACGTGCCCTACTCAACCATTTAGGCTGGACAGGCAATCTCTGCGCGCCGACTCCCTATGTGATTCATGCCAACGAAGAACTGGTAGACCGCATCGCCGGTACGGACATGGTACGTGGTGTGACCGTGGCTTGCGGCGGTTTCTTCGGTCCGCAGGGACGCCAGCTCCGTATTCCACTGGCCGACCCGCATCAGAACGAGAAAATTGAAAGTTTCGAGTATCAGGGACACCGTATCACCAACTTCGAGATGGAAAGCTCTGCACTGGCCGGACTGGCACGTCTGCAAGGCCATAAAGCCACCACCGTGTGCATGGTCATTGCGAACCGCGTAGCCAAGGAAGCCAACACCGGATACAAGAACAAGATTGACGACCTGATTAAAGTCGTACTTGAAAGAATCTAACAAACTTATTATGAATCAACAGGTTCTCTTCTTCGGGAGAGGACCTGTTTTTATGTCTGAAAACTCACTTACATGGAAGCAAGTTTCAAATCCACCCTTACCGACAAGCGTCAACGATATGCTCAGTTCCTCGAACAATTCACCCCTCTGATTGAAGATGAGAAAAACGAAATCAGCGTACTGGCCAACACCTGTGCCGCCCTGAAAGAAGCCTTTGGATTCTTCTGGGTAGGTTTCTACCTCGTACACGAAGGCGAACTTCACCTCGGCCCGTTCCAGGGCAGCGTAGCCTGCTACCGCATCAAGAAGGGACGTGGCGTATGCGGCACTGCCTGGGCTGAAGCCCGTACCCAGCTCGTGCCCGATGTAGACCAGTTTCCCGGCCATATCGCCTGTAGTTCCCTCTCCCGTTCCGAAATCGTCGTGCCGATGATAGCCGCAGGAGAAGTGCGGGGTGTGCTCGATATCGATAGTGACCAACTGGCTACATTCGACGAAACTGACCGCGAATACCTCGAAAAAGTGGTCAGCCTGCTAGTGAAAACCCTCTACCTTCCTGCATAAATCTGTCGGCTCCGCTTCCGGATGTAACCCGAAAACCGTATCTTTGCAAGGATTTTAAAAAGACATACACACGTGAACATATTACAAACTGAAGATACCATCTGTGCCATTGCCACTGCTCAAGGCGGAGCCATCGGCACAATCCGCGTGTCGGGGCCGGAAGCTATCACCCTCACCGACCGCATCTTTAAGTCCGTTTCTGGCAAGCCATTAGCTGAACGCGCACCTTATACCCTCACCTTCGGCCATATCCTCACACCCGAAGGAGAAATCATCGACGAAGTGCTGGTCAGCCTTTTCCGTGCCCCCCACTCTTACACTGGTCAGGATTCCACGGAAATCTCCTGCCACGGCTCGAGCTATATCCTCCAGCAAGTGATGCAGCTTCTCATCCAGCAAGGATGTCGTGCCGCCGGACCGGGTGAATATACCCAGCGTGCCTTCCTGAACGGTAAGATGGACCTGAGCCAGGCCGAAGCCGTGGCCGACCTCATTGCATCCACTTCCGCTGCTACCCACCGTATGGCCATGAACCAGATGCGCGGCGGATTCAGCCGTGAACTGGCTGTCCTGCGCGACAAGCTGCTCCACCTCACCTCCCTCATGGAACTGGAACTTGATTTCAGCGACCACGAGGAACTGGAGTTTGCCGACCGTTCGGAACTGGAAGACATCGCTCGTCAGATAGAACAAGTCATTCATCACTTGGTAGATACATTCAGCGTAGGCAATGCCCTGAAGAACGGAGTGCCCGTAGCTATTGTTGGCGAAACAAACGCCGGGAAATCCACCCTGCTGAATGCCCTCCTGAACGAAGAGCGCGCCATCGTGAGCGACATCCACGGCACCACCCGTGACGTCATTGAAGACACCATGAACCTGGGAGGTATCACTTTCCGTTTCATCGATACCGCTGGTATCCGCGAAACGACCGATACGATTGAAAGTTTGGGTATCGAACGGAGTTTCCAAAAACTGGACCAGGCTGACATCGTGCTCTGGGTTATCGATGCCACTTGTGCCGAAGAACAATACCGTCAGTTAGCCGATAAGATTCTGCCACGCTGCGAAGGCAAGCACTTGGTGATTCTCCTCAACAAAGCAGATTTGTTTTCACTGGCAGATTATTCAGCAGATGAACAACTCGCCCACCTGAAAGCAGCTCTCCCCGACTTGCCGGAAGATGCTTGTGTGCTTTCCCTTTCGGCCAAGCAGAAAGAGGGACTTTCTCAGCTTCAGAAACAGTTGGTGGATTTTGCCGCCCTGCCCGACCTGTCGCAGAACGATGTGGTGGTAAGTAATATCCGCCACTACGAAGCACTAAGCCGTGCGCTGGAAGCTATCCACCGCGTACAAGACGGACTGGCCATACAGCTCTCCGGTGATTTGGTTTCACAAGACCTTCGTGAGTGCCTTTATCACTTGGGAGAAATTGTGGGTGGAACGATTGAGACGGATGAGGTACTGGGGAATATTTTTAAGCACTTTTGCATCGGGAAATAACTTATACCGGGATTATTCAATGATAGGATCTTCAAACAAATTATCGAGCTCAGGTTTGGATATAAGAGTATATTTCCCCTTTTTAATCTTGGGAATTTGATGATACTTGGTATAATGGTATAGCTGATCTCTTGTTATTTTGAATTTTTCCATCGCTTCTTGAACTGTGTAGTATTTGGGTTCTTCAGCCTGACGTATTCCCTTTGCTATATCGAAGTGCTTTTTTGAATAATATAACGTGAGTTCGATATAAAATTAGAAAATAGACAGTTGTCCGTCATTGTCAAAATTCACATCAATGGCGGGCTTCTTCTCAAAAAAGCAGTATGCTGCAATAGCCGACAAGGAATTTGCAATGAAGTTGTTAAAAGA
>NZ_DBEXBB010000156.1:0-3653 GCF_048170425.1 Phocaeicola sp.
TATAATGTACTTACATTTGCAGTAAATTTTCTCTTGTCATGGAATTCAGAACCAAAGTTGAACTACCCGCCAAAGGCCCCAAAATTCAGCATACCGACCGGCTGATGATATGGGGTTCCTGTTTTTCCGAACATATCGGAAACTTGCTGGCCGAACATAAATTCAGTTGCGACGTGAATCCTTTCGGGGTTTTATATAATCCCATGTCAATAGCGGCTTCCATACAATGCTTGTTGAAAAAAGCTCTCTATAGGGAAAAGGATTTACGTGAAGAGCAAGGAATATGGTACAGTCTGATGCACCACAGTACCTTTTCATCTCACGAAGCGGAAGATTGTCTGCAGAAAATCAATCAGCGCATCGCGCAAGGGCATGAGCATCTGAATCAAGCCGACTGGATTATTTTCACATGGGGTTCATCCTTTGTCTATACCTGGAAAGAAAATGGAGAAATTGTAGGAAACTGTCATAAGCTTCCTTCTCGGTTATTTGAACGTAAGATGGTCAGTGCCGATGAAATAACTGCCATATATTTACCTTTATTGCAGGAGCTGAAAGCAGTACGTCCGAATCTGCAATGTCTATTTACTGTCAGCCCGATACGTCATCTCAAAGACGGCTTGCATGGAAACCAGCTCAGTAAAGCAAACTTACTCATCGCTATTGACCAGATTTGTCGTCAAATGGATTTCTGCCACTATTTCCCTTCTTATGAAATTATGATAGATGAACTGCGTGATTATCGCTTCTATGCTGACGATATGATGCATCCCAGTCCGCTTGCCATTCAGTATATCTGGGAATGTTTCTGCGATTGCTATTTCACCCCTTCTACTCTCTCATTCCTGAAAGAATGGAACAAAATACGTCAGGGACTGGCCCACCGCCCTTTTAATCCCGACTCAGAAGCCTACCAAACCTTTTTAAGTCAAATACTGTTAAAGATAGAGGACTTAAAAGAAAAATTACCGTACTTAGATGTTCAAAAGGAAATAAAGTTATGTCAAGCACTATTGAAGAAATAACCTCCATTCTAGGGGCTAAACGCATAGGAACGACTTCCTCTACAATCGACTGGATTCTAACCGATAGCCGGTCATTATGTTTTCCGGAAGAAACGTTGTTCTTTGCCTTAAAGACAAAACGCAATGACGGACATAAATATATCCCAGATCTTTACCAGAAAGGGGTACGCAATTTTGTGGTCAATGAGATACCGGAAACGGCTTTATCATATACAGACGCTAACTTCTTAATTGTACCTAACCCGCTGAAAAGCCTGCAGCGTCTGGCGTCCAGGCACAGGGAACAATTTCAAGTACCGGTTATCGGTATTACAGGAAGTAATGGAAAGACGGTCGTAAAAGAGTGGTTATATCAGCTTCTCAGTCCGGACCGTACCATTACCCGCTCTCCCAGAAGCTACAATTCACAAATCGGAGTACCACTTTCCGTATGGCTGATGAATGAACACACGGAATTAGGAATTTTTGAAGCCGGTATTTCCGAAATGGGTGAGATGGAAGCATTACGTCCTATTATCCAACCCACTATCGGTATTCTGACCAACATCGGAGGAGCACACCAGGAAAACTTCTCTTCCGTACAAGACAAGTGTATGGAGAAACTGCAGTTGTTCAAGGACTGCGACGTGATTGTGTACAACGGTGACAACGAACTTATCACCAGCTGTGTGACCAAATCATTGTTCACAGCCCGTGAAATTGCCTGGTCAACCAAAGACTCCGAACGCCCGCTTTTCATTGAGAAAATCCTGAAAGACGACACGGGAACTACCATCAAATACCGCTACTTAGGATTCTTCAAGGAATACCGTATCCCATTCATTGACGATGCATCCATTGAAAACTCACTCAACTGTCTGGCCGTAGCACTTTACCTCATGGTACCACCGGAAACGATTGCCGAACGCATGCTTCATCTGGAACCCATAGCCATGCGACTGGAGGTAAAAGAGGGTAAGAACGGTTGCACCTTGATTAATGACAGTTATAATTCAGACTTTGCCTCGCTCGACATCGCACTTGATTTTATGATGAGACGCTCGGAAGATAAGAACCGAAAGCGGACACTCATCCTGTCGGACATGCTGGAAAGCGGACAAACAAGCAAACTATTATACAGACAAGTCGCCGACCTGGTACACAGCCGGAAAGTAGACCATATTATCGGAGTAGGAGAAGAAATCTCTGCCGCAGCCAATCGGTTTGAAATCCAAAAAGACTTCTTCGCAAACACTTCTGAGCTTTTGAATTCCGGACTGCTGAATCAGTTGCACTACGAAGATATCTTGATAAAAGGGGCACGTATATTCCACTTTGATGACATTACGGATGCGCTGGAACTGAAAGTACACGAAACCATCCTGGAAATCAACCTGAATGCATTGGTCGACAATCTGAACTACTACCGTAACAAACTGAAGCCGGAAACTAAAATCGTCTGTATGGTAAAAGCCTCAGCTTATGGGGCTGGCTCATTTGAAATTGCCAAGACACTGGAAGACCAGCGAGTTGACTATCTGGCCGTAGCCGTAGCCGATGAAGGAGCTGATTTGCGAAAAGCTGGCATCAACAGTTCCATCATCATCATGAACCCAGAAATCACTGCCTTCAAGACCATGTTTGATTACCGTCTGGAACCGGAAGTATACAGTTTCCACTTATTGGAAGAACTTATCAAAGCTGCGGAACGTGAAGGGGTCAGCAACTTCCCGATTCATATCAAAATTGATACAGGCATGCACCGATTAGGATTCGCTCCAGATGAGATTCCCCAACTCATACAGCGATTGCAGAAGCAGAGTGCAGTCATCCCTCGTTCTGTATTCTCTCATTTAGTGGGTAGTGACGCAGCACGCTTTGACGGTTTTACACGTCATCAGATAGAAATGTTCGAAGCCGCTTCATCCGCTCTTCAAGAAGGCTTCAAACACAAGATTATCCGCCACATCTGTAATACAGCAGGTATCGAGCGCTATCCGGGTGCACAGTTCGACATGGTTCGCCTAGGCATCGGGCTATATGGTGTAGACCCGTTTACTAATAAAATGTTGCACAATGTCAGTACCCTGAAAACAACCATCCTGCAAATTCACGAGGTACCGACAGATGAAACCGTAGGCTACAGCCGTAAAGGAGTGCTGACACGTAACTCACGCATTGCAGCCATCCCCATTGGATATGCGGACGGATTAAACCGCCATCTAGGTAACGGACATGCTTACTGTCTTGTAAATGGGCAAAAGGCCCCTTACGTAGGAAATATCTGTATGGATGTATGTATGATTGATGTAACGGATATTGATTGTAAGGAAGGTGACAAAGCCATTATTTTCGGCGATGACCTCCCGGTAACAGTACTCTCTGACATACTGGAAACTATTCCGTACGAAATCCTGACCAGCGTATCAAACCGTGTAAAGAGAGTCTACTACCAAGATTAATCTTCTATCTCATTCATAACAATACGGCTCTCGACGAAGAAATTAATCAGGGACACTCAGTAAATAGTATAAAATTAGCCAACTAATTCATACAAAAAGTATTGCGAATTAGTTGGCTTTTTTGTATCTTTAGGTATTCCCCCGAAAATAAGGTTTGGCAGCCAAAACGGGGGAAATACTCCGACTA
>NZ_DBEXBB010000157.1:0-10891 GCF_048170425.1 Phocaeicola sp.
GCATTTATAAATTACCTCAAATTTCCCTCGATACATTGATTGCTTCGATATCAGAAGTGGAATATCCTAAAAAATTTCACTTGCATCGGGAAAATAAGAAGGAAACAAAATCTTATTTCATAAAGAAAGGAATTGCCCGGGCATATGCACATAAGGATGACAAGGAAATTACATTCTGGTTCGGTCAAGAAGGAGATCTTATATTTCCTTTGCAAACTCTTTTTGCAGGTCTGGGAGAATATGCCACAGTAGAACTATTGGAGGATTGTGTTTTGTATGAAATTGATTTGGAGCGGTTGCAGGATTTATATCGGAACGATATACATATAGCCAACTGGGGACGCCGGTATGCGGAATACGCTTGCATTAAGTCGGAAAAATTGTTTATAGCCCGGCAATTCAAAACATCATTGGAAAGGTATCAGGAACTTATAAATGAATATCCGGACATAATACAACGAGTACAATTAGGCATAATTGCCTCTTATCTGGGGATTTCTCAAGTCAATTTGAGCCGTATTAGAGCACAAATAAAATGAATTTATCAAATGTAAAATCGTTTTTTAAAACATGTAAAGAAGAAACAGACCGCAAATACCGAAATTTGCAACCAAAAAAAGAATTAAAGCTATGAATTGGTTTCTTTTAGTGGTATCCGGGTGTATCGAACTCGTTTTTACCTTTTGCCTTAACAAAGTGAGCAAGACTGTAGGATTTGAAAAAGGTTTGTGGTGTATAGGTACGGCAAGTGCTATTGCGCTTAGTTTGTATATTGTAACTAAGGTTTTGAAGACTTTACCTATCGGTACGGCTTATGCTGTTTGGACGGGTATCGGTGCTGTCGGTACGGTTCTGATAGGAATCTTCTTTTTTAAAGAGCCTGTAAGTTTTGGGAGACTTTTCTTTATTTTTACGTTGATAGTGTCTATTATAGGATTAAAGATCGTGTCTTCCTGAATAGAAAAATACGCATAATATGACGGAACAAAACTTTCCATTATGCGAAGAAGCTATTTCTATAATCGTAACTTATCACGATGTCAAACATACCAAACATTTAACATTATACAATTTGAGCACAACCAATATCATATAAAAAGCAGAAAAACCGACAATACTTATACGTTATAACATAATTTTATATAAGTTTGTCATCAAACTCAAACATAAAAAAACACGTTTATGAAAAAGAATCCTTACAAAGAGGCTCCGGCCAATTTTTCCGTATGCGCACATGAAGATTGCACTTGCGGTTCCACCTGTCTTCGTCAACTGGCTTATCCGGTATTATTGGAACGAGAAGCTTTTCTACATCTGGCCAATCCTACCCGATGCACTAAAGACCATTCATGCCCGTATTACCGTGATGCCGCTCCCGTAACCTACATGCGCGGCTTCACACAAATGAAAAAGCGAATGTATCCCGAACAATACCAGAAGTTTATGAATTTTCTGATTGCACGCTTCGGACGGAATCCTTACTTTGAAAGAAGAAGAGGAGACAGAAAACTGAATCTCCAAGAACAAGAAATCATTCGCAAGGCCCTGAAACAAGCAGGAGTCACAGAAAATCTGGACTTTGACCTGAAGGAAGAAGGATTCAACTGGTTCGACTAGCCAGTACTTTCTAAGGAGTACTTCAGTACTTCCCCGAAAGTACTGGAGTACTGCCAAGGAAGTACTGCAATACTTCTCAGGAAGTACCCGCAGAATATATAACACTGTGTATCAGAACAATAAAAAAAAAGGCCTGCATCGTAAAAGACGAAGCAGGCCTTCATGCTATTTATTTCATTCCTCTTGCCTTGAAAATACGCTCCTTGGCATCATTGATGCGTTGCAACTTTTCTTCAGCAGCTTTCCGGATGTCTTCACCCAACGTAGCCACACGGTCAGGGTGATGTTTCAGTACCAGGTTACGATATGCCTTACGGACCTCCTCATCTGAGGCTGTAGGTTCGATTTCCAGCACCTTGTAGGCATCTTCCAGCGAATCGCCTCTCAGGTTCAACATGGAATCGGCTTCCTGCATGGACAACTGCATGGACTGAGCCACTTCCTTTAAGGCATCCACTTCTGCCGAACAAACATTTCCGTCGCTCTGTGCTATCTTCACCAAAAAATCGAGCAACTGCAGACGCTGTTCATACGTCAGATTGGCAGCAATCTGTGCCCCACACTCCCGAATGGTACGACGAAAGGCAGAAGGGTCATTCTGCTCCATACGCTTGCGCTGTTCAAACAGATTCAGCAAAATACGCTCTCCTTCACTAACAGAAGCCTCTCCGAAATTCACGCGCAAGAACTGACGCACAAACTCCATTTCGCTGTGCATAATGCGTCCGTCGGCACGAATGATATACGAAGCCATGACCAACATGGAGAATAAAAAACTGTTACGCTGGCCTGTGTACACATCTTCTTGTGCCGTGCTTCCATAGCCACCGTCCATTTCCTCCTGTGCTGTCACGCTTTTATCAAACAAAGAACCGATGGCAAATCCTGCCAAGGCTCCAAGAGGTCCCATGGTCATGAAACCCATGATTCCCCCAATCCATTTTCCGTATCCCATAAATTATAAATTCTTTTTCTATCAAGTTAAAATAAAGTACAAACCTCAGCCTGACTCACTTTGATTAAATCAGCCGGAGCCAGTTTCACCTGCAAGCCTCTCACTCCTGCACTTACGTAAATGTAAGGGAAGTCATTGCATGTGTGATGAATATATGTAGGAAAATGCTTCTTCATCCCTATCGGAGAGCATCCTCCACGAATGTATCCCGTCAGCGGAAGCAGTTCTTTCATCGGTATCAGGTCGCATTTCTTGTTGCCTGAAATCTTGGCTGCCAGCTTCAGGTCGATTTCGTGCTCACCGGGAATCACACAGACAAAGTAACCCGACTTATCTCCTTGAAGCACCAACGTTTTGAATACCTGTTCGATGTTCTCTCCTAAAGTAGCGGCTACGTGTACGCAACTTAAATCATTTTCATCTACCTCGTAAGGAACCAGTTCATATTTCACCTTATCCCGGTCCAGCAAACGGGCCGCATTGGTTTTTGCAATCTTGTCTTTTGCCATTATTTTGTTACTCCTTTCAGTTCTTCTTTTAAAAATCCGGATGTATATCCTTTACCCGACTGAGCCACTTCTTCCGGTGTGCCGCATACCAGCAACTGTCCTCCGGCCTTTCCGCCTTCCGGTCCCATGTCGATAATATAGTCTGCCATCTTAATGACATCCAAATTATGCTCTATGACAATGACGGTATTTCCTTTTTCTACCAGACGGTTCAGCACGTTCATCAACACCCGAATGTCTTCAAAATGCAGTCCGGTAGTCGGCTCATCCAAAATATAGATAGTCTTTCCGGTATCCCTTTTAGCCAGTTCGGTAGCCAGTTTCACACGCTGGCTCTCTCCTCCCGACAAGGTAGTAGAAGGCTGCCCCAACTTAATGTATCCTAACCCCACTTCTTGCAGCACCTTGATTTTATTCAGTATCTGCGGCACGTTTTCAAAGAATTCTACTGCCCGGTTGATGGTCATGTCCAGTACATCAGCAATGGATTTGCCTTTATAGCGCACCTCCAACGTTTCACGGTTATAACGCTTTCCGTGACAGACCTCACACGGCACCAGCACATCAGGAAGGAAATTCATTTCAATGGTCTTGTAACCGTTTCCGCCACACGTCTCACAGCGACCGCCCGACACGTTGAAAGAGAAACGACCTGCCTTATAGCCGCGAATCTTGGCTTCCGGAAGACCGACAAACAAGTTACGGATGTCGGAAAAGACTCCGGTATAGGTAGCCGGATTCGAACGAGGGGTTCTTCCCAACGGCGACTGGTCCACGTTCACCACCTTGTCAATGTATTCCAGCCCTTCAATGCTGTCATACGGCAAAGGGTCTTGCAGCGAACGGTAGAAATGCTGGGAAAGAATAGGCTGCAGGGTATCATTTATCAAGGTAGATTTCCCGCTACCGGATACGCCGGTCACACAGATAAGTTTTCCCAATGGGAACTCCACATCATCGCCTTTCAGGTTGTTTCCACGTGCCCCTTTCAACACGAGGGAATGCCCGTTGCCTTTTCTTCGTTCCGCCGGAACTTCGATGCTCATTTTTCCATTCAGGTACTGCGATGTCAGGGTGTTGGTCTTCATCATTTCTTCCGGTGTACCAGAGAAAACGACTTCACCGCCCAAGCGACCGGCTTTCGGTCCCATATCCACCACGTAATCCGCAGCCAGCATCATGTCCTTGTCATGTTCCACTACGATAACGGTATTTCCCAAATCGCGCAGTTCTTTCAAAGAATTAATCAACCGGATATTGTCACGCTGATGCAGCCCGATACTAGGTTCATCCAGAATATACAACACATTCACCAGCTGAGAACCAATCTGTGTGGCCAGACGAATACGCTGGCTCTCTCCTCCCGAAAGCGTCACCGAAGAACGGTTCAATGACAGATAGTCCAGTCCCACATCCAGCAGGAACTTCAGTCGCGTACGTATTTCCTTCAGGATTTCCGTCGCTATCAATCGCTGCTTATCTTCCAAAAAATCTTCCACATGGCACACCCAGTCATACAACTCACTGATGTCCATCGTGGCCAATTCATAAATATTCTTGTCGTGAATGCGGAAATGCAAGGCTTCCTTGTTCAAACGTGCCCCTTTACAATCCGGACACACATCCGTCTTAGCAAACTGTTCCGCCCATTTCTGTGCGGTGGCAGAAGCTTCCTTTTCCTGCATCATCTGAATATATTTGACAATGCCTTCATATAAAATAAAGTAATCGGAAGTGGCATGAATCAGTGTACTCTTAATCTTCAGGCGCTCATCGCATCCATACAAAATCTCATTGATGGCATCATCCGGCAACTCACTGACCGGTGTCTTCAATGTTGCCTCATAACGTTCAAGCAACGCTTCCAACTGCCAAAATATCATTACGTTCTTATATTTCCCCAACGGGGCCACAGCTCCTTCATACACCGAAAGCGAACGGTCCGGAATCACCTTGTCCACATCAATCAAATTGACATACCCCAGTCCCTTACAACGCGGGCAGGCCCCCTGCGGAGAATTGAACGAGAAGTTATGCGGTGCAGGCTCCTTGTAAGAAAGTCCCGTCACCGGACACATCAGGCGTTTGCTGTAATGACGTACACTTTCTGTCTGCGCATCCAGTATCATCAACAGTCCGTCTCCCTGCTGCATAGCTGTAGCCACACTCTGCTTCAAGCGGCTTTCTTCCTTTTCCGTAACCACCATCTTGTCAATCACCACCTCTATGTCGTGATTCTTGTAACGGTCCAGCTTCATGCCGTGTACGATTTCCTTCACTTCTCCATCTACACGCACATAGAGATACCCCATTTTGCGTACTTGCTCGAACAATTCCTTGTAATGTCCTTTACGCGTACGCACCAGAGGTGCCAGGATATAAATGCGTTTTCCTTTATAATCACGGTGTATCAAATCCAGGATCTGTTCTTCGGTATATTTCACCATCTTCTCACCCGAGAGATAGGAATAAGCCGTACCCGCACGGGCAAACAGCAGTCGCAGATAATCATAAATCTCAGTGGTTGTTCCCACAGTAGAACGCGGATTCTTGTTCGTCGTCTTCTGTTCGATGGAAATCACCGGACTCAATCCCGTAATCTTGTCCACATCCGGCCGTTCCATCCCTCCCAAAAAGTTACGGGCATAGGCAGAAAAAGTCTCAATATAACGGCGCTGTCCTTCCACAAACAACGTATCAAATGCCAGAGAAGACTTTCCGCTTCCGCTCAATCCGGTAATCACCGTCAAGCTGTCACGAGGAATTTCCACATCTATATTTTTCAGGTTATGTACCCGAGCACCTTGTACACAAATCGTTTCTGTTCCTTCAGTCATACATTATCCTTCAATGATATCTTTGCAAAGATAGTGAAAGGTGAGAGAAGTATGAACGAAAAACGTATTTTTCGGTTCTACTTCCGAACCGCATCCTATCTTCGGGAATCAAAGATAGAGATATTTACTTTTTCATTTTCATTCGACAATACAATTTTTTTTGTACTTTTGCCACTCAACAAATCCATAAATGACCATGAGATTCTTTCAGATAGTTTGTCTTTCACTGGCCTTGACTTTAGGAAACGCCGGAACAACTACTTTCGCACAGAACGGAAACAATTACTTTTTACATACGGTAAGTAAAGGACAAAGCCTTTACTCCATTGCAAGCATGTATCATGTATCTATTGACGACATTGTTCGCCTGAATCCGGGAAGCGACAAACAAATCCGAGCAGGAGAAGCATTGAAAATCCCCCAGACAAATTCCTCTTCTTCCAATAAAAGTGGAAGATTCCACACCATACAAGCCGGCGAAACACTTTACCAGCTGACGGTTAAATATAATACCAGTGCTCAAGCTATATGTGATGCCAACCCAGGTCTGAGTGCCAGCAACTTCCGCGTAGGACAAGTAGTATCTATCCCGACAGAAGATGTGACGGAACCAGCTACCCCACTTGCCCCGACACAACCCTCTACACCTTCCACTTCTTCAAAAGAATGGAAAGAAATGCATAAAGTGGAGCGAAAAGAGACTATCTTCAGTATCTGTCAGGAATATGGTATTACGCAAGAAGATTTATTGGCTCTGAATCCGGAATTGAAAAACGGGAAGCTGAAAAAAGGCATGTTCATCTTTATTCCTTACCCTAAAAGTAGCCAGCCTACAGCAACGACTACTCCCACAATGGTTCAAACACCATCTAATGAAGAGTTGTTCAAGCAAAGTAAGGTCGCTTCTAGGTCTTTGCATACCATTCAGGCAGCCGTGATGCTTCCTTTTACGGCTTCCGGAAGTATCAAACCTGAAGAGCAGACCCGCATGGTTGAATATTACGAAGGATTCCTGATTGCTGTAGACAGCCTGAAACGCCAAGGTGTGTCAGTTAATTTATATACTTACGACACAAAAGGCAGTGCCAATGTAATCTCTAATATTCTCAGCAAGCCGGAGATGAAGAATATGGACATTATCTTCGGACCTGTTCACACTTCAAACATCGAACCACTGGCAAATTTTGCAGAACGTAACAAAATACGACTGGTCGTTCCTTTTGCTCCAAAAGTAGATCAGGTGTTCAATAACCCGATGGTCTATCAGATTAATACACCGCAATCTTATTTCTACTCAGAGGCGTATGACCATTTTCTCCGTAAATTCAGCAAGGCCCGCATCGTATTTGTCGATCCGGCCAATGGAGACAAGGAAAAAAATGAATTCATCAACGGCTTGAAAAGCGAGTTGAAAGACAACCGTGTAGACTTCAAACAAATTCAGTTAAGCAGCGAAATCGCTCCGGAAAAAATCATCGCAGCCATGGATACGCTGAGGGAAAATATTTTTATTCCGACTTCCGGACGTAGTTCGGCACTGACCCGGATACTTCCTCAACTGACCAATGTTTTACGTTCACATCCGCATTTTGACATGCACCTGTTCGGTTATCCGGAATGGCAGACTTATACACAGGAGCATTTGGCCAGCTTCTATGAACTGGATACGTATTTCTATTCATCGTTCTATACCAACAACCTGTTCCCGGAAGCAGTTCGGTTCACTCAAAGCTATCGCCGCTGGTATAGTAAAGACATGGCGAACACTTTCCCAAAATACGGCATGCTGGGATTTGATACAGGATACTTCTTCCTGAAGGGATTGTCACAGCAAGGCAATAAATTTGAAGAAAACCTGGACAAAGTATCTGTTACTCCCATTCAGACTGGATTCAAATTTGAAAGAGTCAACAACTGGGGTGGCTTTATCAACCGGAAAGTATTTTTTGTTCATCTGACCAAGAATTACGAATTGATCAAACTTGATTTTGAATAAAATGAAAAAATACCGCCAACTGATTTTCATATGTTGCCTGCTGTGCATGCGTCCCCTGTCATTGTTTGCCCAATTACAGGACCAACGCCATAATCTGTCTGTGGGAATCAATGGAGGGGTAAACTTAAACTCTGTCAGTTTTACTCCTAGTATCAAGCAGACTAACTTCATTGCACCGGAATTTGGTCTTACAGTCCGTTATATCTCTGAGAAATACTTCAAAATGATTTGTGGTATACAGGGAGAAATAAACTTTTCCCAGCGAGGATGGAAGGAAGTCATTGAAGACGGCAGTAACAATACCTACCACCGTGCCATGAATTACATAGAAATCCCCCTATTAGCTCATCTGGCATTTGGAAAGGACCAAGGAAACGGAGCGCGATTCATTATTAACCTGGGTCCGCAGGTAGGATTCCTGTTGGGAGAAAAAGAACATTACAGCGACCCGTCTACCTGGGATACCACCAACCGTCCGCAAGGAACTGATGAACAATACGGAAAATTTGCCGACCGGAAATTTGACTACGGAATCGTAGGAGGAGGAGGCTTGGAGATACGCACAGGAATCGGCCATTTTCTGCTGGAAGCCCGTTATTATTTCGGTTTGAGCGATTTCTACAACAACAGTAAAAAAGATTATTTCTCACGTTCTGCTCATTCCTACATTGGCGGACGTCTGACTTACTTATTTGATTTGAAAAAATAACTTGTATGATTAAACTTATATCCTGGAACGTAAATGGACTGCGAGCTTGTTGCGACAAAGGTTTCCGAGACATATTCACCCAACTTGATGCTGATTTCTTCTGCCTGCAAGAAACCAAAATGCAGGAAGGACAGCTTGATCTTTCTTTTGAAGGATATACCTCCTACTGGAACTATGCCGAAAAAAAAGGATATTCCGGTACTGCCATCTTTACCAAGCACCAGCCTCTGCAAGTAACTTACGGTCTGGGAATTGATGAACACGACCATGAAGGACGTGTCATTACACTGGAGATGGAAAAGTTCTTCCTGGTAACGGTCTACACACCGAATTCACAGGATGGCCTGAAACGTCTGGACTACCGCATGACATGGGATGATGACTTCCGCGCTTATTTGCAGAAGTTAGACCAGATTAAGCCCGTACTGGTATGCGGTGACCTGAATGTAGCCCACAAGGAAATTGACCTGAAGAATCCGAAAACAAACCGGATGAATGCGGGATTTACCGACCAGGAACGTGAAAAATTTCAATTGCTGTTAGATGCCGGATTCATCGATACCTTCCGTCATTTCTATCCTGAACAAGCCAACATCTATTCCTGGTGGTCTTACCGTTTCAAGGCACGCGAAAAGAATGCAGGGTGGCGTATTGACTACTTTTTGGCCTCAACGAGCCTTGCCGATAAACTGAAAGAAGCCAAGATTCACACGGACATATTCGGCTCTGACCATTGTCCGGTGGAAGTGACCGTTGAAATTTGATTTACCGCATGAAGAACGAAGGATTTACCTTACGGAAGCGGCTCCGAAGCTTTAAGTTTGCAGGAAACGGCATCCGTCTGTTGATTACACGCGAGCACAATGCCTGGATTCATTGTTTCGCCGCAGTATGTGTAACCCTAGCAGGATGGCTAATAGGACTCTCCTCTACTGAATGGATAGCCATCGTGTTTGCCATTGGTTCCGTACTGGCTGCAGAAGCAGTCAATTCTTCCATTGAAGCACTGGCCGATTTAGTTTCACCTGAATACAACGAAGCCATCAAGCGTACAAAGGATCTGGCAGCTGGTGCCGTATTGATTCTGGCTATCAGCGCAGCCATTGTCGGATTAATAATATTCATTCCTAAAATTCTTATCCTGTCATGAAACCTATCATGATTTTTTTGGCAGCACTCTGCCTCAGCGTGTCTTTACAGGCACAACAGCTTGAAATCAGCCAGCCCCGAAAAGCCGTACGTACTTCCGGCGATGTGGGTACCGTACTGCTTCCCGTAGCCGG
This sequence comes from Phocaeicola sp., assembly GCF_048170425.1. Taxonomy (GTDB): domain Bacteria; phylum Bacteroidota; class Bacteroidia; order Bacteroidales; family Bacteroidaceae; genus Phocaeicola. Next base: position 9,907 of record NZ_DBEXBB010000157.1, read on the forward strand.
ACTGACAGCCATACTTATTGAAAAAGACTGGCAAGGACTGAAACAGGGAGCATTGGCTGGAATTACCACGTTAGGGGTTACATACGCATTGAAATATGCAGTCAAAAAAGAACGTCCCGATTACAGTGACAACCATTCATTTCCGTCCATGCACACCTCTGTTTCTTTTACCGCCGCTTCTTTCATCCAGCGACGTTACGGATGGAAATGGGGATTACCTGCCTATGTGGTTTCGACCTACGTAGGCTGGAGTCGTGTGTATGGGAAAAAACATGACTGGTGGGATGTAGCGGCCGGTGCGGCCATCGGAGTAGGAAGCTCCTACCTTTTTACCCGTCCGTTTGCCCAAAAACATGATTTAGCTATCAGTCCCGTAGCAGGCGACGGTTATTGCGGATTCTATACCTCTTTAAAATTCTGAATAATTCCGGAAGCATGCACGCAGCAACCATATTCCTGCTGCGTCTACTTCCGAACAAATCCCTTGCCACGTATTAATTGAAATAATACAAGAAAGTGGCAATACCTTCCAAAGCTTTCTTCTTCTGGTCTTTAATTTCAATAGAGAATTTGATTTCTGCCTTTGCCACTCCGCGCAGATTTACCAGTGAGTGTAAATCAGCAGCCAAACGTACACTCTGACCTGACAATACTGCCTGACCGAACTTCATCTTGTCCATTCCATAATTCACCATCATCTTCAAGTTGTTCACCTCGATAATCTGATTCCACAGATAAGGCAACAAAGACAAGGTAAGATACCCGTGTACAATTGTACTCTTGTAAGGACTTTCCACTCTGGCACGATCTGCATCCACATGAATCCACTGGTGATCCAATGTAGCATCTGCGAACTGGTTGATGCGTTCCTGCGGAATTTCAAGCCATTCTGATACTCCAATCTGCCGGCCTACCAATTTTTCGAACTCTTCGTACGAGTTAATAATAACTTTCTCCATAATTATCCTTATTCTTTAAAAAGCAT
>NZ_DBEXBB010000158.1:0-8519 GCF_048170425.1 Phocaeicola sp.
AGACCTCGTTTTCTGCGTACGAATCGGTTCTCATTGAAAAAGGATTTTTCTTTCTTCTCGTCACAAACGGAACAGTTCTAGTAACCAACGACCATCATCAGCACTTATTATCCGCAAACCATCTGCTGGTAATCACTCCCAGCCTACGCAGTTCCTTAACATCAATCAGCAAGGACTTCTCTTGCTCCTGCCTATACATCGTACCAGAATATTTTGACACACTTCCAGCAAGCCAGCTTGTATACAACCAGGTTTCACCGCATGTAGGAAATTACCATCTGGCAATCTTTCTACTTGAGCCGCAACAGAGTGATTATTTACATAAAACTCTGGCCTTATTCTCAAAATATCTGGAAAAAATGCCTTTGTATCGTGACGGTGCTTTACGCCACCTGGGCAGTTTTCTATTATTGCAAATAGCAGACATGCTACATAAAAAAAATAAAGGAGCATCAGGTTACATGAAACGTTCAAGCGAAGTTTTCCGGCAATTCAAGAAACTACTAATAGAAAATTATTGCCGCCAGCACAACATAAGCTTCTATGCCGATCATCTGAATATCTCCACTACTTATTTGTCGCGTATAATAAAACAAGTAACAGGACATACAGTACGTTTCCATCTGGATGAACTCTTGTGCGCCGATGCACGCAGAATGTTAGAATGTACAGACATGGACATAAAAAAGATAGCCGATAGTCTCGGATTTTCTGACCAATCGGTATTCGGAAAGTTTTTCATGCGAAAAACCGGATTTTCACCTTTAAACTTCCGCATGCGAAAAGAAACGGCACACAAGAAATCATAGACAGGACAATCATGAAGGGACATAAGTCCATCCACAATCATTATGATATATCATTAACCGGCTCATCCCTCCGTCAACCGTAATATTTTCTCCATTGATAAATGAATTACGCTCGTCACAAAGGAAATCCACCACACGAGCAATGTCGGCAGGCTCTCCTACCCTGCCTGACGGATGTTGAGCGGTATCTCCCGTGCTATAGGCTGCTTCATAATGCATCTCTTCATGATAAGCACCGGTATCAATCCATCCGGGAGCTACTGAATTCACACGTGCTATCCCCGACAAGCTAACGGCCAAAGCATGAGTCAGGGCAGTAATCCCCCCTTTGGCAGCCGTATAGCTCTCCGTATCCGGTTGCGACTGAAAAGCACGTGTAGACGAAATGTTTACAATCGCTCCCACCCCCTGAAAATGGTCTTTGAATAACCGGGCCAACATATAAGGTGCCACTACCCCCACACGCTGCACGTACAGGAAATCTTCATAATCACAGTCAGAAAGGATACCTCCCCGCATCAGGCAAGCATTATTAATCAGGCAATGTATGCCTTCGGGATGTTCATGAAGCACCAAATCTGCAAATTCCTCCAGAGCTTGCTTTTCTGCCACATCACCGACAAAACCAGTCACCTGCCAGCCTCTCTCACGCATCTTTTCCACCTGCACAAGAGTAGCCTGCTGATTCTGATCTATAAAATACACCCTATCACCTCGAGAAGCAAAATGTGCTACAATGCAACGGCCAATCCCTCCAGCTCCACCCGTCACTACTATAATTCTATTCATAATACTTTTTATATTTCTAATTCTTCTTCGTATCTAAAATATCCAAACTCCTCCAAATAAAAATGTATGGAACACAATATCTCCCCTATCAATTACTCGAACAAGACGAATCCAGTCCATAAAAACTCATTCTCCGGAGCTGTACTTATCAGTTCACGCTGTGTTCTGCAAAAGGCATCGAACAGATTGTTTCCATCCATCCAATAACGGTAAAAAGTCGTAATAAACGAAATCGTCTCCGAATCAGATATATTATTCATATTTGCCAGAACAGCCTTAGCTCCTGCTACTTTGAATGCCCTTATCAATCCAAATAATCCTTCTCCATCTTTCATTTCTCCAGAAGCCGACCGACACGCCGACAGAATCACCAAATCCGTCCCAAGCAAATTCATCTGTGACACGTCATATGCAGTAACGATACCCGAATCCATCGCATCATAAGAAATTGGTTTGTTCCAATAGCGATTAGCCCCCGTGAGCAAAAATCCATGCCGCATCATCGGATCTTTATACGCACTGACTCCTATCCATGGATTCTTTTGAAAAGATACAATTCGTCCATCCGAAATAGTTTCATCATATAGCAATGAAAACCCATGAGTGGCAATATGAATCACACTATGTGGCGCTGTCCGAAAAGACAACCGAAGAAAATTGGGCTTATTGGCCTCTCGCCCTAAAAACAAATGTAAATTCCATCCTTCGGGCAACATGGTATCTATACAACACAGTTCCTCTCTACTTCCTGGCAAATATTGTGCTCCCTGGCCACGCATTCCTTTCAATGAAGGAGGGGCAGAAAAATAAGCTCCTCCAAACCCATACAAGTCACGTTTAAAATGTATACTATCAGCCTGTTTCTGCTTTAATCTTACGAAATCAGTGGTACTCAATAAATAATGCAAATTGTATATATCCAATAGCTTTTTCTTCTGAAACGGAATGTTACTCCATTGAAACTCAATCAAGTCACCCTCCAGACAAAAATACAAATCCTTCCGATTTCCAAGAAACTGATAAATTGGATTCCATATTTTCTCTGTTTCCTGATTTTCCAACCGAATACGAAGCAAAGCCCGCTTCTCTGGCAACAACACCATGCCAGGAGAAGATGAATCAGAAGTAATCACTAAAGCCACATACTGCCTGTCAAAAAAATCAATCGGTAAATCTATTATTTTCACAAGCGCCTCATGCGGCTCCAAGTATTTTTTCAGGTCATTCCAGTCTGTCCATTCTACAGAAGCATCTTTCAATAAACTCTTATTTTTAATCAAAGACACTTGTTTTCGTTTCAAATCCATCAGTTGTGTCTGCAACTGGAATTTATTGAAATAACAGGGATTTCCTGGCAGTAAATAGTAATCAGAAGCTGTATAAATAGAATCTATCGCTTGCTGCAAGTCCACAATAAGCGGCAGCCTTCCTTCTTCTGTCTGACAAATAGGAGAAGGACCGACAGATAATATATCTTCTTTCAACAAACTATGATCCAGCAATAATTCACTGACAGGGCCATACTCAATATGACGAAGCGAAAAGTGCTGCACGGTATCCAGATAGTATTGCAACAACAAGCCTATTTCCTTCTTCTCCTCCGCCAGCAAATAAGGAATGTCTTTATTTAAGTATTTCCTGATTTCAATCAGCAATAACCGATAAGTTTGAATGGCTTGCGTCAAATCTCCTTTTTCTTCATACCGACGTGCTATCTGCATCACACATAAGTAAAACAAGGGTAAAGTCCCCTTACAAAGAATTTCATCTTTTGTAAAGACAGGGGAAACAAACTGCCTTAATCCATCTATGACCTCTTGTGCTACTCCAGCAGAAGGAAGCATCAGATACTGAATAACATGCCTTTGACAAGCAACATCCGCTAATAGACGGGTATCATAACGCCGAGACAAACTCAGAGCTTCCTCACAAGAAGTCAGTGCCTCTTGCAACTCCCCCTTCTTGATTCTGTACAAAGCACAATCCGACAAATAACGAGCCTTACATTTTTGAAGCCAGTTGCTATAAAAGATTTGCAGGCTATCCGGTTGCTCTTGATGTTTTTCCAAAATGGCCTTGACACAGACCAGATTCGTGCTTACTTTCAACAAATTGAATATGGAAACTATTTTCAGGCCACTTTCTTCATCTTTATCGATAAACTTTCTATTCCTGCTTAAACTGATTTCCAGATTTCGCAAGGCTATTTCCAAATAGTACCACGAAAAATCACAATCCTCCAGCCTCCGGTAGAATATTCTCTCCGCCTCTTCCGATAATGCAAAACAAAGTGAAGGATAAGCTTTTTCTTGCCAGTCCACACTCTTTGTATAAAGCCTCCAGGCATATTGCAGGCTGTCATCAGTAAGTGTCTGCAAGTAAGGCGTCTGATTCAATTCTGAAAAATCCTTAGCGCATACAAAACTTACTTTTAAAATGCATAGCAGCACAATCACAAGCAAGCGAAAACGAAAGAGTCTCATCAGAACCATCGACGTTGATTTAATGCATCATAAATTTTTTGTGCTTCTTCACTATACAGCCCTTCCTTCTTACTGATACGAAAAGCCAGCTCCAGCGCATCCTTCCTTTTTCCGTCATCCAACAAACATCCAAGCAGCAACCACTCTCCAGCCTCCTTATTTTCTCCCTTCTGGAGTTCCTCTGCTAATACATATGCCTGCTCAATACTGTCTTGATACAGACAAGCTATCCCGACTAACATTTTACTCTCCTCTGTAAGGAAAGACAAATAACCTTCAGCCGACAACTGCCGATAGTAATTCACCAAACTGTCATTCTTTTCTTCTGAGTACCATTGCGCCATTCGACGATTTATTCTTGCAGCTTCAGGAGTTGGAAAACCACCAGAACGTGCACTCTCCCACACAGGAGGAGTATACACCGTCTGCAAAACTTCCTGAGTATGGAAACGGTACATCCTTCCATAAAAGCCAAGGCTTATCATAAGTACACACAGACAAGCTGCAGCCCAACGAATCCGCATATCGTAAAATAATCGATGTTTCTTAGACTGCACTCCACGTAAAATATCCGCTTCTGCCTTCTTCCTTTCAGCCTCCACCACCAATTGCCTGAGAAAAACCTGCTCTTTAAGCGTTTCTTCCCTCTCCATACGAGCAATAAAAGCATCCTCTTCTTCCGGAACCATTTCATAATTCAAAAAGCGATCAATCTCATCCTGCATCCGATTGTCTTTATATCTATCCATAGCTTATTTTTTCAATTTATAATAAATACCCCTGCTTTCCAGTCTACGTTTCAACTCAAAAGATAAACGACGCATGCAGGAATTTTTTTTACTCTTTGCCACATCAGCCGACTGATACCCCATCTGCTCTGCTATATCACTCATGCTCAACCTTTTCCAATAAAAGAGCTGTAATATCCGATTACATACCGTATCCCCCTCACTAACCAATCTGCCGGCTTCTTCTAAAGCACTTTTCCAATCTGTATCCGGCAAAAGTTCGCTTATCCATCCAGCTACAAGAGGACGTTCAGTCTTCTTTTGAAGTTTCTTCAACACCAGATTTTTGCCAATCCCTAATAAATATGTCAAAAGCGAGGCGTCCTGCTTCTGATATTTCCCAGTACGGATATTATCTATCATCAGCAGAAAGCTGTCATGATAAATATCCGATACCACGTCTTCCTCCAGTTGATATCTTTTCTGTATATAGCCTATAAACTGGCCTCTATACAAAGTATAAAGTTGTTCCATACTCTTCTCTGAAAAAATATTCTCAGAAACGGGCTGGCCTATATTTCGCTTTTTCCTGTCAAACGGCAAATGCATAAAACTCTAAGTTTAATTGGCAACAGACAATACAAAAACATATTCCGCATCACTACATTCCATATAAGGACATTGCAATCTAGCCAAGGCACTTGAAGGCAATTGCCGCATAGTCTTTTCTATTACTTTATACCAGTCGGCTGCCATAAATGTAAGAGATTTCTGCGTGGCCACCTGCACAAAACTATAAGTCAATTTTCCATAATGACATCGGGATTTACGACTATAGTACTCATAATTTGTTTCCTCCGGTTTACAAGCACTCAAGACCAATGCCGGAGCCAGATTATCAAGCGACTTCAGTTTCATGCTGCGCTCCAAATGCACTCCGGATTTTGGACGATAATCATCTGGAGCAAAAATCTTATTAGTACCACGTATATATAAATCAGGAGTATACCGATTCGCTGTTCCGCTATGGCAGGCATCTAAAAGTACAAAAACCTGTCCCGTTTTCCCTACCTTACGTCTTAACTTATCAATCCAGATACCTAATTCATCATCACAAAGATGTTTCTCTCCTTCGTATACACCTGGAAGATACCAAAACAAAGCATCATAAGGAATCAAAGCCTCATCCAATCCATCTTCTTCATCTCCATTCCAATCTATCATCTGCTGCCCATGACAAGAAAAATGCAAAAACAAATAATCGCCCGAAGCCGTATCATCGCACAACTGTTGTAAGGACCTATTTATAGCTTCCTTTGTAGCTTTTTCATTTTTCAACAATATAATCTGGCTATAATGATGCCTTCTCAACAATTCAGTCATCAATACTCCATCATTATCCCCATGAATATTCTCCCATCCACTGTCTGCCGGATACTCCCCAATAGCCACAATTAATGCCCTTCCCGTACGGGCATTAACCTCATTTCCCCATCCCCATACAAACATTAACAACACGCAGAAAAAGCGAAAAAACTTCATACACATAAAAAAAGTACAATTGTCCGTTTACCTTTTACTACTTTGACGGATAAAGATAAAAAAGATGTTTTGAATATTCCTACTCAAAACACTTTTTTCTACAAACAAGGTTTTTGTCATTTAGTAACAATCTTGTTTTGAATGAGAGTAGCGATTATTTTAATTTAAATTTGCAATATTAAAAACCATAGCCATGAGTCGGAAATTGAATATTTCATATTACACAGCCAAAAAGATGTTGATGGAATTACTTGCCAATGATAAGCTGCTGGAAGATGAAGAAATAAAAAAGATGCTGAAAAAAATGGCGTTACAGAACAATAAAACTGATATATGCTTAAAAAATACTCCCATCATCATAGATACCCAGTGTCGTCTGTTCTTTCCCATGTATAGTGATAAAGAAGTGAAAATGTCATATTTACCCAAAACGGTATATATATTTTTTCTACTACATCACACAGGAGTAGAGTTTAAGAATCTGGATAGTTACATGAAAGAACTATATCAGATTTACCAAATTGTATCTGAAGAAAAAAACATAGAGGCGGGGAAAATCAAAAAAAGCCTTAACAACCTGGTTGCTCCAGGCAATAACCGGATTTACGAAATCTGTTCAGTAGTACGAAGAAATTTGTCGGAAATTCTTCCGACAGAATTAGTTGAACAATACGCAATCACAGGAAAATGGGGAGGACTTCATAAAATAAAAGCAGGGCGTTCATCACTCGAAATCAAACATACAAAACTTAAACAAATTGCATTTGAATAACCATTATTGTTTCACATAAATATATCAAGTATGAAAAAACTAATTATGATGCTGGCAGCTGCATGTGGCTTATTATTGGCTGCCTGCTCCTCAAACACACCTACAAAAGCCGTTGAAAAAGCCCTCGATGCGATTATTGAAGAGGACTATGAAACTTATGCCAGAAGTTTCTATGTAGAAGACAAATCTGAGCCCGAAAAAGTGGAAAAGGAGATTCAGGATTTAGTCAAATTAATGAAACGCAACGCAGAAAACTATCCTGATGAGAAAATCAAGAGCTATGAAATTCTGAAAGTAGAATCCAGTAAAACAGGTAAATGGGTTCAGGTAAGCTATAAAACCATTTATCTAAACGGACAAGAAAACACTGCTGATTTCTACCTGACAAAAGATGACGATGGCAGCTGGAAAATACAGATGTTCGGTACTGATAAATTAATGGAAGAATAAGTTCATAATACAATAAAGGGCACGGCACTGTCCCCAATAAAGACACGGGGCTGACTCTATAAACTAAGAGTCAGCCCCGTGTCTTTATTGACTGAAGTATGGAATCAACTTATGGTCAATTCACCATCTACTGTCACCTGGTCTTCCCAAGCACCAATAGAGCCATTTTCTACTACAATGCCGTCACGACCCACTTTCAGAGTAATGGTACTTTTGGCACCTCCCTTCAAATTAAGCTGAGAAGCCCCCAGCTGCTGCAATAAATCACTCAGAAGCATCGTCTTTACCTCACCACCTACGGTGATTTTCAAGGTAACATCTGCTGTCGGCTGTGGAACAAGAAAAAATGAAGCTTTAGTTCCAGTTACATTGTAATCTCCTTTTACAGATTTCACGTCCTTAATTACTCCCTGGGAAGCATCCACAACACACGTAGTCTTTGCATTCAGCGAAAGGGTCAGATTCTTCAAATCATCCGCAGAATAACCATCACCAGCTGTAAAAGATAAATCGAGACAATGTAGAGCATGATTAAAAGTCAAACGAATCGCCTCCGCTGTCCCCACCGTTACAGTCTGCGCCGCAGAAAGAAGCAAATCTCCCTCCACAGCTGTCAGCGTATTAAAATCAAAAGTCCCTTCCTGTGAGACAGTCTGCTTGGGATAACAAGCAGATAATTTTATCTGCCCGGTAATTCCTGCCGGATTCAGCACTCCCCAAATAAGCTCATCTTCCTGATAAGCATAATCCAGAGACGGGTTATTCTCTACACAAAGCGTCATCACATCACCTTTGGTAAAAGTACCACTTCCATCCTCTCCTAACTCCGGAGTACGAGATTGAGAAGAAACGTCAGCTACAATTGTAACCAACTGGCTGATTGCATCATTGGGGACTTCATTCGTGGTGCATGAGGCTGTTACTAAAGCAGCAGCCATAAATGCAT
>NZ_DBEXBB010000159.1:0-18287 GCF_048170425.1 Phocaeicola sp.
AATTATTCCCCAGATGATGCGCAATCCCAACCTCAGAAATCCAGAGTCAAAAGTCATTGAGATAGAAGACATTGAAGACCTCAATCCGGAATGGCAGAAGGATATGGAACAAATAAACAGCCACATCCGTGAGTTAGGGGAGTTACAAATGGAAGGAGCTGATACCTACATGACTGCCTTTTCACAACTCAAGACTTTCCCGTTCTTTCAGGAAGCAGCTCACTGGTTCTATCTGTTCAGCATGAAAGTACCTGATTTATATCAAATTTTTAAAGACAAGGAATTCAATGAGAAATCCTTGTTCGGACTGATGATTAATTCACAGATGTTCTGCGATTCTGATAAATTCTCTTTCTGCCTGGCCATGCAGTCATTGCCTCATGACCAGCAAACTTTCATGCGTTCGCACATGAAAGGGGAAGAATTGATTCCCAAGGAACTGGAAACGAGTGAAAATCCGGAAGAACAGAAAATCAATGCCATACAACGGCAATATATCCACAATTTATACCGGTTTTATAAATTATGGAGATTCAAACAGGAAATGCAAGACATTTTCCGTGAAAAACTGGACTTCTGGAACAACACCTTGCTCCGGCCCTTGATACTGAAAGGAACGTATCATAACCAGATTGCCGGATATCTCTTTTCAAAAGGATACATGCAAGAAGCCGCCGAACTCTATGAAAGTCTGGCTCAGCAAAATCCGGCTAATGTAGAAACCTGGCAAAAATTAGGATTCGCCTACCAGAAAAACAAGCTTTATGATAAAGCGGTAAAAGCGTACGTACAGGCAGACGCACTAAAAGCCAACCATTTATGGACACTCAAACATCTGGCACAATGTTACAAATTGTCGGGTAATTACTCTCAAGCAGCTTTCTGTTTTCAGAAAGTGCTTGAATTCGACCCGGACAACCTGCATATTCTGATGCAAACCGGACAATGTCATGCGGCTCTGAGAAATTATCCGGAGGCCATCAAGGTCTTTTACAAAGTTGAATTTCTGGAGACACATCCGGAAAAGGCACGACGAGCCATCGGATGGTGTTACTTCATGTCTGGAAAATACAAAGAAGCTGTCCGCATGTATGAAAAGTTGCTTGCACTGGAAAATCCCCAGGCCAATGACTGGTTGAACTCAGGTCACGTCCATCTGGCTATGGGAAACATCCCTCAGGCGTTAATCCACTACCGGAAAGCAGAAACAGCTTGCAAATCAGACGACGAATTTATGTCCCTGTTCCTGGCTGACAAGGATGCACTGACGGCACAAGGTCTGTCAGAAAGCCAAGTTTACCTGATAGCCGATATCCTGCGCCAGAAATAACGGAATAAGACTCACAAAAAGAAACAAGTCCGGTAAGAATTACTCCCTTACCGGACTTGTTTCTTTTTGTTTGATATAAGCTAATGCGGCTCCTATGGCCGTCTGATACTCCGCGTTTGCCGGAATGATAAAACGCACGTCGTACATCTGCGCAATGGCATCGAAGACCGGACGACATTGAGGCAGCTGGGTCAGGTTGCCAATCAATACAAAATCACGGATTTTCATTTCCAAAGCAGAAAGCACCGCAGCTTGCCCAATAGATTGCAACACCATGTGCATCAAACCCAAAGCCAAATCTTCGGGAGACACATTGTTATCTAATTTTCCCAATAAGGAAGCCGTGGCATCAAGCGGCAGTCCGGGCAAGGAAGTCTGACAAATATCTTGAATCTGTAAATCCACGTTCTTCAAATTACCTTTTCCAGCCAGTTCTGACACCCACAGAATGTCCTGCGTATGCAACAACAGACGCGACAATCCCATCAGTGTGCCTCCCCCGATACCAATTCCGCCCACATGGCGAATCTTTTCATGTTCCACTTTCACGAAAGACGTTCCCGTTCCCATACTCACCACCATGAGCTTATCTAACCCTGTGGCATACTGGGCACTCAGACCATTAGCGATAAACTCATCCGTACGGGCCGTAGGCAGACCGTACAAGGGCTGCTGAATGTATGAACTTCCCACTCCGGTAAGCATTACCTGCTCCACCTCCGAAAGCCGGATGGAATGGTCGTATATATATTTTCCAAATGCACCAAACAGCGAAGTAACCGGATCCTTAGCGGTCACAAACATCGGATGCTTGATTTCACTGTCCTTAATCCCGACAATCTTGGTGGTGCTTCCTCCTACATCAATTCCTATAATCATAATCTTAAATCACATTGGTTTTTAGAATAATGGGCACAAGTCTACAAACTTTTTTCGGGAAAGCAGACACTTCTGTCACTTTTTTTATAAGAAATTGAAAACCGTCCCCACTGTATACCATTTTTCCATGAAGATATACTCTGTTTTTTACAAATTTCCAAGAAGAAAAAGGCTTATTTCCCATCCTTTTCAAGAACATCCAAACGCTTGCTCCAAAACGTCTAAGCGTTTTGACTCAAACGTACTTACGTTTGAAGTAAAACGTACTTGTGTTTCAACTAAAACGCTTAGGCGTTTGCTCTTAAACACACTTGCGTTTTTAGAAAGAAAAATTCAGAGCACGAAAAAAGGAATCACATTTTTATTTCTATCTTTGCACAATTCTAATTGATACACCATGCAGACAAGTGACAGTATTGTGATTATTCCTACTTACAATGAGAAGGAAAACATCGAAAATATAATCCGGGCGGTATTCGGACTTGAGAAAACATTCCACATTCTGGTCATCGAAGACAACTCTCCCGACGGAACAGCTGATATCGTACGCCGTCTCCAAAAAGAGTTTCCCGAACGTTTGTTTATGATTGAACGAAAAGGTAAACTCGGACTGGGAACAGCTTATATTACCGGCTTCAAATGGTCTATCGAAAAAGGATACGACTACATCTTTGAAATGGATGCCGACTTTAGCCATAACCCCAATGATTTGCCCAGGCTTTACAAGGCTTGCCATGAAGAGGGGGCCGATGTGTCCATCGGTTCACGCTATGTAAGCGGGGTCAATGTGGTGAACTGGCCCATGGGAAGAGTACTGATGTCCTACTTTGCCTCCAAATATGTGCGGTTCATTACCGGACTGCCCATTCACGACACTACCGCCGGTTTTGTATGTTACCGTCGTAAAGTACTTGAAACCATTCATCTGGACCACATCCGTTTCAAAGGATATGCTTTCCAGATAGAAATGAAATTCACTGCCTTTAAATGCGGATTCCGTATTACAGAAGTACCGGTTATCTTTATCAACCGCGAATTAGGTACTTCCAAAATGAACAGCAGTATCTTTGGGGAAGCTGTATTCGGTGTCATCCAACTGAAATGGGACAGCTGGTTCAAAAAATATCCTAAACATTCTAACTAAGAAGCATTATGAAACGTACGTGGATACATCATGCAATCATCGTAAATGAAGGACGCCGCTTTACCGGTTCTGTGGTGATTGAAGGAGAAAAGATACAAGAGGTCATTGAAGGAGAGGGAAAACCCGCTGCCGATTGTGAAGAAGAGATTGATGCACAAGGATGCTTTCTGTTGCCAGGAGTGATAGATGACCATGTGCATTTCCGCGATCCGGGACTTACCCACAAAGCAGACATGGCTACCGAAACAGCTGCGGCTGCTGCAGGAGGAGTAACTTCGTTCATGGATATGCCGAACTGCACCCCCCAGACTACCACACTAGAAGCACTGGAAAATAAGTTCCAGGATGCAGCCACTAAATGCATTGTCAACTATTCTTTCTATTTTGGGGCTACGAACAACAATGCCGACCAGCTGAAGGCGCTTGACAAGACTCACGTATGCGGTGTGAAACTGTTCATGGGAGCCAGCACCGGAAACATGCTGGTAGACCGCATGGAATCATTAAAAAAAATATTCTCAGAAGCGGGCATGCTGATTGCTACCCATTGTGAAGACCAGCAAACCATCCGCGAAAATACCGAACGCTTCAAAAAGCAATATGGTGAAGACCTGGATATTTCTTTCCATCCGCTGATACGCGATGAAGAGGCATGTTACCATTCTTCATCACTGGCCGTACAACTGGCTAAGGAAACAGGTGCCCGTCTGCACATCCTGCACATCAGCACAGCACGTGAGCTGGGCTTATTGGAAGACCGCCCGCTCCACGAAAAGAAAATTACGGCAGAAGCCTGCGTATCGCACCTTATGTTCTGCGATGAAGACTATGCCCAACTGGGTGCACGCATCAAGTGCAATCCCAGCATCAAGACAAAAGCAGATCGTGATGCACTGAGAAAAGCCCTGACTACCAACTTGATTGACGTCATTGCTACCGACCATGCACCTCACCTGTTAAGTGAGAAAGAAGGAGGGGCCCTGAAAGCCGTATCGGGCATGCCGACCCTGCAGTTCTCACTGGTCAGCATCTACGAACTGGTACACGAAGGCCTCCTGTCTATCGAACAGTTAGTACAGAAAATGTGCCACGCACCGGCACAGCTTTACCAGATTAGCCAAAGAGGATTTATCCGCCCGGGCTATCAGGCCGACCTGGTTCTGCTGAATCCGCATAAGGAATGGACTGCAACAGCTGATTGCATTGAAAGCAAATGTGGCTGGAGTCCGATGGAAGGCCGTACCTTCCATGCCCAAGTAGAAAAAACTTTTGTCAACGGTACAGCTGTTTATGAGAATGGAACAGTCAACAAGAATCACCGTGGACAAGCCCTCCGATTTGAACGTTAAAAGAAAGCAAATGAAAACAGACATCACGACCGTCAGTTACGACATACACGACTTGGCTGAATACATCAACTGGATTTATTTTTTCCACGCATGGGGATTTCAGCCTCGCTACGCAGCCATTGCCGACATTCATGGGTGTGATGCCTGTCGGGCCGGATGGCTGGCTTCATTTCCCGAAGCTGAACGCGCCAAAGCTGCTGAAGCCATGCAACTGCACAAAGAAGCAGTACGCATGCTGAACAAAATTGACGGGAAATACAAGGTATATGCCATTTATCGCCTGATGGAAGCCAATGCCGAAGGCGACAATCTGCTGTTAGAGGGAACTTTATTCCCTCTGCTCCGTCAGCAGAGCCGCGTCCGTCCAGACGACCCGTTTCTCTGTCTGAGTGACTTTGTCCGTCCTCTTTCTTCCGGCATCAAGGATACGGTAGGAGGATTCGCTACCACCATCGAGCCAGCCATGGAAGAAGAGTTCAGCCATGACGACTACCAGTCCTTGCTCATCAAAACGCTCGGGGAAAGACTGGCAGAAGCCGCAGCTGAAAAAATACACGAAACCCTGCGTAAGGAGGTGTGGGGATACGCCAAGGACGAAAAGCTGACGATGAAACAGCTACTGAACGAAGACTACCAGGGCATACGTCCTGCCGTAGGCTATCCTTCCCTGCCCGATATATCTGTCAGCTTTCTGCTCGACAGACTTATTGACATGAAACGCATCGGGATACATCTGACAGAGAACGGAATGATGCAACCTCATGCCTCGGTATGCGGACTGATGTTTGCCCATCCGGCCTCACGTTATTTTTCGGTAGGAAAAATAGACGAGGAACAACTCATGGACTATGCTTCCCGCCGGAATATAGATGCCGACGTACTGCGAAAATATCTCGCAGCCAATCTGCAACCCTAAAATAAGTACACAAATATGATTCTACTAAGAGTGTCACTGATATTTTTGGCCTTGTTCCTGCTACCAGACTGGTATATCTACAAGACCTATTTGACCAGCCTGCACGATAAGAAGTGGAAACGTGCCTACTGGCTGCCCACCTTATTACTATTGCTCGCATTAGTAGTTTTCCTTGTGGGACATGACAGTTTACATGAATATTTCGGAACCTACCTGATTATTGCGCTATGCGTCACCATTCCTAAAATGCTATTCATGCTGACCAGTATTCTGCTGAAACTGATCAGAAGATTGATAAAGCGCCCTGTGCCTCATGGATGGATTTCACTGGCACCTGCATTGCTTGTTTTCGGATATGTATTGTTTGGAGCCATTGAGGGAAAGGAGAATTTTCAAGTAAAAGAAGTTACATTCTACTCGCCCGACCTGCCGGATGCATTCGATGGCTATCGCATTCTGCAATTGTCGGACATCCACTCCGGAAGCTGGAAAGGAAATGGAAGGGCACTTCAGGAAGCTATCGATATTTGCAACCGGCAAGGTGCAGACTTGGCTGTATTCACTGGTGACCTCGTGAACAGCCGCGCCGACGAACTGCTGGAATTTATGCCCGTGTTCTCACAACTGAAAGCTCGCGACGGAGTGTATTCCGTCTTGGGTAACCACGACTATGGTTCCTACGTAAAGTGGGAAAACGAACAGGCTCGTCTGGCTAACGTAGACAGTCTGATTGCACGCGAAAACCGTATGGGATGGTGCATGCTGCAAAATGACCACCGTATTATATATAAAGGTACAGATTCCATTGCCGTAGCCGGCGTAGAAAACAGCGGCAAGCCACCTTTCCCTGACAGAGGTGACTTGCCCAAGGCTCTGCAAGGCACAGACGGCATGTTCAAGGTACTGCTAAGTCATGACCCTACACACTGGCGCCGGAAAGTGCTTCCAGACACCTCGGTACAGCTTACCTTGTCAGGTCATACCCACGACATGCAAATCAGCCTGTTCGGGTTTTCAGTGTCCAAATTTATCTATCCGGAACACAGAGGAATGTATCTGGAAGGCAACCGAGGGCTGTACGTAAACATCGGACTGGGCTATGTACTCTTCCCCATGCGCCTGGGTGCCTGGCCGGAAATAACTGTCCTCACACTAAAAAAAGGAAATAACAAATCAATCCAATAAAACTTATATACTTATGAGATTCTTATACATCATTTACCAAATCTGTATCGGGCTTCCCATTTTTCTCGTACTGACCATCCTGACTGCGCTGACTACCATGCTAGGATGCTGGCTGGGCAACGGACACTTCTGGGGATATTACCCGGGAAAAATATGGTCACAACTCACTTGTTTTCTATTTTTGCTTCCGGTGAAAGTGGAAGGGCACAAAAACATTGACCACAACACGTCGTATGTATTTGTAGCCAACCATCAGGGAGCTTTCGACATATTCCTTATCTATGGATTCCTAGGAAGAAACTTCAAATGGATGATGAAGAAAAGCCTGCGCAGCATTCCTTTCGTAGGAAAAGCCTGCGAATCAGCCGGTTTCATTTTCGTTGATAAATCCAGTCCGCGCAAAGTATATGAGACCATCAAACGAGCAGAAAAAATCTTGCAGGGAGGTACTTCACTCGTGGTATTTCCGGAAGGCAGAAGAACCTTTACCGGTCGCATGAATGAATTTAAGAAAGGGGCTTTCCTGCTAGCTGACCAGTTGCAGCTTCCAGTAGTGCCAATGAGCATCAGCGGTTCTTTCGACATTTTGCCGCGCACGGGCAAAATGCTTTCCTGGCATCCGTTGAAACTAACTATTCATCAGCCTATCTATCCACAAGGAAAAGGACAGGACAATCAGACCATGCTGATGGAAGAATCCTATAAGGTCATTGAAAAAGGATTGCCGGAAAAATACAAAGGAGAAAAGAAAAGTGGAGAATAAAATAAATATCGGGTAGAAAGAAATATTCTTACCCGATTTTTTTAATGACGAAGAGGAGCATGCGACATGTTTTCACGTGCCACAGACACATATTCCTTCACCATGTAATTATTCTTGAACGTTTCAGGAGCCGCGTCAACGATTTCCTGCATCAGAGGAGTCATGAAGGGATAAGGCATGCTGTTACCTAACATAATGAACAATCCCGGTCCCAATACATTTTCGTAGTTCTCCTGAATAAAAGTCTTGGCCAGCTGGTTCATTTCTGTAACTATCTCGTCGCGCTTTTTCTGGATTTCCTGATGTACTGTCTGCAAATCCTTTCCATCCATAATCATGCGACTTTCCTCCCGCTCTACTTCGTAAGCACGGTCGTCGAGTGAGTTCTTCTGTACCACAAAATCATTGAAGCAATCGTTCAACGGAGTCCCCTTAATCGTAATTCCCGCATTGTCTATCTGAATATCAATGTGGCCCGGTTCTATCACCAAAGGCATGATGCACTCATCATCCATATACAAAGAAGCCAAAACCGTGGAATCAACCTTTCCCTGCATTTCGAATAAGCCATGAATTACTTCTGCCGAATCAATGTTGACCAATTTATCACCCACCGGGATTTTTATAAAAAGCATTTTTCCGTCCAACATAGAAACAGATGAAGTACCTTCTATCTTATATTTCTTACTGCAAGAGGTGCAAAGCATTGCACACAACAGAAAAAAATAAAGTTTATACATGCTGAAACCTTTTAAATTTGTGGGCAAAGGTATAATCTTTCAAGGAAGCGCCGAAATATATTATCAAAATTTATACTAAGATAGTGGTTTATTACCTTTTAAGTGACCCGCATGAGAATGGTGTGCATTTTTTTACTATTTTTGTGCAATCTATATTTTAACACTATACATAAACAATGAAAAAACTGAAAGTACTCGCACTCGCACTTGTTTGTGCTGTATTCTCTCCGGCAAAAGCCGATGAAGGAATGTGGTTGCTCCAGCTCATGCAGGAGCAGAATCTTGCGGACCGAATGAAAGCGCAAGGACTGAAAATGGACATCATGGACATCTACAATCCTGACCAGATAACATTAAAAGATGCCGTCGGAATTTTCGGACGCGGATGTACTGGTGAAATTATCTCACCCAACGGATTGATTTTGACCAATCACCACTGTGGATATGACGCCATCCAACAACATAGCTCAGTAGAACATGATTACCTGACCGACGGGTTCTGGGCAAAAAGTTATCAGGAAGAACTTCCTACACCGGGATTGACTTTTAAGTTTGTAGACCGGATTGTAGATATAACAGAAAAAGTAAATGAAGATATCCGTAAAGGAAAAGTCAGCGAAACTGAGTCTTTTGGAAGCAAATACCTGAAGAAACTGGCAGCAGACGAACTGAAAAAAAGTGACTTGAAAGGCAAACCGGGTATCTCTACACAAGCACTTCCGTTTTATGAAGGAAACAAATTTTATCTGTTCTTTATCAAGACTTACAGTGACGTACGTATGGTAGCCGCTCCTCCTTCATCAATCGGTAAATTCGGAGGTGAAACCGACAACTGGATGTGGCCGCGTCACACAGGGGACTTCTCTATGTTCCGTATTTATGCCGACAAGGATGGTAATCCGGCTGAATACAGCGCAGAGAATGTGCCTTTGAAAGTAAAGAAACACCTGACTATCTCATTGAAAGGATTGCAGGAAGGCGACTATGCCATGATTATGGGATTCCCTGGAAGCACCAGCCGCTACCTGACAGAAAGTGAAGTACGTCTGCGCATGGAAGGCATCAACGTGCCACGTATTACCGTACGCGAAGAACGCCAGAATATTCTTCGCAAGGAAATGGCTGCCAGCGACAGGGTACGTATCCAGTATGCCAGCAAGTTTGCCGGTTCTAGCAACTACTGGAAAAACTCGATTGGTATGAACAAGGCCATTGTGGAGAACAAGGTGCTGGAAACAAAGGCTGAACAGGAAGCTAAATTTGCCGCTTTTGCCAAGGAAAAACAGGATGCAGACTATGCAGCTGTAGTAGGAAAGATTGACGACTATGTAAAGCGTGTCACTCCGCTGCGCACACAACTGACTTATTTCACTGAAACTTTCAGAAGCGGTATCGAATTCACCCTGACTTCGAAAATGGAAGCACTTCAGGACTTGGCAACTGCCCTGCAAAAGAATAAGAAAAAAGATGTAGAAAAAGCCATTGCCACCCTGAAAGAAGCCTACGCTGACATCCACAACAAGGACTATGACCACGAAGTAGACCGCAAGGTGGCTAAAGTTCTGTTGCCGCTTTATGCAGAAAAAGTGCCGGCTGAAGCATTGCCTGATTTCTATCAGACCGTACAGAAAACATTCAAGGGCGATTACAATGCCTACGTAGATGCCCTCTACAACAACAGCATCTTCGCCAATGAAAAGAATTTCAACGCTTTCATCGAAAATCCTACCGTAGAGGCTATCAACAAAGACCTGTCGGCTGAATATGCCGCTGCAGTGAGTAAGAAATACAAGGAACTGGCAGACAAGCTGGATCAAGCCAACGGTGACATCAACCTGCTGCACAAGACCTACGTACGCGGTCTTTGCGAAATGTATGCACCGACTCCTAAAGCGCCGGATGCCAACTTTACCATCCGTCTGACTTACGGTAATGTAAAGGCTTACGATCCGAAAGATGGTGTACACTACAAATATTACACTACACTGAAAGGGGTAATGGAAAAAGAAGACCCGAACAATCCGGAATTTGTCGTACCGGCTAAATTGAAAGAGTTGTATGCCACAAAGAACTATGGACGCTATGCATTGCCGAATGGGGAAATGCCGACTTGCTTCCTGACAACTAATGACATTACCGGCGGTAACTCTGGTTCTCCAGTCATGAACGGAAACGGTGAACTGATTGGATGCGCATTTGATGGCAACTGGGAATCTCTTTCCGGAGACATCAACTTCGACAACAACCTCCAGCGTTGTATCGCCGTAGATATTCGCTACGTGCTGTTCATCGTAGAAAAATTGGGAGGCTGCAAGAACCTGATTGATGAAATGACAATTGTAGAATAATGAAGCATAAATTATTATTATCCTTATTTGCGATCCTTTCCCTCACCGCTCATGCGGATGAGGGAATGTGGATGCTGACCGACCTGAAACAGCAGAATGCTGCCGTGATGCAGGATTTGGGACTGGACATCAGCATTGACCAGGTGTATTGCCCGGACAACATCAGCCTGAAAGATGCCGTGGTGCATTTCGGAGGCGGATGTACGGGGGAAGTCATCTCCCCGGAAGGACTGGTGCTGACCAACCACCACTGCGGATACGGTTACATCCAGCAACACAGCTCTGTGGAACATGATTACCTGACCGACGGTTTCTGGGCCATGACCCGCGAACAGGAACTTCCGTGTGAAGGACTGAGCGTGACCTTTATCGACCGGATACTTGACGTAACGGAATATGTACAGAAACAATTGAAAAAATCCAAAGACCCGGACGGAACCAACTACCTCTCTCCTTCTTTCTTAGCCAAAGTGACTGAAAAGTTTGCCAAGAAAGAGCGTATCCGCACTAACGAATTTACAACTTTAGAACTGAAACCGTTCTATGGAGCCAACAAATACTACCTGTTTGTCAAGACTTCCTACAAGGATGTACGTATGGTGGGAGCTCCCCCCTCTTCTATCGGTAAGTTCGGAGCAGATACCGACAACTGGATGTGGCCTCGTCACTGCGGTGATTTCTCTATCTTCCGTATCTACGCTGATAAAAACGGAAAACCGGCCAATTACAATGCCGAAAACATACCTTTGAAAGTAAAGAAACACATTGTCATCAACCTGAAAGGAGTGAAGGAAGGCGACTTTACTTTCGTAATGGGATTCCCCGGACGCAACTGGCGTTACATGATCAGCGATGAGGTGGAAGAACGCATGCAAACTACCAACTTCATGCGTGACACCATTCGTGGCGTGCGCTTACGGGTGCTGGGAGAAGAAATGGCAAAGGATGCGCATACCCGTATCCAGTATGCAGCCAAGTATGCTTCATCGGCTAACTACTGGAAAAATGCCATCGGCATGAACGAAGGACTGGTACGCCTGAAAGTACTCGACCGCAAGAAACGGGAGCAGGAACAATTGTTAGCTTTCGGAGATTCCATCGGAAATGACAAATACCGGAAAGCCTACGAAAGTATCAAGCAGATTGTAGCACAGCGTCACGATGCAGTGTACCATCAGCAGGCTATTTACGAAGCCCTGATGTTGGGAACCGAATTCTTTAAGGTACCCGATACGGATGCGTTGAGAGTGGCACTGGAAAGCCAAAAGCAAAAAGACATTGACGAAGCTGTTGCTGTCCTAAAGGAAGCTGGACAAAAGTTCTTCAACAAGGACTACAATCCGGAAGTCGACCGCAAGGTATCCAAACAGTTGATTGCCTTGTATGCCCGACTGATTCCGGCAGACCAGCGAATTGATATATTCCAGACTATTGAAAAGGATTTCCAGGGCAACACCGATGCATTTGTGGATGCCTGCTTCGACCAGTCCATTTTCAGAAGTCCGGAAGCCCTGGAGGAGTTTCTGAAACAGCCTGATGCACAACAGTTGGAAAACGACCTGATGGTGAGATATGCCGCTTCCGTACGCAACGGATACCAGGCTACCAGCGATGCCATGCAGGAGGAAACCAATGCATACAACGCAGCTCACAAGACTTGGGTAGAGGGTGTATTGCAAATGAAGAAAGCCAACGGACAGCCTATCTATCCGGATGCCAACTCTACCCTCCGATTGACTTACGGAAAGATTGGATCCTACGAGCCGGCTGACGGAAAAGAATACCTCTACTACACCACTCTAAAAGGGGTGATGGAAAAGGAAGACCCAAACAATCCGGAATTTGTGGTACCTGCCAAACTGAAAGAATTGTATGAAAAGAAGGATTTCGGTCCTTATGCTATGCCTGACGGACGAATGCCAGTCTGCTTCGCCACTGCGACAGACAACACGGGAGGTAACTCCGGTTCTCCGGTATTCAATGCAAAAGGTGAGCTAATCGGTACCGGATTCGACCGCAACTACGAGGGATTGACCGGTGACATTGCCTACAACCCACAATTGCAACGTGCGGCCTGTGTAGACATCCGCTATACCTTGTTCATCATTGACAAGTTTGCCGGTGCTTCTCATTTGCTCAAAGAAATGACCATCATCCGATAAACAAAAAAGCCAGACTTTCCGGTCTGGCTTTTTTGTTTCAGGCTTGTGCCTCATTATCTTCTTCCAAGATTTTCTTTATCTCCGCATCGGCCTTATACAGCTTGTTCTTGCAGAACTTTATCAGCTTCTGGGCTTCTTGCAAGTATTCACCCAACTGATCTATATCCAATTCATTGCTTTCAATGCGAGACACTATTTCCTCCAGGCGTTTCATTGCCTCCGAATAGGTTTCCTTCTTTGCTGCCATATTACTTATTTTATTACTTTACTCCTAAATATACCTTTTGCCAGACGGGTTTCCACTTCATCTCCCGGTTTCAGCAAGGAAGCATCCGTCACCACCTTTCCATCCAGCAAAGTAAGGCTGTATCCTTTTTTCAATAACTTCTCCGGAGAAGCCGAATCTACCCGCTGTGCCAGCAATTCCAGACGATGCGTCTCACGCTGCACACGATTCTGCAAAGCGGAAAACACTCTGGGCATTAGCTGCAAACGGTAGTTTTCTTGCAACAGACGTGACTGCCAGGCCGTTTTCATCCGGTTCTGAAACTTCTCCTGACGGAAGTTTTCCCGCTGCAACCGCATCTGTACTTGTCCCGGAATCCGGGTTACAAATGACTCCAGCCGCTGTTTCTCTTGTTGCAACAAGCGAGGCACTTCCTGATAAATGACTTCTTCGTATGCTTCCAGCTCCTGTGCCGTCTGCCTTACATGATTAATCAGAAACTCAGCCGCAGCCGTCGGAGTCTTGACACGGGTATGTGAAATCATATCCAGCACCGTATCGTCTCGTTCATGACCGATTCCGGTAATAATGGGAAGCGGAAACTGTGCACAGTTTGCTGCCAAATCGTAGGTATCAAAACCGGAAAGGTCGGAAGTAGCTCCTCCTCCTCGGATAATCACTACCACATCCCAGTTATCGCGTGTCGCATTAATACGGTCGAGTGCCTGAATGATGGACTGTTCTACCTGCTCTCCCTGCATAATGGCCTGAAAAAGCCGGGGATAAAATACAAATCCGAAAGCATTATGCTGCAACTGATTGCAAAAGTCGCCATAACCGGCAGCCGTAGCCGATGAAATGACCGCAATACGCTGTGTCAGCACGGGATGTTCCAGTTCCTTATTCAGTGTCAGAATTCCATCCTCATCCAACTGTCTCAGAATTTCCTTACGGCGACGCACCATATCTCCCAAGGTATAGGTAGGGTCAATATTGACTACCGTCAGCGAGTAGCCATACAGTTCGTGGAAATCGACCGTGACTTTTACCAGCACCTTCAGGCCTGAAACAAAAGCCTGCCCCGTTTCACGTTCAAAATAACTCCGCAAGCGGGTAAAGACATTTGCCCATATAATTCCTCTTGCCTTGGCCAGGAGCGCATTGCCGGTGGCATCTTTCTGTACAAACTCCAGATAGCAATGCCCGGAATAATTTACGCGCACATCGCTCAATTCGGCCTGTACCCAATATTCATCCGGCAAACAGGAGGTAATGCTCCGTCTGACCAAAGAATTCAGTTCGAGCAAAGACAGAGGTTTATTTTCCATCACTATCCGTTTTCAGTTTCATAGCCAGTTGATAGGCTTTCCATATATCTGTCACTCCGTATCCGTATATATTGTCGGGATAAGCATTGCGGTCGCTGGCTTCATGCACTACATGAATGAGTTGCCGCACCGTAAGCCAAGGACATGCCTGCCACAAGCAAGCCACCAGTCCGCAAAAAATAGGCGACGCAAAAGAAGTGCCGTTGGCAAAAGAAGTACCTCCGTCTACTCCTACCACTGCCGAGCGTACACCCATCGCCATGACATCGGGTTTGATACGTCCGTCAGCCGTATTGCCAATGGAAGAAAAAGCGGCATTTACACCCATATTATCAATGGCCCCTATGGTCAGTATATCTTCGGCATCGGCTGGAGGAGTGATTTTTTTCCAGGTATCCATACCGGAATTTCCAGCACTACACACCACCAAAAGTCCTTTCTTGGCTGCATACGAAGCAGAAGCGGCCATCAAAGAAGTATGTCCATCCAACTGACGATACGTATAATTATCAATCGGGTCGTCAAATGAATAATATCCTAATGACGTATTGATAATATCCACCCCTACACTGTCGGCAAACTCCACAGCCGCAGCCCAGTTATCCTCTTCCACTGGCTGTTCCGTATCATTGTCTTCACTTCTTAAAAGCCAATAGCTCGCTTCGGGTGCTGTTCCCACCATCACATGAGGTGTATTCACAGCCATGCACGACAAGACTTTCATGCCGTGATTATGCTCCCCATAAATATCTGAAGAAGGGTTGACAAAATCACGTGTGCCTAAAATCGTTGTATTCTTGAAGATTTTCATGGCATCTACATTATAAAAGCCAGCATCAATGACCGCAATCTGTATCCCTTTACCCTTAAAACCAGCCAGATGCAGACTGTCTCCATGATGAATTTTGATTTGTTCGGCTGCCATCCCATAATAATCATCCTGCTTTTTCCACTGATTCTTCACCTGCTCCTTTCTGTCTTTGTTACGGGGCATAATGGAATCCGGGGATACCCATACTTTCTTAACAGAACGGACAAAAGCATTGTCCAAGAAACGTAAAGCAACAGCCTCATCAGATACCTGCATCAACACGGTATTGTTCCATTTACTAGATGAGATATATTTTCCTCCCTGCGACTTCAGGCACTCAATATAGGCACGACAAACGGGTAAGTCGGTAGAATCAACCATTAATCCCTGACTAGCACGACGGGCAAGTGCTCGTTCTGACAAGAAAGTTTCAGGATGTTCCAAAGAATATACAGACTTTAACTTGTCAGCCAGTTGAATTCTGTATTTATATAAAGTCTCTGCCGAAGTAATCCCCCCACAGAACAAAAAGAAAAAAACTAATCCTATTCTATTCACTTTCATCTACATAGCTTTTTATTTTTGGAGCGCAAAGATACACAAAGTTTTCCCTGATTGCGGAAAAAAGTTTACCTTTGCACGATTTTTTAGAAAATCTAAAGATTTCTGGATAACAATTAATAAGAAAAAATAATTATGTCACAAAAAGGAACAGCTACTGAACTTGGAACTGAAAGAATTGGAAAACTTTTAATGCAATATGCCATTCCGGCCATTATTGCCATGACTGCTTCTTCACTTTACAACATGGTGGACAGTATTTTCATCGGACACGGTGTTGGTCCCTTGGCCATATCAGGACTAGCTATTACCTTTCCGTTAATGAATCTTGCTGCCGCCTTTGGTTCACTGGTGGGAGTCGGTGCATCTACACTCATTTCCGTTAAACTTGGCCAGAAGGATTATACCACAGCCCAGCAGATTTTAGGAAATGTCGTTTCATTAAATCTGATTATCGGAATTGTGTTTACCATTGTCTGTCTCTTGTTTCTGGACCCTATCTTATACTTTTTTGGTGCCAGTGATGCCACACTGCCCTACGCAAAAGATTACATGATTACCATATTACTAGGAAATGTAGTCACACACATGTATTTAGGGCTCAATTCCGTGTTACGTTCTGCCGGACATCCCCAGAAAGCTATGGCTGCCACTATACTGACTGTCATCATCAATACCTTGCTAGACCCGCTGTTCATCTATACATTCCACATGGGAATAAGGGGAGCTGCCGTGGCAACCGTCCTGGCTCAGGTGATTTCACTCTGCTGGCTTATCTGGATTTTCTGTAACAAGAATGAACTGCTTCACTTCCGGAGAGGCATTTATCGCCTAAAAAGAATATTGGTAGAAAATATCATCGGTATCGGACTGGCTCCATTTTTCATGAACCTAGCCTCCTGCTTTATCGTAATTCTGATAAACAAAGGATTAAAACTATATGATGGAGATTTGGCCATCGGTGCATTTGGAATCGTCAACCGTATTGTATTCTTATTCGTCATGATTGTGATGGGTTTGAATCAGGGAATGCAGCCCATTGCCGGATACAACTTTGGTGCCCAACACTATCATCGCGTGAATCAGGTAATGAAATATACCGTCATCGCTGCCACCTTTGTTACTACCAGCGGCTTCTTAGTGGGTGAACTGATGCCAGAGCTGGCCGTAGCCGCCTTCACCACCGATTCACAGCTCATCCAGCTAAGCACCAAAGGTTTGCGGGTAGTCGTCATGTTTTTCCCTATTATCGGTTTTCAGATGGTTACTTCCAACTTCTTCCAAAGTATCGGAATGGCTAAGAAAGCCATCATACTCTCTTTAAGCCGTCAGGTGCTGATTCTGATTCCCTGCTTGCTCATCCTTCCGCTTTTCTGGGGAGTAGACGGAGTGTGGTACAGCATGCCGATTTCTGACATAACCGCCAGCATCATTGCCGGAAGCATGCTCTACAGTCAGTTCCAGAAATTCAAACGACACGCTGCCGAAACTGGAATCGAAATAAAATAAAAGACAAAAAAGTGACATTTTTCCGCAGAAAGAATTATATTTGTTGTGTATCAACTAAAGAGTTACACTATGGACGGACACTATGTTATTAATCTCGGACGCCAGCTGGGCAGCGGCGGAAAAGAAATAGGCGAGAAATTAGCAAATGACTTAGGCATTGCCTTCTACGATAAAGAGCTTATTAACCTGGCCTCTGAAGAAAGCGGACTTTGCAAGGAATTCTTCGAAAAAGCCGATGAAAAAGCTTCTCAAACCATTTTAGGAGGCTTATTCGGTACCCGCTTCCCCTTTATTACAGAAGGAGCCTATCCATACAACTCCTATCTCAGCAATGATTCCTTATTCAAAATCCAGAGTGATGTCATTCGCCAGCTGGCAGAAAAGCAATCGTGCCTTTTCGTGGGAAGATGTGCAGACTACATTTTACGTGATCATCCCAGATGTGCCAATATCTTTGTATCAGCCTCACCGGAAGCTCGCATTGAACGACTGATGAAACTACACCACATCAGCGCAGAAGATGCAGAAGACTTGATGGAAAAAGCGGACAAGAAACGTTCTTCCTACTACAACTACTATAGTTACAAGACATGGGGAGCCGCTGCTACCTATCATCTATGCATCGATTCTTCTGTATTAGGTATTGATGGTACCGTAGAATTCATCAAAAATTTTGTCAAGCTGAAACTTCATCTATAAAAAAGATAAAGACATAAAAAATAGAGAGGCTGTTCAACTGAGATTGAGTAGCCTCTCTATTTTTTCTACGAAATCAGCCATTCGGAATCTGACTTTTATAAATCCAATACTTCTTAGAAAGTACTGCAGTACTCCCCTAAAAGTACTGCAGTACTTTCTAAGAAGTATTGTAGTACTGCCTAAGAAGTACTGAGAACTGACTTTTCCTGATATAACTAGACGTTTTTTCTTTTTATAAACTGGAACAGTAGACACTTTGCATAAAGTCATCCTAAAATAATAGACTATTAAGCAAAAGTTGTGCTGTTTTTACTAAGAGTTCCGGACACGCAAGAAA
>NZ_DBEXBB010000160.1:0-6977 GCF_048170425.1 Phocaeicola sp.
AATTAGAAGAAAAGAAGGGAGAATTTTCAGAAGATTTCATTAACAAAATAAAAGGAGAATGTCTCTTCATCCGTGGATTCTACCTTTTCCAATTAGGTAAAGAGTTTAAAGATGCCCCTTTGAGAATGACTGCCTCACAAGATCCTTCTACCTTCCCATTGGCCAAATCCAGTCAATCTGATATTTGGGCACAAGCTATTACAGATTTGACAGAAGCAGGCAGACTCCTTCCTGTCAAAAATGACGTAATAGGGAAACCGACAAAAGGAGCTGCTTATGCCACTATTGGAAAAATTCTGGTATACCAAGAAAAGTTTGATGAAGCTATTGATATACTAGAACCCTTAACCAAATCTCCGTATACCTACAAATTAGTTGATGATTTCTCGTGGAATTTTGACGAAGCGCATGAAAATAATGAAGAAAGTATTTTCGAACTACTCATGGAACAAGTAGGTGGAACTGATATTTGGGGTAATGGTGAAATCGCTAACTCCACTCAAACCAATACACGCCCACGCGAATATGCTGCTTCTGAAGTTAGTGGATGGTATGAAGCAAATCCAACTCAACAGATGATGGATATATTCTGGAAAGAAAAAGATAAAAATGGAGAGATAGACATCCGGGCACGTGAATCTGTAGCATGGGACTATCCAGGTTGCATGTATTACCTTAAACCATTCCAAGAAGTTTTTGCAGCAGACAAACTAAATACTTATTGGATTTTGAAGTATCAAAATTCAAAAACTATGGAAGCAGAATCAGATCCTCCAATGTCTTCCATCAATGAAAGAGCTATCCGTTATGCCGATGTAATCTTGTTATTAGCCGAATCTTACTTAAGAGGAAGCGCGAAGAAGAACTTAGACACAGCTATTGGGTACTTAAATGATATCAGAAGAAGAGCTAACCTAAACAACTACTCTGGACCTAAAACAGACGAAGGAGTTTTTGCAGACTTAGAGCATCAACGTGCTATAGAATTCTTTGTAGAAGGTGAGCGTTTCTATGACCTACGTCGTTGGGGGCTACTAGAAGAGCGTATGAAAACATGTAACGAGGTTAGATACAAGCAGCTAATGACTGGCAAAACTGGTAATACCAACAAATACTACTATTATCCGATACCAGCAAAAGAAATTGAGACAAACAATTTATGTACGCCAAATGAAGGATGGTAAACTAAAAAGTGCTGTACGCTAGCGTACAGCACTTTTTTACTCATATTTTTGTTATCCGAAACAAAATCTGACACTCACCATGAACAAAATATCACTACTTCCTTTTCTAATCTGTGGCACTTATCTCTCAATGCATGCCCAAAAAACACACCCACACATCGTGCTCATTCTATGTGATGACATGGGATTCTCTGATTTAGGATGCTACGGCAGTGAAATCCATACCCCCAATATTGATAAGTTGGCTCAAGATGGCATACGCTTCAGTCAGTTCAAAAATACCGGAAGAAGTTGTCCGAGCAGAGCAACCCTACTTACCGGCAGATACCAGCACCAAGTGGGAATGGGATGGATGGCAGAAGTGGACGAGCACCGTCCGGGATACAGAGGACAAATAGATAAAGAATACCCGACCATTACTGAAATCATGAAAGCAGGAGGATACCGTACTTACATGAGCGGGAAATGGCATGTTACTACCACTGGTGGATATGATGCTCCCAACGGCAGTTACCCTGTGCAAAGAGGATTCGACAGGTATTACGGTTGTCTGCACGGGGGAGGAAGCTACTATAAACCTGACCCGGTATACAATAATTTAAAAAGAATCACCCAATTACCCGACGATTATTACTACACAAAAGCCATTACCGATTCTGCGGTAAGTTTTATCCATACACATGATACAGACAAGCCCATGTTCTTGTATCTGGCCCATTATGCACCTCATCTGCCTCTTCAGGCTCCAGCAGAGTATGTTGAAAAATGTATGGACCGATATAAAGTAGGATACGATGTGCTACGAAAGCAGCGATTTGAAAAACAAAAGAGACTGGGACTTATTCCTGACAATATGGAATTGCCTATCTTCAATAAAGAATTCAATGGTAAACGTCCGTCATGGAATGAATTGACACCGGAACAGCAAGAGAAATGGATAAAAGACATGGCTACCTATGCTGCCATGATTGAAATCATGGACAAAGGCATCGGACAAGTCATAAAAGAACTCAAAAAGAAAAACATGTATGAAAATACAGTGTTTCTCTTCATGAGTGACAATGGAGCTACTGACGAAGGAGGATTTATCGGACAACTGATGTCTGACCTGTCAAACACTCCCTATAGAAGCTACAAAAAGTGGGTATTTCAAGGAGGAACCAGCAGTCCGTTGATTCTTTGTTATGGCAACAAAAGCAAGAATCTACAAAAAGGAAAAGTATGCAGTCAACCGGCCCATATCATTGATATAATGCCTACCTGTATGGCATTGGGCAACATATCATACCCTAAAACATTCTCACATGCAGACCTACCAGGAACAAACCTGCTTCCGGCCACAACCGGCCAATCCATTCACAAGCGAACGCTGTATTTTGAACATCAAAGTTCGTGTGCCATCATAGAAGGTAGCTGGAAACTGGTAAGAGCCGACAGAAACAGTCAATGGGAGCTGATAGACCTCGACAAAGATCCGTTTGAAACGCATGACCTCTCTGCCACATACCCAGATAAGGTAGAGGAACTGGAAGCCAAATGGATTGAATGGGCAAATACTCATAAAGTTTTCCCCCTAGAAGATAAGCCATGGACAGAAAGAATTAATTTCTATCATGAAAAGAATTCCTATCAAAAAGGAGATTATTAACCTTAAAATAAACCATATCGTATGAAGAAACCATTTTTGGATATTCGAACTGCCCTATGCAGTTTGATACTCATGATTGCCCAATTAGGGTTTGCCCATCAACCGGAATTTTCTACTGCCGGTTTCTTTGAGCTTCCTAACACCGGAAGAACCGTTTACAGCATGAACCCCGCATGGCGTCTGCATAAAGGCAGTGCGGATGGAGCTGAACGTCCGGATTTCAATGACAAGGACTGGAACCTAGTCTCTCTCCCTGACGGCATAGAATACGTGCCTTCCGAAGCCAGCGGCTGTATCAACTATCAAGGTGAAGTTTGGTATAGAAAACACTTTACTCCGGAAGAAGCATGGAAAGGCAAACAACTTTTTCTGCATTTTGAAGCCATCATGGGAAAATCCAAGGTATGGATTAACGGACAACTGGTAAAAGAGCATTTCGGTGGCTTCTTGCCTGTCATTGCAAACATTACTGAATACCTGCGCTACGGACAAGACAACGTAATAGCAGTATGGGCTGACAACAGCAACGACCCGTCTTATCCTCCCGGAAAGCCACAGGATGCACTTGACTTCACCTATTTTGGGGGTATTTACAGAGACTGCTGGCTCATTGCGCATAATAATGTATACCTCACCGATCCTAATTATGAAAATGAGATTGCCGGTGGAGGATTATTTGTTTCCTTCAACCATGTATCTGAGCAGTCTGCCGATATAAAACTGGATGCACATATCCGGAATATGTCCGAAAAATCATTCTCTGGAAAGGTAGAATACCAGCTATTTAACACTGCACAAGAACTGGTTGCTCAAGCGGAAAAAGCATTCTCTGTAAACAAAGGAAAAGGACGGCAGACATCCCTTTTGCTGCACGTGAACCAACCTGAATTATGGGAACCTGACTCTCCTACCTTATACCAGCTTCACGTCATGATAAAGGATAAAGCAGGAAACCTCATCGACGGATACCGCCGCCGTATTGGAATCAGAAGCATTGAGTTCAAGGGAAAAGACGGCTTCTGGCTGAATGGGAAACCTTACCCTTATCCATTAATTGGTGCCAACAGGCATCAGGATTTTGCCGTCATTGGTAACGCCCTGTCAAACAGCCTCCATTGGAGAGATGCCAAGAAACTTCGTGATGCAGGACTAAGAGTCATCCGTAACGCACACTATCCACAAGACCCGGCTTTCATGGATGCTTGCGATGAACTGGGACTGTTTGTTATCGTCAACACCCCTGGATGGCAGTTCTGGAACGACGAACCCATCTTTGCACAAAGGGTATATAGCGACATCCGTAACATGGTCAGACGCGACCGGAACCATCCTTCTGTCTGGATGTGGGAACCGATTCTCAACGAAACGTGGTATCCGGAAGATTTTGCCAAGAATGTAGTAAACATTCTCCACGAAGAGTATCCCTATCCTTATTGCTATGCAGGCTGCGATGTGACCGCTAAAGGACATGAATACTTTCCTATACACTTTACACATCCTGTCAATGGTGCCGGAGGAGCATTCAATACATCAGACCTGGACCCTAAAATTTCATATTTCACCCGTGAATGGGGAGACAACGTAGATGACTGGAATTCTCACAATTCTCCCAGCCGAGTAAACCGCGCCTGGGGAGAAGTTCCTATGCTGATACAGGCTCAAGGATATGCTAAAACAGATTACCAGTACACTTGTTACGATGCGTTATATCGTAATTCACGCCAGCACATGGGAGGATGTTTATGGCATTCTTTTGACCATCAGCGCGGCTACCACCCGGACCCTTTCTATGGAGGTATCATGGATGCGTTCCGCCAACCCAAGCTATCCTACTATATGTTCTGTTCACAGCGTCCGGCCGAAAAAAATGACAAACTGATTGCCGAAAACGGACCAATGGTTTTCATTGCCAATGCCATGACTCCGTTCTCTCCTAAGGATGTAACCATATACAGTAATTGTGAGGAAGTACGCCTTACCTGTTGCAAAGGAGGAAAACAATATACCTACAAAAAAGAAATCAAAGGAGAAGGAATGCCTTCACCCGTCATTACGTTCAACAACGTATGGGACGTAATGCACGACAAAGCGTTGGCCAGGGCCAATAAACACGAAGAATCATATCTGCTGGCAGAAGGTTTTGTCGACGGAAAACTGGTAGCAACCCATAAAGTTGTTCCTACCCGACGTCCTTCAAAAGTAATTCTTTGGGAAGACAACGAGCAGACAGAAACCACGGCAGACGGCTCTGATCTAATTACCATAGTAGCAGCAATTGCTGACGACAACGGAAATATCAAGCGGCTAAACAACTATCATATTCAGTTTGAGATTGAGGGACCGGGCGAACTGGTAGCCAATAATGAAACCTTCACGAATCCTCGTGCTATTCAATGGGGAACTGCTCCGGTATTGGTTCGTGCAAAAACACAGGCTGGAGAAATAAAAGTAAAGGCATCAGTCGTATATAATGGCGTACATACTCCTGCACCGGCTGAAATCACTATTCAAACAGTAAAAGCCAAACATCCGCTTATTGCTGATCCTAATGAACTGAAGCTTTTACAAAACCAGTCAAAGAATGACAAAAGATTTATGCCGCTCAATAAGATAAGTCAGGAAGCACAACAGCAAAGCCGACTAAAACTGAAAGAAGTAGAAAAGCAACAAAGCGATTTTGAATAAGGAAGTTTTTCAACAGGTATCATCAATCGTGACTTATTAAAAGTCCATATACAAAATAGGCTGCTCTGTTTCGGGCAGCCTATTCCATTAAAAAACTTTATAAATCAAGTAAGATAATCCAACTCATTCCGCATGCTCACCAGTTCCTCGCGGATTCGTTTCAAGCGTTCTACCACATTGGCTGTCTGCATGGTTCCTTCCCTGTTCTGCCGCAACCTCAGCTTGGCACCAGCCAGCGTCATCCCTTTTTCTTTCACCAGATGATATACCAGACGAATGTTCTCTATGTCTTCTTTCCGGTACTGACGCACATTTCCCCCTGTTTTCTTAGGAGAAATCATCGGAAACTCTTTTTCCCAATAACGCAGCAATGATTCATTCACATCAAACATTTTTGCCACTTCGCTGATGGAATAATAGAGTTTTAATTCCTTATCTGTTTTCAAAGCCATAACATTCAGTTCTTTTTTTAATCAAATACACGACCATGGTTAGCAGCAAGTTCAATCATCTTTTCATAATCGTCGGCATTCAAATCCATGAAATAATAGTTCACCGGATTGACAATCTTTCCCTTTACACGCACTTCATAATGCAAGTGCGGCCCGGTACTCTTTCCCGTAGAACCTACCTGGCCAATTACCTCACCACGTGTCACACTCTGCCCTACCTTCACTTCTATTTTATTTAAATGAGCATAACGGGTTACATACCCAAACCCATGGTCAATAATAATACAATTACCATACAGTCCATCCCATCCAGCCTGTTTTACTCGTCCGTCACCCGTGGCATATACCGGTGTGCCAATATTGGCTGAAAAGTCCATTCCTGCATGAAATTTCACGGTTTTATAAATCGGATCAATACGCATACCGTAGCCCGAAGCGGTCTGCTTCAGATTCTTGTTTGAAACAGGTTGAATGGCAGGAATGCAGGCCAGCATTTTGTCATGCTGTTTACAGAGTCCTACCACTTCGTCAAAAGATTTAGACTGGGCATAAATTTTCTGTTCCAGATTATCCATTTTCTGCATCGTATGAATAACCAGGCGACTATTGGCCATGTCCATCAACTCATTATAACGTGCATTAGTTGCTGTACCTGAACGCTGTTCGTCTGGTAGCGGGTCAGCTTGCATCATTACACGGTAAATATTGTCATCACGCTGCTGCAAACGTTGCATCACTCCTTCTGCCTCATCCATACGAGAGGAAAGAATAGCATATTGCGATAAAAGTCGGGAGTTTTCCGTACGAAGATCTTTTTCCGAAGGAGAACCGAAAATCCATAACAGCAAAATAAAACTACCTGCCCCCAATCCCATACCAACAAACAATTGCCTCAAATAACTTAAGGCACGTTGGCGCATGGTAGGATAAATACGATCGTAAGTACGTGTTTTCGGATTATAAATATAATAGACTTTACGCATGTCGTTTGATTTTTGAAAAATTTAA
>NZ_DBEXBB010000161.1:0-6571 GCF_048170425.1 Phocaeicola sp.
ACGTGTATTATTTTCTTCTTCTATTTCTGTCAGTCTGTCTTTGCAAGGATCGAAATCACCCGGTATATCGAATGTTTCATCTGGAGAGTATCTTAATGTTTTGTCTGCATAAACTTTCTGCATATAAATACCCCAGATAGGCAGTGCCATAGAAGCCCCTTGACCGTCGCGCATTGTATCAAAGTGAATGTCTCGTTCTTCACCTCCAACCCAGCAACCAGATACCAGTGACGGAGTAAAGCCCATGAACCATCCATCAGAGTTACGGTTCGTTGTTCCTGTCTTACCTCCCATGTCGGCCTTAATACCATACAAACGACGAACACGACCACCGGTACCTTCATTGATTACGGCACGCAGCATGACGAGCATCTTGTAAGAAGTTGATTCACTAATAACTTCATTTACCTGTGGAGTGAAGTTAGCTACGACGTTACCATCATTATCTTCAATGCGGGTGACAAAAAGCGGAGCAGTGCGAATGCCTTTATTGACAAAGGCCGTATAAGCACTGACCATCTCTCCTACCGAAATCTCACAAGGACCAAGACAAAGAGAGACTGTAGGCTGTATATCTTTGTTCAATACACCGAATGAATGTATCAGACGAACCAAGTCGTACGGGCTGAGCTTGCTCATAAGGTAGGCTGAAATCCAGTTATTAGAATTGGCCAATCCCCACTTCAATGTCACGATTTCTCCATAATGTGACTTAGAACTATTACGGGGTGACCAGGCCTTTCCGTTTTCATCAAAAAGCGTCTGCTCCACATTACGTACCTCGTCACAAGGCGAAAATCCGTTTTCCATGGCAAGCGCATATAAATAAGGTTTAATGGTTGAACCTACCTGACGACGGCCTACCATAGCCATATCATATTGGAAGTAGTTATAATTAGGTCCTCCTACGTATGCTTTCACATGTCCCGTAATCGGATCCATAGACATGAAACCAGCTCGCAGGAAGTGTTTATAATATTTGATAGAGTCAAGCGGAGTCATGATTGTATCTTTTTCCCCTTCCCATGAGAATACAGACATCTCGTATTTGGTATTAAAGGCTTTCATGATTTCAGCTTCCGAACATCCGTCAGCCTTCATGGTACGATAACGGTCGCTCTGGCGAATAGAACGGTTCAAAATCTGTTCTACTTCCTCTGGAGTAAGTTCATTGGTGTATGGAGCGGTCTTACGTCCTCTTTTTTCCTTGAAGAAGCGAGGTTGCAGATACTTGGCTACATGCTCATAAACGGCTTCCTCGGCATATTGCTGCATTCGGGAATTGATGGTAGTATAGATTTTCAAACCATCTACGTAAAGATTATAATTGGTACCATCTTTCTTTTTATTCTTTGCACACCAACCGTACAACGGGTTAGTTTCCCAAGCCAGAGAGTCTTCATAATACTTCTGCATCTGCCAGCCACGGTAATCGCTCCGGTCCGGTTTACGGGCAGTCATTACGCCACGCAGGTATTCACGGAAATAGGTAGCCAGTCCGTCTTTATGATCGACAGGCTGAAATTTCAGCACCAAAGGAAGAGCCTGCAAGGAGTCACATTCTTCCTGAGTAAGGAAGCCCGCCTTACGCATCTGGTCAAGAACAGTATTACGGCGTCCACGGGAACGTTCATTAAAACGACGAGGATTATAGAGAGAGGGATTCTTACACATACCTATCAACGTAGCTGCCTCTTCTATTTTCAGATTTTTAGGCTCTTTGGCAAAATAAGTTTTGGCTGCAGTTTTGATTCCTACAGCATTGTTCAGAAAGTCGAACTTATTAAGATACATGGTAAGAATCTCCTCCTTTGTATAATAACGTTCCAGTTTTACGGCAATCACCCATTCGATAGGTTTCTGCAACAAACGCTCCATCACATTATCCGCTGTAGGTGAATAGAACTGCTTAGCCAACTGCTGGGTGATGGTGCTACCTCCACCGGCATGTTTCTGCATAAAGATTCCGCGCTTGATAACCGCACGCATGAAAGCCCGGGCATCAATACCGGAATGGTCTTCAAAACGCACGTCTTCAGTAGCCACCAACGCATGTACCAGATGGGGAGAAAGGTCCTCATAGCCTACATATACTCGATTTTCTTTACTAAGCGACCAAGTACCCAGTAGTTTCCCGTCTTCTGAAATAACCTGAGTGGCAAACTTCAGATTCGGATTTTCCAGTTCTTCCACTGGAGGAACATAACCGATCTTGCCTTTCGCAATGGCTGTAAAGACAATGGCAATTGCAGCAATGCAGAGAAACACAAACCCCCACATTGCATATATAAATATTTTTCTCATACTTTTATTATATTCATTAATTAGACTTTTAAGCCGCAAATTTACGGAAAATCTTTGTAACAAAGACTTATTTTCCGTAATATCCTCTTAAATGCGAAAACGTAATCCGAAATATCCCAAAAACAGTAGGATTTCTATTTTTTTTATCTACCTTTGAATTCCGGTATTATAAAAGTAATCAAAAACAGCTAACATGGAAAATAGAAGTTTAGTTACTATCGCAGAACATTCCAAAGAGAAAATCATGTATCTTCTGGAAATGGCAAAAGAGTTCGAAAAGAAACCTAACCGCCGCCTGCTGGCAGAAAAGGTAGTTGCCACTCTGTTCTTTGAGCCATCTACCCGTACCCGCCTGAGCTTTGAAACGGCAGCCAACCGCCTGGGAGCAAGAGTTATCGGATTTACCGACCCTAAAGTAACCAGCTCTTCCAAAGGAGAAACTCTGAAGGATACCATCATGATGGTGAGCAACTACGCTGACATCATCGTAATGAGACACTATCTGGAAGGAGCAGCACGTTATGCTAGTGAAGTAGCTCCTGTACCCATCGTAAATGCCGGAGACGGTGCAAACCAGCATCCTTCACAGACGATGCTGGATTTATACTCCATCTATAAGACTCAAGGCACACTGGAAAACCTGAACATTTATCTGGTAGGTGACTTAAAATACGGAAGAACGGTTCACTCGCTGCTGATGGCTATGCGACACTTCAATCCTACTTTCCATTTCATTGCTCCGGACGAACTGAAAATGCCGGACGAATACAAGCTGTATTGCCAGGAACATCACATCAAATACGTAGAACACACTGATTTCACGGAAGAAACCATTGCAGATGCCGATATTCTGTATATGACCCGTGTACAACGGGAGCGTTTCACCGACCTCATGGAGTATGAAAGAGTAAAGGATGTATATATCCTGAACAACAAGATGCTGGAACATACACGTCCGAATCTGAAAATCCTCCATCCGCTTCCTCGTGTGAACGAGATTACTTACGACGTGGACGACAATCCGAAGGCTTACTATTTCCAACAGGCCAAAAACGGTCTTTATGCCCGCCAGGCTATCCTTTGCGACGTACTGGGAATTACGCTTGATGAGGTAAAAGCTGATACTGAAAAATAATCCGGAAAACTATTCAATTCAAGTAACTATGAGTGAAAAGAAAGAATTACAGGTGGCTGCGCTGAAAAACGGAACAGTCATTGACCATATACCATCCAATAAATTGTTTACAGTCGTATCCTTGCTTGGTTTGCAAGATGAAGATGCAAACATTACGATAGGCAACAACTTTGAAAGCAAGAAGCTGTGCAAAAAGGGAATTATCAAAATTGCCGACCGGTTCTTTACGGAAGAAGAAATCAGCCGTCTATCGGTGGTGGCTTCTAAAATCAAGCTGAACATCATTCGTGATTATGAAGTAGTGGAAAAGAAAGAGGTAGAAATGCCCGACGAACTGAAAGGCATCGTGAAATGCAACAACCCGAAATGTATCAGCAACAACGAGCCGATGCAAACCTGGTTTCACGTCATCGACAAAGAAAAAGGCCTCCTGAAGTGCCACTACTGCGAGAAAGAGCAGCAGAAGGATAACATCAAACTTCTGTAAACCATGAAGCAGGACTGGAAACCAGGTACAATGATTTATCCTCTTCCGGCTGCCTTGGTTACATGCGGCAGTTGCGAAGAAGAATATAACATTATCACCGTAGCGTGGGTAGGTACAATCTGTACCAACCCGCCTATGTGTTATATCTCTGTCAGGCCGGAACGACATTCTTATCCTATTCTGAAAAAGAATATGGAATTTGTCATTAACCTGACCACCAAAGACATGGCTTTTGCCACAGACTGGTGCGGAGTACGTTCAGGAAAAGACTACAACAAGTTCCATGAAATGAAACTTACACCGGGAAAGTCCTCTATGGTGCAAGCTCCTCTCATTGAAGAATCCCCTCTCTGCATTGAATGTCGGGTAAAGGAAATCGTGGCGTTAGGTTCGCACCACATGTTTATTGCCGATGTGGTCAATGTGAAAGCTGACGACAAATACCTGAATTCAGAAACCGGGAAATTCGAACTGGCACAATCAAACTTACTGGTTTATACACATGGAGGATATTATGAACTGGGAGAGAAAATAGGCAAGTTTGGATGGTCTGTAGAGAAAAAGAAATAACTGAATTATGATAAAAGAAGTCCTATTTACCCTCATTGGAAGCGGTGTGCTGACAGTTTGCGAATTGCAGGCACAAACCGTAACCACACCTATGGTTACACTGAAACAGCCCCGTTTCAATTTAGGAGTAAAAGCAGGCTTCAACTCTTCCATGTTCTTTACGGATGAGATTTCAATTAACGGTAAAGAACTGGAATTCGCCCAGAACAATTATAAAGTAGGCTATTTTGCTGCGGTGTTCTGTCGGTTCAACATGAAAAAGCATCATTTCATCCAGCCAGAGTTCTCCTGCAACATCACACAAGGAAGTGTCTCTATCCCCAGCACATTGGCCAACTCGGAAATCCTAAAAGAAAATTCCCTGATTAAAAGAAGGATGACTACGTTTGACCTCCCCGTTCTTTACGGCTATAAGTTTGTAGACGTACATCCATATGGAATGGCGTTTTTCGTAGGTCCCAAGGTGACATGGGTATGGGATAAGCATTGTTCTACCGAATTCACAGGTTTCCACCAACAGGGCATAAAGGAAGAGCAGTATCCGTTCCAATATAGCGGAGTTGTGGGGTTGGCGGTAAATGTATCTAACATCTTTTTTGATTTTCGGTATGAAGTGGGACTTCATAACACCATACGTTCCATCACTTATAACACCGAACAAACAGAGACTCCACATAATGAAGGAAATATCAAATTAGAACAACGAAAAAATATTCTGAGCTTTTCCGTCGGAGTTATTTTCTAACAGGATTTTCCATTTTAAAACAACTATAATCATGAAACGAGACGATTCAATTTTTAACATCATTGAGAAAGAGCATCAGAGACAATTGAAAGGTATTGAACTAATTGCCTCGGAAAATTTCGTAAGTGAACAAGTCATGCAAGCCATGGGCTCTTGTCTGACTAATAAATATGCAGAAGGTTATCCCGGGAAAAGATATTACGGAGGATGTGAGGTGGTAGACCAGAGTGAACAGCTGGCCATCGACCGCATCAAGCAGATTTTCGGTGCTGAATGGGCCAACGTACAACCTCATTCAGGTGCACAGGCCAATGCTGCCGTATTTTTGGCTGTATTGAACCCAGGAGATAAGTTCATGGGATTGAATCTGGCACATGGAGGGCATCTTTCACATGGTTCTGCTGTAAATACTTCGGGCATTCTGTACACTCCATGCGAATATAACCTGAATAAGGAAACCGGTCGTGTAGACTATGACCAGATGGAAGAAATTGCCTTAAGAGAGCACCCAAAATTAATTGTAGGTGGAGGCTCCGCTTATTCACGTGAATGGGACTACAAACGGATGCGTGAAATTGCAGACAAGGTAGGTGCCATCCTGATGATTGACATGGCACACCCAGCCGGACTGATTGCTGCAGGCTTACTTGACAACCCAGTGAAATATGCACATATCGTAACTTCAACTACTCATAAGACTTTACGCGGTCCGCGCGGAGGTATTATCCTGATGGGAAAAGATTTCCCTAACCCATGGGGCAAGAAAACACCAAAAGGAGAAATCAAGATGATGTCACAGTTACTAGATTCAGCTGTATTCCCCGGTATTCAAGGAGGTCCACTGGAACATGTCATTGCTGCCAAGGCCGTAGCATTCTACGAATGTATGCAGCCGGAATACAAAGAGTATCAAATCCAAGTACAAAAAAATGCACGGGCATTGGCTCAGGCTTTAATGGAGCGTGGTTTCACCATTGTTTCAGGAGGAACAGACAATCACTCTATGCTGGTAGACTTGCGTACCAAATATCCCGACCTGACTGGAAAGATAGCTGAAAAAGCTCTGGTAGCAGCAGACATTACAGTAAACAAGAACATGGTGCCATTTGATACTCGTTCCGCATTCCAGACATCAGGTATCCGACTGGGAACTCCGGCTATTACCACCCGTGGAGCCAAAGAAGACCTGATGTACGAAATCGCAGAAATGATTGAAACTGTACTTTCAAACGTAGACAATGAGGACGTAATCGCGTCTGTACGTCACCGCGTGAATGAAACAATGAAAAACTATCCTATATTTTCATATTAACTAAACGATTAAAAAACA
>NZ_DBEXBB010000162.1:0-4410 GCF_048170425.1 Phocaeicola sp.
TTGCATTGTACCCCTGTATTCTTCTTTTAGAGAGGCAGGGGTATTCAGCAAAAATACAAAAGTTCTACTATAGTTCTACGAAAAAATGAAATAGCCTCGCAAGTGGTTGATACTCAAAGTTGGGTTAGAAGTTTCCTAAACTTTAGATTCGGGTTCGATTCCCGACGAGGGTACAAAAAATAAGCCGCTCTCCCTTGAAGGAAAAGCGGCTTATTTTTTTGCCTGCAGCAAGTAACGGATTACTTACGAAGACCAAGTTCTTTAACAATAGCACGGTATCTTTCGATATCACGGCTCTTCAGGTAGTTCAGCAAAGAACGACGCTTACCTACCAAAGTTGTCAAAGCTCTTTCAGTGCTATAATCTTTTCTGTTGAGCTTCATGTGCTCAGTCAGGTGAGAAATACGGTATGAAAACAATGCTATCTGCGCTTCAGGTGAGCCAGTATCAGTGTTAGACTTT
This sequence comes from Phocaeicola sp., assembly GCF_048170425.1. Classification (GTDB taxonomy): domain Bacteria; phylum Bacteroidota; class Bacteroidia; order Bacteroidales; family Bacteroidaceae; genus Phocaeicola. Next base: position 463 of record NZ_DBEXBB010000162.1, read on the forward strand.
CCGTACTTTTCAAAGATTTCTTGTTTTTTAGCTGCGTCTAAATACATAATTTTGACTGTTTATTAAAATGTATAAATTTGATTTGCGGATGCAAAGGTAAGCATAATCTTTCAGACTACAAGCGTTTTACATCTTTTTTTCACACCCTAAGGAAGAATTCTTTTTAAGCCTTCACCGGAAGTTTCAGCCGCATAAAGACCGGTATCTGTACTTCCGTTTACGCCAAAAAATATAAAAACCCGGCGTAAAATACCCTCCTTTCGCTGAAAAACAGTAATTTTGCACACAATTATATATAGGTATAGTATGCAAGACATTAGAAACATTGCCATTATTGCTCACGTTGACCACGGAAAAACAACCTTAGTGGACAAGATGATGCTGGCGGGACACCTGTTCCGCAACGACCAGACCAACGGTGAACTGGTTTTGGATAACAACGACCTGGAGCGTGAAAGAGGTATAACCATCCTTTCCAAAAACGTATCCATCAATTACAACGGTACAAAAATCAACATTATCGATACTCCGGGACACGCCGACTTCGGTGGAGAAGTGGAACGTGTCTTGAACATGGCCGACGGATGTATTCTGCTGGTAGACGCTTTTGAAGGTCCGATGCCGCAGACCCGCTTCGTGCTTCAGAAAGCCTTGCAGATTGGATTGAAACCTATCGTAGTGGTAAACAAGGTAGACAAACCGAACTGCCGTCCGGAAGAAGTATATGAAATGGTGTTCGACCTGATGTTCAGCCTCAACGCCACAGAAGACCAGCTGGACTTCCCGGTCATCTACGGTTCTGCCAAGAACAACTGGATGGGTGAAGACTGGAAAACTCCGACCGGCACCATCACTCCGCTGCTGGATGCCATCGTGAAATACATTCCGGCCCCGAAACAGCTGGAAGGTACTCCGCAGATGCTGATTACTTCACTTGACTATTCTTCTTACACCGGACGTATCGCCGTAGGCCGCGTGCACAGAGGTACGCTGAAAGAAGGCATGAACATCACCCTGGCCAAACGCGACGGCACCATGGTGAAATCAAAAATCAAGGAAGTACATACCTTCGAAGGTCTGGGCCGCAAGAAAGTAGAAGCTGTATCTTCCGGCGACATCTGTGCCATCATCGGTGTGGAAGGCTTCGAAATCGGTGATACCATCTGCGACTTCGAAAATCCGGAACCGCTGCCACCTATCGCCATCGACGAACCGACCATGAGCATGCTGTTCACCATCAACGACTCTCCGTTCTTCGGCAAGGAAGGAAAATACGTGACTTCACGTCACATTCACGACCGCCTGATGAAAGAGCTGGACAAGAACCTGGCGCTGCGCGTGCGCAAGACGGAAAACGAAGACGGCAAATGGATTGTTTCCGGACGTGGTGTGCTCCACCTGTCTGTATTGATTGAAACCATGCGTCGTGAAGGCTACGAACTTCAGGTAGGACAGCCGCAGGTAATCTATAAGGAAATCGACGGTGTGAAATGTGAACCGATTGAGGAACTGACCATCAGCGTGCCCGAAGAATTTGCCAGCAAGATGATTGATATGGTAACCCGCCGTAAGGGTGAAATGGTATCCATGGAAACTCAGGGCGACCGTGTAAACATTGAGTTTGACATGCCGTCACGCGGTATCATCGGTCTGCGTACCAACGTGCTGACTGCTTCTCAGGGAGAAGCCATCATGGCTCACCGTTTCAAGGAATACCAGCCGTTCAAGGGCGACATTCCTCGCCGTACCAACGGTTCAATGATTGCCATGGAATCAGGAACTGCCTTTGCTTACGCCATCGACAAGCTGCAGGATCGCGGTAAGTTCTTTATCTATCCGCAGGACGAAGTATATGCCGGACAGGTGGTAGGTGAACACGTTCATGAAAACGACCTGGTTATCAACGTAACCAAATCAAAGAAACTGACCAACATGCGTGCTTCTGGTTCCGACGACAAAGCCCGTATCATTCCGCCGGTTATCTTCTCACTGGAAGAAGCACTGGAATACATCAAGGAAGATGAATACGTGGAAGTAACTCCGAAGAGCATGCGTATGCGTAAAGTCATTCTGGACGAAACAGAACGTAAGCGTGCCAACAAGAACGCATAATCAGATATATTGATATAGAAAAACCGGACTTTCAGAGGTTCTCGTCTCGTGAAAGTCCGGTTTTCCTTTTTATATGCTGTTTTGAATTATTCCCTATAAACCAGTTCGTTGTTATTCATCCGCTGCATGTACTGCTGGATAATCGACTTCAGCTGGACTTCCATTTCTTTCCGCACCTCCTGCGGCATGCTGTCCTTCACATCGTCCTTCATCAGCACGTCTGTACGGAAACGATAGGCATGAATCACTTTTTCTCCGTCGAACTGAATCAGATAATCACCTTTCAGGAACTGGTAGACGCCGCTTGAAGGCAAATAATTTACAGCAAACTTCTCTGAAGCAGGTGTATGAAGTGCATCCTGCCCAAAGCCCACATAAGGGCGATCATAACCAAGTATACCCAACACTGTAGGCATAATATCAATCTGGTCTACTATCTTCTCTTTATCCAAGCCCTTCAACTCTGGAAGCCCAGGGGCATAAAAAATGACAGGCACATTATAATAGCCTAAATCAGTCACATACTCCGGATAGCAGTTTCCACTGGTATGGTCTGCCGTAATTACAAACAATGTATTCTTAAACCAAGACTGCTTTTCTGCCTTCTCAAAAAAACGTTGAATGGCATAATCAGAATAAGCCACCGTTTCAAATAAAGGATCATCTCCCGTAGGGAATTTGCCTTTATAACGTTCAGGCAAGTCAAAGGGACCATGAGAAGTCGCCGTAAATACAGATGTGACAAAAGGCTCTTTCATTTCCGACATCCGGTCACAATAGAACTGCAAGAATTCTTCATCCCAGATAGCCCAAGTCCCGTCAAAATCCGCATCGCCATTGTAATTCGGGTCCTCATTATATTCGGTACGACCAAAATATTTCTGGAAACCCACGGAACGGGCAAAAGCCTGAAAACCCATTGAACCGTTCATCGCGCCATGGAAGAAAGCAGATGAATATCCCTTGTTTTTGGTCAACTCACCAGCAATGCTGGATACATCATTCAAAGCCGAAGGGGTCAAAAAGAATGGTTCCACAAAGCTTGGTATGGATGACAGTACCGACGGCATTCCATCAATACTCTTGCGACCATTGCTATATGAATACTGAAAAGTCAGACTCTTTGCCAGCAATGAATCAATAAAAGGAGTATAACCCTTGTAAGCCCCGTTTTCCAGCTGAGGATTCAATGAGCCTACATGTTGTTTACTGAACCCCTCCCAGATAATTACCACTACATTCATCGGGCGGAAAGCAGTTGAATCGGCAGGGAAATGCACTGGAGAATAAGCTGCCACAGCTTCTGCCTCAGGCAAATAATCAGGAATGACAAACGTCGCTTTCCCCAACGTGCGGAACAAAGAGAACGGTGTATTTAACACCAGACCCGCATCCAAAGGACGTTCTACGTATTGATTGGCATTACTCAAAGTAATAGGACGAGTAGCGGTAGTCATACCTCCACGCATACCAAACACTGTAAAAGGAATAGCAATCAACAGAGTTACCAGTTGTACCACATAATAAGGCATTTTCTGTCTCACAGGAACCTTAGGCGAGCGATACAGCTTATATATTACATAAAACAGCACAGCAGCCAACAACACCAGATACCAATAGGTAGCAAACTCATCTAAAAAAATAGAAGTTAATTTTCCGTCTCCCTCATTCCGAAATTCCTGCAAAACCGTCATCGTAGTACGTCTTCCGGTAAAACGAAAATACACACAGTCTATCAGATTGGTTATCAGGAAAAAGGTATTTACACTGGCAAATACCCAGCGCACAATCTTATAAAACACAGGAGTCTCTTTCCAATGTAATGGAAACAAGAAC
>NZ_DBEXBB010000163.1:0-2559 GCF_048170425.1 Phocaeicola sp.
CAGCTATTGGCTGGAGAGCTTGTTGGATTGGATTTGAACACATGAAAGGGAAAAAAGCAAATAAAAATCTAACTAGCTGCCGAATCACAGCACCGGCACAAAGAGGACGAATTTTTTTGGACAGACTCACATTTCCCGTAAAAAAGATGAATGCCCGCACTACCCCCGACATGCAAATGCCAGAAAACAACTCGCTAACTTCCAGAGATTTGTGGCACTGGTGTAGACTTTGGGAATGGGAACAATATAAGCACCCTGCCACAAATAATCTTTCGCTCACAACCTCAGATAAAAAAGATTTGCAGAAAATAGCTCAAAGATTAACCGACTACTGCCAACAAAATCTGTCTAAGAAATTCATCCAGAAAGCAGCTTCCCTTTATGAAGCATGCCATATACAAAAGTCTGGAAACGGCTATACCGGAAAACCACTTGTAGCTCCTGATGAGAAAACATCGCAAGACATTACATGGCAATACATCGAAAACATGCTGAGCGGATTTGCTGCCGATTATCTGAGGAGCGGTAATAATCAAGTAAAGAATCTTTATTTCAGCACATTACGTTATGCAATTAACCAAGGATTTGCCTATGGTAGTGGAATGGGCACCAACCATCATTATGGTTATCAAACCCGACAGATCTACATCTCAGCCTGGCTGATGCGAAATGAAATCTACCAGCAACCCGACAAAAAGGAAATTCTGGACATGCTTACTTATTGGTCAGGAATTCAGGAAACAAGAAAGCCTTATCAGGAAGGAAGAGATGAATTGCTGGATACCTGGCACACTTTACTCATACCCAAAGTAGTAGCAGCTCTTCTTCCTGAGAAAGAAACAGAACAAATGTGGCAGATGAAGCAGCTATCGGAATGGCTTTCTACCTCGTTATGTTTCACCCCAGGAACATTAGGAGGAATAAAAGTTGACGGAACCGCATTCCATCATGGAGGATTCTATCCGGGATATACAACCGGGGCGCTTGGAGCTGTAGGCAGTTACATTGGCCTTACTCTTGACACCCCTTATCAAATCAGCCCAACAGGACGAAAAGTATTCCGTACAGCATTAGAAGGCATGCGCAACTATTGCAACTTACAAGAGTGGAGTCCCGCACTGGGTGGACGCCATCCGTTCAGCGGAAGAATGGAGAAATCAGACATTGAAGCATTTGCCAAGCTTGCATTGGCAGAAAAGCCTAAAGGAAAAGAATTTGACCCACAACTGGCATCAGATTATCTTCGCCTACAAACAGCTTCTACCCCATCAGGAGAGTTCTTTCGTTTAAAAGGATGTCAACCTGCTTCGAATCCGGAAGGTTTCTTTGTTTTTAATTATGGTTCTGCCGGAATATATCGTTACCAACAATACATGATTACCCTGAAAGGATACAACACTGATGTATGGGGGGCCGAAATCTACCAGAAAGACAACCGCTACGGACGTTATCAAAGTTATGGAGCTGTATTGATTATGGGAAATGGACACCCTGTATCTAGAAAAGGAAGTGGCTTCAAAGAAGAAGGCTGGGACTGGAACCGCATGCCTGGTACAACCACCATCCATCTTCCATTTGACTTGTTAGATAGTCCTCTCAAAGGCACTAACATGGCTCGTTCTAAAGAAAATTTCTCAGGAAGCACATCTCTGGAAGGGAAATATGGGATGTTTGCTATGAAACTTATGGAACGTGAATTAAAAAACTTTACTCCTGATTTTGTAGCACGTAAATCTGTAACCTGCTTTAATAACCGAATCATCTGTCTGGGAAGTGGCATATCGAACAGTAATATAAACTATCCTACAGAAACGACCTTATTCCAATGCGCCTTACCCGCTGAATACCAATCTAAAACTTTGGAAGATTCTTGTACGCTAAGAGATCCTTTCGGTAATTATTTCTACATACAAAAAGGAAAGCCTCGCCAGACAGAAGGCTTGCAACATTCATTTCATAATAAAAGCCAGAAAGTAACTGAAGGGAAGTTCCTTACAGCTTGGATAGACCACGGAAAGACTCCTCAAAATGCAGAATACGAATATTTAATTCTGCTCTGCCCTACAGAAAAAGAAAGAAAGGAAGCCAGACAAAGCTATATCATCAAGCAACAGGATTGTCAGGCCCACATCGTATTTGACAAACCGACACAGGTTACAGCCTGTAGCTTTTTTGAGGCATACCAAAATGCACAGGCAGACCTGATACAACAAGCGGATGCAGAAACTCTTGTTATGTATAAGAAAAATGAATCAGATATCCAGCTCAGCATTTGTTCTCCCAACCTGAATATTGAGGAAAAAACTTACACGACCTCTCAGCCAAGCCGGCCCATCGTAAAGCAAATTACGATAAAAGGGAAATGGAGTTCCACTGGAAATCCGCAAGTCAGACTTCAAACAGATAAAGAGGGTAACACATTAATTCAAGCTACCTGCCAACATGGACAACCACAAGAAATCACCCTAAAACCTGCTTCACAAACAGAATAAGACGCTTTTTGAACAATTTTACCCTATAAAAATCAAGTAATAAGGCTAACTTTGAGACCAAATTTAA
>NZ_DBEXBB010000164.1:0-15392 GCF_048170425.1 Phocaeicola sp.
TTCAGTACATAACAATATAACAGATTTAGCAAAAGCACCAACAACTGATCGAATGGCTGGTATCCATTCATGTCTTTATTTACCTGTTCTTCATTCTCGCTCCACCAACCTTTCCATTTTAATAGATTCTCAGGGCTTATCTCCGTAGTTTTTAAAAATAACAAGACGAGCAACTCCATGATTGCAATATTACAATATACGGAAGAATAATTCTCATCCAACTTAAATCCTTTTTGCATATCCCCGAGAGTATTCTCACCTTTTTTGATTGTCACAATATCGTCAATCGCTTCCTTACAGAAACAGATGCACCATACATAATCTTCCTCATCGTATAAAAGATTGATGATATCATTATAAATACGTAGCAGCTTCCGACTGTATCGTTTGTACTTTCGCATGTAAGACTCTTGTCGCATTTCAGTCAACTCATGTTCCCCCATTTTTATAGGTATTTTCTTGAGCACCATGGAAAACACTGTCTTTGCCTTCCTGTATTCCTCAATCACTCGCTCATAATTCGAAAAATCAGATTCATTAAGCATATTCTTATAACAAATGGCCTTGGACAGATACACCTCTCCCCGGTTAATCAGTTCATCAAGGTTGCCATTGCCAAGTTCTTCATGCCCCCTTTCGTAATGCATTTCAAGATAATTATTGTCTATTTCGCTTTCTATAAAGAAATCCAAAGCCATCTTGTAATTACCGGAAAGCATTTCGGACACCCCCATTGCATATACATCCTCCCTAGAATTCCAACGATGAATTTTCGTAAACTTATTATTGACAGTAGCAAATCCCTGCTTGTCATTGAATATGGTAGTTGCCGATATATTAAAGAACCGATTCAACGCATCTAATATGCTTTTTTTTATACTATTATGTATATAAATCTGTAATATCCGATGTTTTTTTATCACAAACCTATTCAATCCAAACAAAAAGACACTGTCCTGACGAGAAATTCTATTATTGAGGACAGCCGGTTCCCATAACATAAAAGCATATTCCGTATTCGAACAAAAGTTGGTAATTTTCTTGGTCTGAAGCAACAAGTCCGCAATATCTTTTTTTATGTCGCGACTGGTGACAAATGACAGATTATTTTCATACAACAAGTCATACGTAATATTGTAGCAATAAAGTACCCCGTAGTTTTCTGTAGTATTCTTCTCACCATCCTGTTTATATGTACATTTTATCTTTATCAAATCTTGCGGATCAGGAAATAAAGTCATTCCAGAAGAATTCTCGACAGTCTTGTCATTACAAGCAAACCACAATGAGACCAGCACATTCTTGCTAAAATCTACCAAGCAAGTCGCCGCCCCGTTATGTTGCAAGTCTGCTAAAATCTCGAGGTCACTCCAGTCTTTATATGCTTCCGGATAATTATCTTTAACCTGCCGTATCAAATTCTGGTGATATGCTATATAATCTGAAAAAGAATACCTCGGAGAATGAGAGCCTTTCAATCTGATTGACGCCCCTGAACGGATAAAGTCAGATTCATGTACTTTAGTAAGTCCCCGATATATAATCTGATGTTTTTTCTCAATAGAAAATTCTTTTAGCCATTCATCCAGCCTGTTTAGTATTGTAATAATATAAAAAAGACCATTTTGCAAATGAGAATCTGGCATCAAATTCCCCATAGTATTTTCCACAGTAGTTTCCATAGACAAGATTTGTATTAATATTGGGAATATATTCTTACTATCTGACAATCAATGCAGTAATACAAATGTAGCTTTAACCATTCTTCCCTCCAAACAATTTAACAGTAAATTGTAATATTTCTCATAAAATTCACCACAAACCATTTCACATAAATAACTATAATTTCATCAACAATAAAAAGCCTTTAATATACTAATATCTATATTTTTTGTAACTTCGAAACAACTAATTAAACATCTCTACCCAAACACCTAATTTAAATTCATCATGCACACGAAACGACTCACCGACATTCTGCTGGTATTCCTCTGCATCTTCTGCTTCACCAGCTGTGACCACGACGACGTGAACTTTCCCACCTTCACATTCAATGAAAACGGAGAATGTGAGCCAGCGTCTCTCACCCCCATTTCATCCGCCCGCTTCGAAGAAGCCGTGGTGGGATACGGCTGGAAACACGTCCACACCTACGAAATCAATCCCGACGGCACTTGCCAGACGCAGGATTATTACCAAGACCTGACAGGTACAGGCCCTACCCAATATTACGTGGAAAGCAACTCTTCCCTGAAGAAATACATGTACATTGACGCCTATCCTACATGGGGATTCCGGACAGTCGCTTATACCTTCTCGGACGGAAACCGACTGCTCAGCAACCAGAACACAGTGTTTCAGATACTTTCTGTAAACGGCAACACAATGGAAATACTTGACCAGCTGGGGATACGGGCAGGCGGAACCGAAATCTACGGTTATTCCATCTACCAGCGAATGACGAATCAGGAACTGGAAGAGGTGCAGAAAACATATCACACAGATTTGTCGGACATCCACGAACTGACCGTATCGGTACAGGAAAATCCGCTCATCATCTCCGGAAAAGAAACGGAATTCGACGTGCTGAGCAGCAACGGTCCTTTCACTTTCAAACCAGCCAGAGAAGGCAGTTGTGAAATCACTTCACAAGGGAATCACGTCAAGGTCAAGCTGCTGAGCAACGGAGTATATCTCACAGGCTACGACCGTCTGCGTCATTGTGAGGTGGTCATCTTCTCTACCGACGAGGAACTGGAACCCGAAGGCACGGACATCTACGACTTCACGTACACGGAAATCACTGTCAATCAAGAAAAGAAACTCTTTGCGCCCGATGGCCATGAAATCTCCTACGATCTCGGCAGCATGGAAGTCACCCCGCGCAAAGAATACACCGGAAGTATCCTGAGCCAGTATGCTCCCGTGGCCTTGCTTGCCGTGGACACAAACGGACAGGCACGCTATCTGCGCATGAACAGCGGCAAAATCAGTTTCAAGGACCTTCTTCCGCAAGAAGTGCTCGACCAGCTGACGGAAGGTACAGAGGGGAATTCTCTCACCTACAAGCTGGAACTGATTACGCCCGACTGCGAAGTGTTCCAGGTTCTGCCTTTCAAAATCACCTATAAAAAATAGTGTAAGTTTCATGAAACTTATCCGCCTGCTTCCCATATTGCTTGTCATCGGACTTTCCTTCCTGACGAGTTGCCGGAAAGAAGAAGTTCCTTCTGTCGAAAACGAACGGACGCTCTTCATGTACCTGCCGTGGTCCACCAACCTGACGAGCTATTTCTATACCAACATCGACGACATGGAAGATGCCATCTCCCGCAGAGGGCTGGACAAGGAACGGGTGCTCGTCTTTCTGTCCACCAGTTCCACGGAAGCGGAACTGTTTGAAATCAAGGTCAATAACGGCACCTGCACCCGGCAGATACTGAAAGAATACACCCGTCCGGCATTTACGACAGAAACCGGTCTCACGGGCATACTGAACGACATGAAATCGTTTGCCCCTGCCAAAAGCTACTCCCTGATTGTGGGTTGCCACGGCATGGGATGGCTGCCCGTCGCCCAGAGCAAGGTACGCGCCTCCACGAAACCCCGCTATCACTGGGAGTACTCGCACACTCCCCTGACCCGTTTTTTCGGGGGACTGACGACAGAATACCAGACGGAGGTAACCACCCTCGCCCAGAGTCTCTCCAACTGCGGACTGAAAATGGAATACATCCTGTTTGATGACTGCTACATGTCCTCTCTGGAAGCAGCCTACGACCTGCGCCACGTGACCCGCCACCTGATAGCCTGCCCCACGGAAATCATGGCCTACGGCATGCCGTACTCCCGCATCGGAGAAAACCTGCTGGCCGAGAGTCCCGACTACAGCGCCATCTGTCAGGCTTTCTACCAATTCTACTCCACTTATTCGTCTCCCTACGGCACCATTGCCGTGACCGACTGCTCCCGACTGGACGAACTGGCTCTCCTGATGAAAGACATATATTCCCGCCATACGCTGGACAACTCGCAAGCGGCTTCCATTCAGCGTATGGACGGCTATTCCCCCGTGATTTTCTATGACTTCGGCGATTACGTCCGCACCCTGTGTGGTGATGACGCAGAGCAACTGGCCCAGTTTGACGCCTTGCTGGAACAAGTCGTTCCTTACAAGGCACACACCGAGAAATTTTTCACCGCAGCCCGCGGCGCACTTCCCATAGAACACTATTCCGGCATCACCACCTCCGCCCCCAGCACGAACAGCCTGGCAAGTTCTTACTCGCAGACTTCATGGTATCTGGCTACGCATTAAAAATATTTATACTGCCCGGCCACTACCAGAAAGCACAGAATTCATTACATTTGCAGAAACCAAAACCTGTTATTTATGAACCGCAGACTACTATCCGTCACCATGTTTCTGGCGCTGATGCTGACTTCCCTGCTGGCCGGACACCACAACTACCACGTGACACGAAACGAAATAACAGCCGACCTGAACCAGGCACTGGCACTGACTCTACAGGAAAAGAAGGAACCTATTGTGACGCAGGACACGATACGGGCATACAAGCAGCTCCGGCGTACTTCGGGCGGACAGGTACTGATTGCCGTGTCCGACGAACGTTTCTGCCGCCACCTGAAGAACCGGCGGCTGAAGGAAACCTCCTTCCTCACGTTCGACGTGGTGGACAAGGAGTATCAGGGCGGTTCGACGGATGAACAGGCCATCTACAGTGATACACTGATGATAAGAAACGGACACGCAGGCGAGACACTGGCCCTGAAAGGCTATACCCGTCTGTCGGCAGCGGCCGTATTCGGCATGTCCGATCAGCGCCTGCCTGCCGGACTGATGGCTGCGGCTATCCTCTGGGCCATCGGTTCGATGCTTTACTTGCGGAAGAGAGAAAAGATGAACCTGATGCTGCAACCTGCTGAAGGATACACACAGCTGACTGAAGGATATGCACAATCCACCACCAAGGAGTTTGGGGGACTGACCTACTCGGACGCGGACGACCGCTTTTACAGTGCCAACCACACGCCTATCCGCTTCACCCCCATGCAGCAGCAACTGATGCGGCTGTTCTGGCAGGCACCTTCCCACTCCATCTCGAAAGAGGAAATCTGCGCGGCACTCTGGCCCAAGAAAGACGATGCCAACGATACGCTCTACACCCTTATCCGCCGGCTGAAACCCATCGTGGAGGAGCATACCCGACTGAAAATCGTAGCCGACAGAGGACGGAGCTATTCTCTGGAAATCAACGAACTGAAGAGCTGACAGCGAATTGTCAGGCAAATGTCAGCGTCGGTTTTTGACGCCTACGTAATGCCTCCCTACTTTTGTTCCTGAAACTTACACACAGGAACAAATGAACACACTTGTATTGTTTTTTCAAAAAAAGGCCGAAAAGAGGTCTATTCTAATCCACCCCTCCAATAGACAAGAGGAGGTCTTCACTACGCTTCAGGTGAAAAACAAGCACCTCCCGACAGACGATTCCTGGTTGACATCATGCCGACAGTATGGACCACGTGACATACTGCAAATCCTGACCGGAATCTTTCTTTTGTGTCTTACTTCTCCTACCCTCGCGCAGGAAGTGGAACCCACCGTGGAACTGGGCGAAGTGGAGGTCAAGGCCGACCGGATTGTCCACAAGACCGACGGTCTGCTGCTCTATCCCTCCGAACAGCAGAAAGCTTCTTCCCGCTCGGGCTACAGTCTGCTCCAGCAACTCACCCTACCGAATATCCGTGTGGACGAGGTGGGCCACAGCATCTCGGCCATCGACCAGCGGGGAGGCGTACAGATTCGCATCAACGGCATCATTGCGGACAAGGCGGAGATGTTATCGCTCGACCCGAAGAACATCCGCAAGATTGACTTCATCGACAACCCCGGGGTGCGCTATGGCGACGGCATTGCCTACGTCATTGACATCACTACCCGACGGGCGGACAACGGATATACTTTAGGAACCTCGCTCACCCAGGCACTGACTACCCGCGACGGCGATTACACGGTGTACGGAAAGTGGAACACGGAAAAGAGTGAGCTGTCGCTGAACTACAGCTTCAGCTACCGGGATTGTAAAGGCATACGGACGGAGGAAACCGCACACTACCACCTGAATGACGGCTCCATTTATACCATCCTGCGCAACGACCTCGCCTCGCGCAACCGGAGCCTGAGCAACCAGATGAAGCTGACCTACAACCTGGCCGACTCCAGCCGCTACGTGTTCCAGGCTTCACTGAGCGGCAACTTCCGTCACGTGCCGGGCGATTTCAGTCAGAAACAGATTGTAGACGGGGCACAAACGTACACTGCCCTCGAACAGCAACAAAGCCAGAGCAGCAGTCCGGTGCTCGACCTCTACTACTTCCAGCAGTTCACCCCCCGGCAGTCGCTCACCCTCAATGCCGTGGGCACGTACATCGGCACCCGCTCTTCCGACAGCTACGACGAAGGTTCGCCCTACCGTTACGACGTGGACGGACGCACCTACTCCCTGCTGAGCGAAGCCATCTATGAAAACCGATTGAAGCCCTTCACCCTTTCTGCCGGCCTCAACTACAGCCAGAAATACACGAACAATGAATATACGGGCGACGTCTCGTCCGTCACCCCCATGCACCACAACCGCGTGTACCTGTTCTCCGAAATCAAGGGAGTGTGGGGCAAGCTCCGCTACTCGGCAGGCATCGGAGGCAGCTACCTGCACTACCGCCAGCAAGCTCACTCGTACGATTACTGGAGTTTCTGTCCGAAAGCAGCCCTGAGCTACAATTTCACCCACTCTCTGCAACTGAGCTACAATTTCCAGCTGAACGAACGTACCTCACGGGTGGCCATGATCAGCGATGCCGCCATCCGCACCAACCGCATGGAATGGACCGTAGGCAGTCCCGACCTCAAGCCCAACCGGGAGACGTATCACACCCTCCGGCTGTCGTACAACGACTCCCGCCTGCAAGCCTATGCGCAAGGCTTCTACAAGAAATGTCCTCACCCCAACATGGCGGTGTACGAACGCACGTCCGACGACCGGTTCATCTATACCCAGCGCAACCAGAAAGAGATTGACGCCCTGCACGCCATGGCCTACGCAAGCTACTGGCTGATGCCGGAAAAGCTCTCCGTCACGGCCTACGGGGGACTGTTCCGCTGCTTCAACTTCGGCCACGACTATACACACTGCTACACGTCTTACTTTGCTACGGGAGCCCTCAACGCCTACTTAGGCAATCTCTCCCTCCATGCCTACGCCGACAACGGTTCCCGCTTCCTGGAAGGGGAAACCAAAGGCTACAGCGGAGGCAACATCGCCCTGAAGGCCGCCTACAGCTACAAAGACTGGCAGTTTGCCCTTATCTGGCAACAGCCCTTCCAACACAAATACAAAATGTTCGAATCGGAAGTCCTGAACCGGAACCTCCAGAAGACCATCGCCCTCTACAGTCGCGACGCCTGCAACCTCGTCAACCTGACCGTGACGTGGCGCCTGACCAAAGGACGCAAGTTCCGCGCCGTCAACCGCTCCGTCCAGCTGAAGGACAGCGACACGGGGATTATCCGATGAAAGACTAGAACTTATAGCCCAACATGATAAAGACAGAATGTGTGCGATGTTTTTCTCTCTTCTCGTATTTCTCATAAGAATGGTGTGCATAAGGATTCCCATCCAAAAGATAATAATTAGAGCAATTATAACCCAGAGAAAAAGTCAAACGGTCATAAACTGCCGTCAGGCCGACCGCCCCACTCCAGTACAGCCAACCGGAATCTCTTGCTCCCGGGGCAGGCGATGCCATAATTATCCCCGGTAAGGCAAACAAATGAAGGTCCAATTCCTGCGATTTCATGTACCACAACGAGGGCGAACGCAATAATACAGATGGCTTGAAAATAAATCGGGCACAATAATCGTCCTCATAAAAAAAATCGCCTTCCTTTCTGCCCCAGTCAAACAATTCCTTAATCTCTGCATCCATGCCTATAGAAGCTCCTATACCCACATAAGGGACAGGCAGCCAATGAACGCCTCCCATAAATTCCCAGCCGTTCGTATTCAGCCCTCCGGCAAAATTCATCTCCCATTTATAATTTTCCTCATATTGCCGGTGAGGAGTCTCACTCTTTTTTTGTGCAAAGCAAAATGACTGGCACATGCACATAATAAATACCGTCAAGTCTTTAGTTTTCATAATTTCGATTTAAATAGTTCGTGATGCCCGCCTTCTTTCCAGCGCAGCCAGATTTTCAGTCTAGTTTTACATGGAGAATCCATTCTCCCGATACGGCAATAAAAATAATCACAAAAGCCAACACTCCATCTCTTTCAGCGTTTTTTTTTGTATTAATAACAAATATCACCAACTATTGATTCGTTCTATATTTTATCATCAAAGTCATCGTAAAGTCCTGATATTCGCCCGTGTACTTCCCATTGATAAAAAACACCTCCCACGGATAAATGGATTTCAGCGTCTTTTTGAGAGCAAGGGCCAGCGGATGATTCCCGTCTTCAATCATTTCCCGTGAAGGACGCAGAGAGATGAAGCGCACGTCACAATCCACGAAATGACCATCGGCTGTCAACTGGAAATTTCTTATCCCAAAAAGAATCCGCATCTCCCGACAGGCGGGAAACTGCCCCCAAGGAAACCGGCGCTCTATTTCCTCATGTGCCTTCCTCAAATCCAGTCCGGCTCTCCGGTAATTATGGTAAGTCTTTGTTCCCAGCACTTTACCGTTCCGGAGGGTCAGCACCTGCTCCGTCTCCATGTTGCGCTGAAATCCGTCATGCACATACCTCACCACATCTCCTTTCCCCGCCCGGAGCTCCCCACTGAACCAGCAGGCCTGAATCTCTCCCCCTTGACAGTAAGAAGCAAAAAGCGGCTGCAACTCCTTCACCTCATACACCCGTGCAGATTCCTTTTTACTGGCCTTATCGCAGACGGCAACTTCCATCCGTTGCAGACAAAGATACCCGTCATGTATCTCCCAGAAAGCCGTATAACCGCTCCAATTGCCGGTCGACAAACTGAGATTGTCCGGAAGAAACGCCCTCACCTGCGCACATAGCAGGGAGTCATGTCCTATCGGCTTTGCCATCAGCTCCCATTCTTCTCCTTCCAGAAGAATCACATCGCCCGATTGACCTGTAGCCTTGAGCGTCAGCATCACGCCGCACAGCAGAACAAACAACATCACTTTCTTCATACGTACCTGATTGTTAAATAAATCCGGGTTTTAAAGATACGAAAAAGAAACGTTTTTTCAAACTTGCAGAAAGGAGTGGAAAAACGGAGTCCTGTTTTCCGGGAAATACCGGTTTTATTTTTATGCCTCCCTGCCCCAAAACGTATGTTTCCCGAGACAAAGAGATACGGTTTCCGACAGGAAAACATACAGTTTCCTTGCGGGAAACATGGAAAGCGCATTGAAAAAATGGATTCTTCTTCAAAGCGTTTTGACATTCGGTTAAAATAACATGGAAATGCAAGTCTGTGCTGATTTTTTTCATATATTTGCTTTCACACCATAAAACGACCTTTATGACCAAAAAAATCATCGCATTGCTATCAACCGTCTTGCTGTTCTGCAACAGCCTTTCTGCCCAGTCATCCGGTACAGACACCTTCCAGTTGGAAAAGGCGAACGGGCATTATATTTTCAAGACGAAAATCAATCATCAGCTCATGGCAACAATCCTTCTGGAATCAGGTATCCATGTAATGTTAATGGATTCCCTTTATGCATTTGAAAACAGCCGGCACCTCAACCTGGATTTTGTCAAAACGGAAAGATATGAAAGGATGAATCTGGGAGGCAGAAAATACAAAATAACCCACAAGGCGACAGGAACCATACAACTGGGGGATAACACGGAATACAGCGGCGAAATATTTCTACTGTCAAATTATCAGTCGGGCCACGACATTGCCATTCCCATACAACACATCAGCCACTCTAACGACGGGGCCCATATCATAAAATTAGATATGAAAAATTACAGGCTTCAGGCTTTAAACAGGGAACTATTCAGTTCGGAATCCACACATTACAGCACCATCGCCATCAACTATGACACTTACCTGAACATGCCTGCCGTAAGAACAGACCTGTGTTTCAAGCAAAAGGGTAAAAGATATACGCTCTCAGGAAATTTTGTGCTGGATTTAGGGAACGCATCCTTCCTTTTCCTGATGAAACAGAATCCTGCCGTTCAGGATTTTTTGAAAGAGAATACGGAACTCAAAATACAGACAGCTTATAACAAGAATGGAGTGCCTGTGGGAGAAGCCATAGCTACAGAGCAAGCCAATCTCTGCAAGAAGAGTTTCAGGCAGCAAATCATTGCCATCACCCCTGCATTGCCTAAATTCACCACCGAAGGAAGTATCGGCCTGAAATTCTTTGACGGTTCAATATCTGTGTTTGATTTTGACAAACATGAATTTCATTTTCAATGAATCACTTTAATCATGAGTCAATCATGGATACAAGAGATTCCACAGAATACAAGAAACGGGAAGAAGCGCTCATCAAGGAACTGGATAAGCCGAATATCAGCAGCCATGCCTCCGACTATATGAAATCCCAAGCTTATCAGGATTTCAAACAGTACATAAACAATCACCCGGATTACATTGCCCTGATGTGTCAAGGTTTTCTCTTCAAGGACATCAAAGGACTACACGGTTACCTGATAGATGACATTATCCAGTCAAGGTATCCCTCTGCCCCAAGCATCAGAACGTACGTAGATAAGACCACCAACGTGGATGATGAAAAATTTGCCGTTTATCAGTGGCAACGGAAAGTCTGGTTTCTGATGAACAAGGAAAAAGAAACGTTTCTTAATCAAATTGATTAAGGTATGGAAATAACATTGTGTGTAATAATCTCAAGAGAAGTTTCTACTTTTAGTATCCATTCAGATGCTGTCAGTGCATTTGAGAGTTTATTATCAAATGGGCTGCTTAGATTAAAAACGGATCTAGTTGAAAGTTTATGCATAGCATTTATATGTGTGTCACCTCCGTTCAGCAAGTTCTTTAAAGTTCATCGTCCTAAATATTATGAGGATAAAACTTTGAAATGTAGGGGTTCTGTAACTCCTGAGGTGAGAATGTATAAGTGTCTCACGGCAGATTTTGTGGTGGATTTCGAAGGTTATTTTAAGCTGACTACGAAAGAAGAATGTCTCAAATTTTTAGCCCTTTCATTTGTGAACTTTTTAAAGGACTTAAAATACCCGGGGAAACTGAAGAAATTCGAAAAAGAAAAACTACTTCAGACTGTAAAAGACATATTTATAGAGAACTCCATCATATCAGCGCATGATGACATATAGTTCATAAAAAGCTTATAGAATTTCTTTTACATACAAAATATCGCAGTAACTAATGTCCGCTTATTGGAACAACTAATCATATACTATTTGAATATCTCTATGAATTGCTCCAAAAAAGATTTTTCAGGAATGCCCGAAGTACAGAAGTGAGCTTCTTTTAATCCTATTATTCTTTTATCTTTCATACTGGAATCGACCAACCGGATAAAAGAATCCCGATTTTCAAACTTTGCATACAATTCTGCACGCCATTCATCGGGGAATTTTGAAAATAGCTTTTGAAAATGCTGCACATCCCAATGCCTGATTTCAGCATCTATCTCTTTTTTTGCTTTATCCATTAAATTCCTGTCGTCTAAAAAAAGAGCCAAGGCAAGTTTGAACTCAAAGATACGGTACAAATTAATCGGATTATGTTTCGGGATTAATGAAGAAGATAGTTGATCAAGCCATTTCCATACATCACTGGTCATAACTTTATCTTTGAAAAATAGCCCAAACTGTTTCCCGGCAAAATCGGAAGCACTTTGAAACAATCTGTCATGAGATGCATAATCTATAAAAAACTGGGTTCCATTCTTACCCCAAAGTTCTGTGTAAAAAACAGGTATGTTTCTTTTCTGCACGGAATCCTCCCATAATGGCAGGCATTCGAAGATAACCCGATATTTTCCAGAGAGAACTTTCTCCATTCTTAATCCCCACAAAACGATATCAGCCTTCATATATAAAGTGGAAGGTGTATAAGGAGATAACATAGGAAATCTCTCTTGCCAGTCGTCAATTATTTCTTTTTTTACCATGGTTGTTTTTAGTTCTATCGTTCTCCTTACCCTTCAGAAAGGAAAGAAAGTCTATTTATATGCGAAGGATGAAAAAAAGCTAATCGCATTATTAGAAGAAAGAAACAATGCGACAGCTTTTATAAACGACTAATCTTAAAAGATATAACGAACTCCACAACCCTATTCCGCGAACGCCGGAACAGGCAGATGCATGCCTGCCATTACCAGTCCGTTTTCACGGGCATATTGCAGGTAGTATTTGCGGCTTTTGATGGCTCCGGTCTTATCCATGTCATACTGCGCACAGATTTCGGGATGGTCTTTCTGCAAGGCAAACCCGTGAAACAAGTCACCTATTACCAGCAGCTTGCCCGCCTGGTAAACGGTATGTCCCGGAGTATGTCCTATGGCCTCCATAGGGAGTACATTTCCGGGAAGCGTATCTCCAAAAGCAAAAAGATGCAGACGGTCTTTATAGGCATTCATCGTGGTTTCCACCTGTGCCCTTTTGTCGGCCGGCATCTTCATCCAGGCATCGTATTCTGCCTTCGAGGCATACACCTCAGCCTTGGGGAATACGGCCTTACCGTCCTTCATCATTCCGCCGATATGATCTCCATGAAAATGGGTAAGAAACAAGCAGTCTATATCTTCAGGCTTTACGTTCAACGATTTCAAGCCCGCCATCATCCGGCTATCAGGAGCACCGACACCGGTGTCAAAAAGCATCCGCTTGCCAGCACATTCAATCAAAAACGTACTCATAGAAGTCGGTATGCCATCTTGAAGGGAAAGACTGTCCATCAGCGCATCTGTCGCATCCGGAAAGAGAGTACGCGGCATCAAGCGTGGGCTGGCATTGTCACGAATCCATGTCACCTTCATACCGTCCAGCGTCAGCGTGGCCAGCAGGCTGTCTTTCTGTAACTTTACTTGCGTACATACGGTCTTTGTCGTATCTGCATCCATTTCTTTCTCTGTTTTCTGTTTATTCTGCCCTCCGCAACCAAAAAACAAGAAGGCTGATAACACGGCGGCACCCGTCATCACATAATTTTTCATACGTATTTGTTTTGTAGTTTCTTCTTATTTTCCCATCTCTACCTTCACTTCCTGAATGTTCCGAAGCTCATCACTGAAGTTGACACCAATCTTGTAGACCGTACGGCTGTCCTTGGCAAAAGGTGCGGCATAGCTTTTCTCCCGAATCTGGGCCAGAGCC
Organism: Phocaeicola sp.; assembly: GCF_048170425.1. GTDB lineage: Bacteria > Bacteroidota > Bacteroidia > Bacteroidales > Bacteroidaceae > Phocaeicola. The sequence goes on from NZ_DBEXBB010000164.1 coordinate 13,389, forward strand.
TCTTCTGCACTGCCGTTCAGCTTGAATTCCATAATGTACACGTAGTCCTGCGTCTGGAGCACCAGGTCAATCCGACCGCGACTAGTATGGTATTCCACCTGCACATAGAAGCCCATCAGCTTGAAGATGATGTAGAGTATGTTCTGGTAATGCACCTCACGGTCGCGCGCCAGCTCGTAAGGGATGTCGGCAAACATGGTCTTCAACCGTTCGAAGAAATCGTCCACCTTGCCCGCCATCACTTCCTCCACAAAGCACTGAATCTGATAGGGCGACTTGCTTACGCTCACCGACGCGTAGTTGGGCAACAGGAACTTGAAGAACCCCTGTTCCACCTCGCGGTTGGGGAACCCCAGCGTGTAGTTCTCGAACATCTTGTTGTAGCCCTTAATGGTGAGGTAGCCGCTCTGGTAGATGACCTGTATCGGGTCGGTTGAGGCCGTATCAATACTGTCCAGCACCGGCTGGCTGGTGACGATATGTTCCAGTTCTTCTATCGGGTAGTGGTGGAGTTTGAGCAGTTCGACAAGGTAAGTCGGTGTGCCTGTCTCAAACCAGTAGCTGCCGAACCGCCGATTGGCAAAAGTATTCAACAAGCTGAACGGATTGTACATACCGATGGCATTTTCCGTGAAATGATACCCGTCGTAGTTTATTTTCAGTTCCGCACAAGCTTCCTCATAACTCATGCCCGTAGCTGCAGCTAATTCGTGAATATCCTCTTCAAAATAGGTATAAATTTCTTTCTCACTGATACCGCAGATTTCGGCATACTGGTCAATCATAGAAATGTCACGCAGGTTATTCAAATCACTGAACACGCTGACCTTACCAAACTTGGTCACTCCCGTAAGCAGGGCAAAGCGGATACAGCCATCCATGGATTTCAATGCTCCGTAGAAGGCTTTCAGGGTGCTGCGGTATTCGTTCTGCAAGGCTTCATTGCCGATGGCCTGGAGCATGGGTTTGTCGTATTCATCAATGAGAATGACTACCCGTCGGCCTGTCTGCTCGCATGCACGGCGGATGATGCCCTGAAAACGGAGGGAAAGACTTGTCTCACTTTCCCGTGCGCCGTATCGGCTTTCCCAGATACATAGATTATCATTCAAAATGCTGGTCAACGATTCCGGCGTATCGTATTTCTGCGTATTCAAATCCAGGTGCAGCACCGGATATACTGTCCAGTCCTTCTCCAGCTTCTCCAGTGCCAGTCCCTTGAAAAGTTCTTTCTTTCCTTGTGCGTAGGCTTCAAGGGTCGACAATAGCAGGCTTTTGCCAAAGCGTCGCGGACGGCTCAGAAAATAGTATTTATTTGTATTAAACAATTCATATATCTGTGCAGTTTTGTCTACATACACATAGCCATCATGTATCAGGCCTTCAAAGTTCTGCACTCCTACCGGATATAGCTTGCTCATAACCACTGGATTTTGATTCTACTGCGAATGTAGCAATTTTCAGCGAACATTCAAACAGACGAAGAATAGGAAACTGAAAATTAGATGGATAATCACTCGTTCTTTGCCATAATAATTTTTATCTTTGTACAGATTCATACTTCGGTTCAATGACCATTCAAGAAAACCTGAACAATGGGAGCACACAGAATGATAAACACCATTTTTAAGATTCTTCTTAATCTCCTGCTCTTCATGATGGGCGGCGTTGCCATCATGAACGTATTTATGAACAACTGCACGACAGGAGAGACTTACTATCAGCTACTGATGGCCATCCTATGTATCGCAACGATTTTCTGCAAGAAATACAGATATATCGGACTGTCCATCATCTTGGCATTGATGTTCATTGCTTATCTTGTCACCAAACCGTAACCGCATGGGAACATTAGGATGCATCCACGACATGATGCGGAGGGACAAAGAAAACAGGGAACTCCGTCAGCGCAACCGGGAACGTATGAAGGAAACGCGCCGGCGAATGATTGAATGCCGGCACACGGAGATTCCTCCTGCTCTTTCCGTGGAAAAACTGGAGGAA
>NZ_DBEXBB010000165.1:0-21257 GCF_048170425.1 Phocaeicola sp.
ATTTTTGAGGAAGATAAGTGATGGAATCGAAGATGAAGGATAAGTTGGCTGTATGTGGGGCCGTTGTATTGTTTATTGGTCTGGTATTGCAATTTGTGAAGCTGGTATGGGCTCCGTATGTGTATCTGGTAGGGGCTTGTCTGTTTGCTTACGTACAGCTGGTTTCCGATTATAAGGGAAAGAATATCGTTATCCGTCGTTTGCGCCGTCAGCAGCTTTTGGGAGCTATGTTGCTGGTGTTGACAGGGGTAATCATGTTGCTGTGGAAACGGAATGAATGGATTGTGTGCCTGACGGTGGCCGCGGTACTGGAACTTTACACGGCTTTCCGTATTCCGCAGGAAGAAGCAAAGGAAAATTAATGTGACAGTATAAATCAAGGAGTCATGAAAGAAAGGTACTGGAAATATTCACTGATTATTTTTATCATTGGATTGGGTTATTTGTTGTTCTGCCAGGCACAGCCGTTTATGAACGGTATTTTGGGAGGATTTACGCTTTATCTTTTGCTGCGTAATGTCACTTTCTGGCTTCAAACCAAAATGAAGTCGGCGTTGGCCGTCTGGTTGGTAACAATTGGAGTGACTTTATTCATTCTGATACCGCTTTCTTTGTTTGGATGGGCATTGGTGAGTCAGGTTTCAAAGATGCATTTTGATGCGGAGACTATTATTCGCCCGGCATGGCGTGTGGTAGATTTTATTAAAGACCGTACGGGTTTTGATGTGTTGTCGGAGAACAGTCTTTCTTTTTTGGTCTCACAGGCTTCTTCTATCGGGCAGTCGGTGATGAGTGGAGTAAGTGATTTGTTTGTGAATTTGTGTGTGGCCATCATGCTGTTGTTCTTTATGTTGTATGGGGGAAAGTCTATGGAACACTATGTATCTACTTTGCTTCCTTTTAAAACAGAGTATAAAGTTGAAGTATTGAAAAAGGTTCAGTTGATGGTACGTTCTAATGCCATCGGTATACCTTTGCTGGCCATTATTCAGGGATTTATCTCCTTGGGGGGATACCTGATTTGTGATGCCCCGAATCCCTTCTTGAGTGCCATGCTGACGGCTTTTGCTTCAGTGATTCCTTTGGTGGGGACAGCGTTGATCTGGGTGCCGGTTTCTGTTTATTTTTTGATTATAGGCAGTTGGGTTAACGCCTTGATGATGTTAGGATATGGAGCTATCATTGTGTCACAGTGTGATAACTTGATTCGTTTCTTGCTTCAGAAAAAAATGGCTGATGTGCATCCTTTAATTACTATTTTTGGGGTTGTGGCCGGCCTTCCTCTGTTTGGTTTTATGGGAATTATCTTCGGTCCATTGTTAGTGTCATTGTTCCTTTTGTTTGTGGATATGTTTCGCAAGGATTTCTTGTTGGAGGATGATGGTCGGAAACTTACTCAGGATTGATTTGGTCGGAGAGGAATGTCATGATTTCTTCTTTTTGGTTCGGATGAAACCAGGTGATTTCCGAATCTCTTTTGAACCACGTCATCTGTTTTCGCGAATAAATCCGTGAATTTTGTTTGATTTTTTCCACAGCGAAAGGAAGCTCCCATTCTCCATCCAAATATTTGAATATCTCTTTGTAGCCTACAGTATTGAGTGAATTGAGATGCCTGTAGGGATATACGCTTTTGACCTCTTCCAGTAAGCCGTCTTTCATCATTTCGTCTACACGTTGGTTAATACGCAGGTAAAGTTCCTCACGGTCGCGTGTGAGACCAATCTTGATAGCTTGAAATGGACGTTCTTTGGCGTTGCGGGTACGGAATGAGGTATAGGTTTTTCCTGTCATATAACAGATCTCAAGCGCGTGAATCACCCGTTTGGGATTTTTCAGGTCTACGATACGGTAATATTCTGGATCAAGCACCCGTAGCTCTGCACAAAGTTGCTCCAGACCTTCACTCTCGTAGCGGTGCAACATCAGTTCACGTGTTTCTTTGTCCACCGTAGGAATGTCGTCTATACCTTTGCAGACGGCATCAACGTACATCATGGAACCTCCGGTCATAACCACTACCGGATGAGTCTTGAATAACTCTTCCAATTTCTTTAGTACTTCTGCTTCGAATTGGGCTGCGCTGTAGTAATCAGTCAGTTCAAGGGTACCTACAAAATAGTGAGGTACTCTCTTTAACTGCTCAGGAGTAGGGGCTGCTGTACCAATTTTCAGGTCTTTATACAGCTGGCGAGAGTCTGAAGAGATGATAGAGGTATGGTACTTTTCGGCTATAGAAAGGCTCAATTCTGTTTTTCCTACACCTGTAGGACCAATAAGTACGATAAGGACAGGCTTTTTCATTTGTATGTGGGTATAGGTTGGTAGGGAAAAAAGAAAATGTCATTCTGAGTCAGACCCAGGATGACATTTCTTATATCGTTTCAACTGATGTAACTACGTGTCAGCTCTTTTTAATATTTATCTTCATCATAAGGATTTCCACTTCCTTCGTTGATGTCAAAACCTTCCGGGTCAAAGTCTTCCATGTCGTAGTCTTGGTCGCCATAGAAGTTTTCGTCAAGGTCAAGCGCTGCGTTTGTGTTCATTTGTTCATCAAAATCGATAGTCTGTTGAGGAGCTTCTCCACTTTTACGAGAACATACAGCCTTGTCCAAATCTTTTCCGGTGATGATTTCTGAAAGTTCAATGAAGAATACACGTTCGGCAAGCGGGTCAAACACGTATATCATCTTTTGCTTTTCATCTTCCAGCAATTCGCTTAGAGGAGTTTCTCTCATGATGTATGTGTCTTCCTCAGAGCTGCCGCTTCCCATGTCTTCCAGGGTTATTTCTGTTTCTTTTTCCCAGTCGTCATCACAGATGAAAAAAGAAGTCATCTGGTCGTCTTTGTATCCAGTTGATTTCAGAATAGCTTCGTGCAGGTCGTAGAAAGAAGCTTCAGAGTCGATTTGGATTTCTCTTAAAAAATCATCGACTTCGTCAGATATGATTCTAAATTTGTATACCATTTTCTTTTAGTCTTTTGTTGATGAGGTAAATATACAAAATCTTTTTTATCGGATGATACCGCGCTGTGAGTTTTCTACGAACGAAATGATGTATTCAATTTCAGGTGTCATTGGCATTTCAGATTTTATTTGTGCAATGGCTTCGGTAACATTTCTTCCGCTATTGTAGATAATGCGGTAAGCATTGTGTATTGTTTCAATTTGTTCATTTGTAAATCCACGGCGACGGAGCCCTACGATATTGATTCCACAATAGGCGATTGGGTCTCTTCCTGCGATGATGTAAGGTGGAATGTCTTTGCTGAAACGACATCCTCCTTGAATCATGACATAACTTCCCACATGACAGAATTGGTGCATTAGTACTACTCCACTGACAATCGCATTGTCGTCAATGATTACCTCTCCTGCGATTTTAGTCTGGTTACCAATAATGCATCCGCTACCTACAATACTGTCGTGTGCCACGTGTACGCCTTCCATCAGCAGGTTGTTATTGCCTACTACGGTTTTTCCTTTGGCCGCTGTTCCCCGGTTGATGGTTACATTTTCGCGTATAGTGTTGTTGTCACCAATTTCTGCTGTAGTTTCTTCTCCTTGAAATTTTAAATCTTGTGGAATCGCTCCAATTACGGCTCCGGGGAAAATACGATTCCCGTTTCCTATACGTGAACCATATAAAATATTGGCATTGGGCATAATTACATTATTGTCGCCAATGACCACATTTTTATCGATGAAGACAAAAGGGCCTATTTCTACGTTTTCCCCAATTTTAGCTTCTGGGTCTATATATGCTAAAGGACTGATCATGTTACTTGTTTTTTACAATTTGTGCCATAAACTCAGCTTCACAGACAATTTTTTCACCTACGAAAACATATCCTTTCATAGTTGATACTCCACGGCGAATAGGCGCCATCAACTCAACTCTGAATATCAAAGTATCGCCTGGAACCACTTTCTGACGAAACTTTACGTTGTCTATCTTTAAAAAATAGGTTGAATACTTTTCCGGTTCGTCTACTGAATTCAAAACTAGTAAACCTCCCACTTGAGCCATTGCTTCAATCTGTAATACACCAGGCATTACGGGTTCTTGTGGGAAATGGCCCTGGAAAAATGGTTCGTTAGAGGTTACATTTTTAACACCGACAATATAGTTTGCTCCTATAGCTATGACTTTGTCTACCAGCTGGAATGGATAACGATGGGGAAGTAATTCACGAATACGATTTACATCCATCAACGGCTCTTCATTACAGTTGTAAACCGGAGCTTGTATTTCATGCATACGGATTTCTTTCCGTAGTTGTCGGGCAAATTTATTGTTGATGGTATGTCCCGGACGGGTAGCAATGATACGTCCTTTAATTGGTTTACCAACTAAGGCCAAATCACCGATGATGTCCAACAGTTTATGACGTGCAGGTTCGTTGGGCCATACTAATGGAATATGATTGATATATCCTAAATGGCTGGCATCCATGTGAGGGACTCCCATTACATCGGCTAACTTATCAAAGTTCTCCTGTGTCATTTGTTTTTCGTAAATAACAATGGCATTATCCAGGTCACCTCCTTTGATGAGGCCAGCATTCAGCAACGGCTCAATTTCACGGACAAATACGAATGTACGTGCAGAAGCTATTTCTGTCGGGAAACATTCCATATTTTCCAACGTTGCATATTGATTTGTCAGAATCTTGGAATCGTATGAAATCAGTGTGTTGACGCTGAACTTGTCATCAGGAAGTACAATGATAGAAGAACCTGTTTCTTCATCACGGAATTCAATTTTTGACTTGATGATGTAATAGTCTTTCGGAGCAGTTTGTTCTTCGATGCCTACGCGCTTGATGCATTCTACGTATGCTTTGGCACTTCCATCCAAAATAGGAAATTCTGGTCCGTCAACTTGAATCAAGCAGTTATCTATACCTGCTGCGTATAATGCAGCCAACGCATGTTCTACGGTACTAACTTTTACCCCGTTTTTTGCTAAAACTGTTCCACGGGTTGTGTCTACCACATTTTCTGCTACAGCATCCAATATGGGCTGGTCGTCCAAATCAATTCGCTGTATCTTATACCCGTAGTGCTCTGGGGCAGGATTGAACGTAACGGTCAGTTTAACTCCCGTATGGAGTCCCTTTCCATTGAGTGAAAAGCTGCCTTTTAAGGTTTGTTGTTTCAACATGGGTTTATTTATTTAGTTGTTTTTTTAATTCTTCAATTTCCTTTTGCAGGCGTCCGAGTTCTACATACATATCTGGTAATTTTTTATAGATGGCAGCAGAGCGTGCGAACTGTTTCGGGTCTATTGCTGGATACCCCATTAATGTCGTGTTTGATTTTGTATTACCTGGGATGCCAGACTGGGCTCCGACATTGACGTGGTCTCCCACCTTGATGTGTCCGGCAACTCCTACTTGACCTCCAAACATACACCATTCGCCAATTTTAGCAGAGCCTGCAATTCCTACTTGTGATGCCATAACTGTGTGCTTCCCGATTTCCACGTTGTGGGCAACCTGTATCAGATTGTCAAGTTTAACTCCTTGTTTAATGATGGTATGTCCCATTGTGGCTCGGTCAATACAAGTATTTGCTCCAATTTCTACATTGTCTTCCAATACAACAATGCCTATTTGTGGAATCTTCTCATAGCCTTCTGCTCCGGGAGCAAAACCAAATCCGTCAGCACCAATTACAGCTCCAGCATGAAGAATACAATTGTTCCCAATTCTGCAATCGTGATAGATAGTTACATGTGGATAAATAATCGTACTCATGCCTATTTTTACATTACTTCCGATTGTTGCTTGTGGATGTATGCATACATTATCCCCGATTTCTGCACCTTCCTCGATACAAGCAAATGGCCCGATGTATACATTCTTTCCGATTTTTGCACTTTCTGCAATGAAAGCTAACGGACTTACACCTTGTTTTTTAGTAATACTCATTTCGTATAAAGCCATGAGTTTGGCCAGACTCTCATATGCATTATCCACCTTGATAAGTGTGGTCTGCAACTCATGTTCTGGTTCGAAATCTTTATTTACCAATACAATGGAAGATTTTGTATCGTAGATATAATGAGTGTACTTTGGATTAGACAGAAAGGATAATGCACCTGGTATACCCTCTTCTATTTTTGCAAAGGTATGTACGGTGGCATTTTCATCACCAACTATAATTCCCTGGATGTATTCCGCAATTTGCTTAGCTGAGAACTCCATATTAGTTATCTTTAATTCCTTTGTTTTCCTTGGTTGTTCTTCAATATTTAGTTGCCTAAAAAAGCATACTTACTACTTAATTATGCAAATTACGCATTTTTTTTTTATATATCAGTGAAAAAACACAATTATTTGCCTGAAATGGCCATTAATTTTCATTGGTTTTGTATGTAAACAGCTTTGAAACTCGTTTTTTTGTACGATACAAAAAGAAGTACAAAGACTCCCGTATGAATCTTTGTACTTCTTGTTGTATAAAAATAATTGTTTATTAGAGGATAGAAACGAGTTCTTTTTCCATCTGTTGTTGTACTTTCTTAGCTTCTTCGGCAGCTACGTTAGCAAAGTTTGCTGTTTTGTCTGCATATATGATGGCACGGCTTGAATTGACAATTAATCCACATTCCTTAGTCATACCGTATTTGCAAACTTCTTCCAGTGAACCGCCCTGGGCACCGATACCAGGTACCAGCAAGAAGTGGTTTGGAACGATTTTGCGGATATCTTCAAACATACGCCCCTGAGTAGCACCTACTACATATATCATGTTCTGGTCGTTAGCCCATTCTTGTGATTTTCGCAATACTTTTTCGAACAGGCGTTCCCCCTCTGTATCGGTCGTCAATTGAAAATCGTGTGAGCCTTTGTTAGAGGTCAGTGCAAGCAGAATAACCCATTTTCCCTCATAAGTGAGAAATGGAGTCACACTGTCTTCTCCCATGTAAGGAGCTACAGTCACAGAATCAATATTTAGTTCTTCAAAAAAAGTGCGGGCATACATGGCAGATGTATTACCGATGTCTCCGCGTTTAGCATCGGCGATGATGAACTGGTCTGGATAGTTTTTCTTGATGTATTCTACTGTTTTTTCAAATGCAATCCATCCTTTTACTCCCATACTTTCATAAAAAGCCAAGTTGGGTTTATAGGCAATACAATAGGGAGCCGTTGCATCGATAATTGCTTTATTGAATGCGAAAATCGGGTCTTCTTCTTTCAGAAGGTGTTCAGGAATTTTCTTTATATCGGTATCAAGTCCTACACACAAAAAGGATTTTTTCTTTTTGATGTTTTCAAATAATTCTTGTTTGTTCATGACACGTTTATTTTAGTGATAATCATATACTTCTTTTGTACGCGAATATGTGCGAAATTGTACACCTGCAGTTATAATTCGCTCTCTTTCAGCCGTTCTGCATTTTCTGCTACAATCAGATGGTCTATGCAGTCTTGAATGTCACCATCCATGAAGGCTGCCAGGTTGTAGATGGTGTAATTGATGCGGTGGTCGGTGATACGTCCTTGGGGATAATTGTACGTACGGATTTTAGCCGAACGGTCACCAGTGCTGACCATGGTTTTACGCTTGGAAGCAATATCATCAATGTATTTTTGGTGCTCTTTGTCATAAATAAAGGTACGTAAACGACTGAGCGCACGTTCCTTGTTTTTAGGCTGGTCGCGTGTTTCCGTACATTCAATCAGAATTTCCTCTACGATACCGGTATTGGGATTTTTCCAGTTATAACGTAAACGTACACCAGATTCTACCTTGTTTACGTTCTGACCTCCGGCACCACCGCTTCGGAATGTATCCCATTTGATTTCACCTTCGTTGATTTCTACATCGAAAGGTTCTGCTTCAGGAAGTACAGCTACTGATGCAGCCGAGGTGTGTACACGCCCTTGTGTTTCGGTGGCGGGAACTCGTTGTACGCGATGTACACCTGATTCATATTTCAGTGTGCCGTACACTTTTTCACCTGTCACCGAACAGATGATTTCTTTAAAACCACCCGCAGCTCCTTCGTTCGCGCTGGATACCTCCAGTCTCCATCCTTTCGATTCGCAGTATTTGGAATACATACGGAACAAATCGCCGGCAAAGATGGCAGCTTCATCGCCTCCCGTACCTCCACGGATTTCCAAGATGGCGTTGCGGTCATCTTGTGGGTCGGCCGGTACTAATAATAATTTTATTTCTTCCTCCAGTTCCGGGATGCGGGCTTCACAAGTTGCAGCCTCTTCACGAGCCATTTCTTTCATCTCCGGATCGTTCTCGCTCATCATCATTTTAGCTTCTTCCAATCCGTTGAGACATTGAAGATACTCCTTGCGGGCAGCCATCAGGTCGCCCAGTTCTTTGTATTCTTTGGTCAGTTTGACGTATCGTTTTTGGTCGGCTATCACATTCGGGTCTGTAATGAGAGTAGAGACTTCTTCAAAACGTGAAACCAAACCGTCTAATTTTTCTAATAGTGTATTGTTTTCTGCCATTCTAATGGAATGCTTATACAGTTGGGTGATTAGATTGGTAATTGTTACCATAATTTGCCATAGGCTATCCAGGTAAAGAACACTAATAATACGAGTCCGAGCAAGATGAGCGGCAAGTCTCTTTGGGTTTTCCATTGAAATTCTTTGACACCAAAGTATTTTCCAAAAACAAAGGATACGGCAAACCCTGGGAGTCCAAAACTTATTCCTTTTAGAAAGGGAGAGTCAAATTCAATGCTAAGAAAGAAAAGGACAAACCATGAAACAAGTAACCCGATGCCGATAAGACATCCTTGCTTTTCTTGCGGTTTCATATCATCGTAAGATTTAGCTGGTTAATATTTGAATTCTCCAAATTCCGAACGGATAATCAGTTCCTTGTGGTCACTTTCTTCGATGCGACCGATAATCTGTGCATCGATGTTAAACGACTTGCTGATTTCAATTACTTGTTCCGCATGTTCCGGTGAGAGGTAAACTTCCAGACGGTGTCCCATGTTGAATACCTTGTACATTTCGTCCCAGTCAGTGCCGCTTTGTTCTTTGATGGTGCGGAACAAAGGAGGAACAGGGAAGAGGTTGTCTTTGATGACACGGCAATTGTCGCCTACGAAGTGCAGCACTTTTGTCTGTGCACCGCCTGAGCAGTGAACCATACCGTGGATTTCCGGACGCAGGGCATCCAGTAATTTTTTTACCACCGGCGCATAAGTACGTGTTGGAGAAAGTACTAATTTTCCGGCATCCAGCGGAGAGCCTTCTACGGCGTCAGTCAGTTTCAGTTTGCCACTATAGACCAATTCTTCAGGTACAGCCTTATCATAACTTTCCGGATATTTCTCCGCCAAGTATTTACTGAATACATCGTGACGGGCACTTGTCAGTCCGTTGCTTCCCATGCCACCGTTGTATTCTTTTTCGTAAGTTGCCTGACCATAAGATGCCAGACCTACGATTACGTCACCTGGACGGATATTGGCATTGTTGATGACATCGGCACGCTTCATACGGCAGGTTACCGTACTATCTACGATGATGGTGCGAACCAAGTCGCCGACATCGGCTGTTTCACCGCCTGTGGCATACACGCCGACTCCCATTTCGCGGAGTTCAGCTAGCAGTTCGTCTGTACCGTTGATAATGGCTGAGATTACTTCTCCTGGTACAAGCAGCTTGTTACGACCGATGGTAGAAGATACCAGGATATTATCTACCGCTCCTACGCACAACAAGTCATCAATGTTCATAATTAATGCATCTTGTGCGATGCCTTTCCATACAGACAAATCACCGGTTTCTTTCCAGTATAAATAAGCCAGTGAAGACTTTGTTCCCGCTCCGTCGGCATGCATAATGTTGCAGTATTCAGGATCACCTCCCAAAATATCAGGAATGATTTTACAGAATGCCTTTGGAAAAATACCTTTGTCAATGTTCTTGATAGCGTTGTGTACATCTTCTTTCGATGCAGATACGCCGCGCTGCATGTATCGTTGATTGCTCATGAGTATAGTAAGTTTGTTTCAATTGAATGCGCAAATTTAGTGATTATTCCTTTTATTACCATGCGTTTCGGGATAAAATCAGTACACTGTAACTCCGGCAAGAGTAATAGTGCCATCTGGTGCTAACAGGCTGAATTGGAGAAAGCCTCTTCCCGTTTTTTGAGGAATGTCTTTTTCGGGATGAACAGTACGAAGAATTTCCATTCCTGTGGCGTCACTGACAATAAGGGTATATCCGCTTGGGATGTTCGGAAAGGACCCATAATAAATTACGGGATCTTCTTTTGTCGGCATGTTTAAAGCCAATGGCATACTTTCATATCCAAAACGGTTTACCGCTGTAACTGCCCAGTATACTCCTCCTTTTGTAAGTAAATTCGGAGTAAATGTGTATTGGCAGCTATCCGTACGTGTGGTTATTAGATTTTGGGCTTTCTCCGTATTTACTGGATAAGTGTCAGATGCATAAATCCGGTAATAGATTCCTCCCGGCAAAGAAGGAGACGCTTTCCAACTCATTTCAATTTTATTTCCTTTCAATATTAATGAGGGAGAAGTCGGTTGAGAAGGAGGATTACCTTTCGTCCATCGCATGGGAGGTACTACTGCCGGATAGGTGTAAAAATGCTCCACCAACTCATCCAATATTCCTTTGGTATTATCCAGCATAAATTTGTTTCGGAAATAAGCTTGTCCATCCAGTCCAATTTTCCGGGAGAAATAAATCTGGCGTATGATTTCATCTATTTTCCAATCCTGTTCTTTGGGATGGAGAAAATATATGCCTAGTCCGGGCACTATCCAGCGTTCATTCTTGTTTTCTTTCCAATCGAGTGCAAAAGGATAAAAATGATTACCCTGAAAATACATCATGGGGAAAAGTGCATCCTGAATACCTTCTTTCAGCCACTTTTGAGCGTCTTGATAGACTGTGCTGTATGCATTCCATCCAAAAGATGAATAGCGTCGCGTGTCATTGAACTTGCCGATAGGAGAACTGCTGACTTTCACCCACGGTTTCAATTGCTTTACATCCGTATAAATCCGTGCGACAATACGGGTGATGTTATCCCTTCTCCATTGTTTGAGTTCTTGTTTTTTCCCGTATTTTTGATACGTATCTTTATCCGGGAATTTTTCTCCTTGCTCTGGGTAGCGGATATAATCCAGGTGGATACCGTCAATGTCATAACGGCTTGTGATTTCTTGGGCTATTCGACTTAGGTATTCAGCTGTGCCGGGATTTCCAGGGTCTAGGTACCAGCTCCCGTTGAACTGCTTGCAAAGTGACGGTTGTTTTTTTACTATGCAATTTTTTCCTAATAGACTCACTTGCCGTTTGTTTCCTATGGGGATACATACCAGCCATGTATGGAGCTCCAGGCCACGTTTATGGCATTCTTCTATCGCAAACTGCAGAGGGTCGTATCCTGGACTTTTGCCGGTATGTCCTGTAAGACTTTCCGCAAATGTTTCAAACTTAGAAGGATAGATAACGTCCCCTCGAAGGCGGGTTTGAAAAAGTATTGTATTGAAATGGGCTGCTTTTAATGCATCAAGTTGTTGGATAAGTTCTTTTTTTTGTGCTTCGATGTCTTGAGGCGAATTGGCTTTTCGTGTAGGCCAGTCCATGCCGCCAAGAGTAGTCAGCCAGGTAGCTCGTATTTCCTCTTTAGGCTGAGCTTGTAAAGAAAGGAAAGTACTGATAAATAGAAGACCGATTAGTAATATGCGCATATCTTTTAAATGTTTGCGCAAATATACATATAAATTATGGATATGCAGAGAAAGAAGAATAATAAGCCTTAAAGATGAATGAAAGGTAAATTCTTCTTAGAAATATCTGTGGATTGTTTCTTTTTATTACTTTTGTGGCAGAATAAAAGATAAATTGATAGATATGATAACGTTTACTCTCGCATTGGTTCTATTGGTGATGGGATATTGGGTTTATGGAAAATATGTCAATTCCTTGTTTGCTCCTGATTCTACCCGTAAAACGCCGGCTTTGACAATGGCCGATGGTGTGGATTTTATTCCTCTTCCTACGTGGAAGATTTTTATGATTCAGTTCTTGAATATTGCTGGTTTAGGGCCTATTTTCGGAGCAATAATGGGAGCCCAGTTTGGTACAGCTTCATATTTATGGATTGTGTTCGGTACGATTTTCGCCGGAGCCGTACACGATTTTTTGTCAGGTACCTTATCGCTGCGGAACCATGGCGAAAGCCTCCCCGAAATTATCGGTCGTTATTTAGGAAGCCGGACTAAAAAGGTGGCCTGCGTGTTTACTGTCTTGCTGATGATTCTGGTTGGTGCGGTCTTTGTTTCAGGACCTGCAGAGCTGTTGGCCGGTATGACTCCTTCTGCGCTGGATGTGTATTTCTGGATGGTCGTGATTTTCTTGTATTATATTTTGGCGACTATGCTTCCCATTGATAAAATCATCGGACGCATCTATCCTTTATTTGCCTTTGCCTTGTTGTTTATGGCTGTGGGTATTCTTGTCATGCTGTATGTCAAAAGTCCGGCCTTGCCTGAAATGTGGGAGGGATTTGGTACGAAGTACGAGAAGAACCCGATTTTCCCGATGATGTTTATCTCCATTGCCTGTGGTGCCATCAGTGGTTTTCATGCAACCCAGTCGCCTTTAATGGCACGTTGTATTACGAACGAAAAGCACTGCCGTCCGATTTTTTATGGAGCGATGGTAACGGAAGGAATTGTGGCACTTATCTGGGCTGCAGCGGCAACTTATTTCTTTCAGGAGAACGGTATTGTGGATAAAGTGACTGGAGTGGCTTATTCTGGGGCTAAGGTTGCTACGGATATATCAAAAGACTGGTTAGGTGCATTCGGTGGAATTTTGGCCATATTGGGAATTGTGGCGGCTCCTATTACGAGTGGTGATACCGCTTTGCGTTCGGCACGTCTGATTGTGGCAGACTTTTTTCATGTGGAACAACGTTCTATTAGTAAACGCTTGTTTATTTGCATTCCGATATTTCTGGTTACTATCTTTTTATTGATTTACAGTTTTGGGGATGCGGAAGGATTCAAGATTATCTGGCGATATTTTGCCTGGTGTAATCAAACATTGTCGGTCTTTACTTTATGGGCCATTACGGTTTGGCTGGTTTGTGCACGAAAAAACTATTGGGTAACCTTGCTGCCGGCTTTGTTTATGACTTGTGTTTGTGCCACTTATATTCTCATTGCTCCCGAGGGTTTGGCCTTGTCGGCTAAAGTGGCTTATCCCGTCGGATTGTGTTGTGCATTGGTGGCTGCGGTCTGGTTTGTATGCTGGTTCCACCGGGTACGTTCCTTATAAAGAATTGTTTGGCTGTTCTAGAGATTATGTATAATTTTGCGGGCTGTAAAGATAAAAGTAATTTCAAATGAAAAAAAGAGGCTTTTTAATGTGGGTCATGATGGCTGTTTCGGCTGGGGTAATGGCTCAGAAAGAAGGTTTTGGTTATAAATTTTATGGACAGGTACGGACTGACTTATTCTATAACAGCCGTTCCAACTCAGAAACTGTTGACGGACTTTTTTACATGTATCCTAAGGATGTAGCTCCTGATGCGGACGGAAAGGATTTGAATGCCAAACCAGATGGTAACTTCTATACATTGTACACCAGATTGGGAGTAGATGTGACCGGACCTATCTGGGGAAAGGCAAAGACTTCGGCAAAGGTGGAAGTCGATTTCCGTGGTTCGGGTACCACTTATTCTTTGTTCCGTATTCGTCACGTGTATTTCAACCTTGATTGGGGAAAATCAGCCCTGCTGGTCGGACAAACATGGCATCCTTTGTATGGAGATGTGGCTCCTGAAATTCTGAATTTGAACATGGGAGCACCTTATCAGCCGTTCAGCCGTGCACCGCAGGTTCGTTATCGGTTTACAAACAAAAATTTCAAACTGACTGTAGCTGCTATATGGCAGTCACAATATTTGTCGGTAGGTCCTTCTTCAAACAAGGCAGGAGAGGTTGCTACGGTTAAAAGTCAAAATTTTATGAAGAATGGTTGCCTTCCGGAGTTTTATTTGGGTATGGATTACAATCGTCCCGGATTGCTTGCTGGGGCTGGTGTGCATGTGTCTTCCATGTCTCCCCGTACACAGTCGGAATACGATGGTAAGATATATAAGGTAAGTGAACGGGTAACAGGAGTTTCGGCTGAGGCGCATGTGAAATATGTTCATCGTCGTTTTTTACTGGCAGCTAAGAGCGTGCTGGGCTCAAACCTGACACAGACCAGTACAATTGGCGGGTATGGCATTACGTCTACCGACTCTCGCACGGGTGAGCAGGAGTATACTCCTTTACGCGTATCTCATACATGGATAAATATGATGTATGGAAGTAAGTTTCGTGGAGGAATCTTTGCCGGGTATCTTAAGAACTTAGGGGCTTCGAAAGATGTGACCGGAGTGTTGGGTACAGGAACAGATATTGACCAGTTGAATACATTGGGAGCAGAATTAACCTATAATCGTCCGAACTGGAAGTTAGGAGCGGAATATACTTGGACCGGAGCATGGTATGGCGATTATACTGATAAGGCTAGAGTTACTGATACTCATTTGGTAAAAAATAATCGTATTGTTCTTACAGCTTTGTTCCAGTTCTAATCTGAATTAAGTTATAATGAAATAGCGAGAAGATGGCAATGTGGTGCCACTTCTCGCTATTTTATTATTCTGCTTTTTGCTTATATAGTTTGTCTAAATCAATGCTGGGTGTTTCTTTGTGAAGTAAGATAGTAGCGGATACCTCGTTAGCCTGAAAATTTTCCACATTTGATAACCGATTGATAAACTGACGCACCGTATCTATTTTTACATTCTCAACAAAAACATTACGGATTGGTAATCGGGCATCTCCTTTTAGCTCGTAAATGGCATCAGCCGACTGGCAATGGATATTCTTTACATGTATCCCGTCTATTCGGGTGATACGTGTTTCATAAGTTGGAACCAAGTCTTTCCATTGGTATAATACGTCGGTATCTACTTCAAATGTACGAAGCATATCTCCAGCCTCGATGTCTTCCAAGTAAATGTTTTCGATGAATCCTCCGCGACGATGGTTTGTTTTTAAGAAAAACAAGCGGTGTACATTCTGTGGGGCTTTACAGCGGGTCATGTAGATGTTGCGTACTCCTCCGGAAATTTCACTTCCGATTCCGAGCAGGGTATGTCCATTGAGGATGTCACAATCCCGGACGACGATATTTTCGCTAGGTGTGTTAAGCCGCCATGCGTCCTGGTTGCGGCCGGCTTTGATGACCACTGCATCGTCTCCCTGGTCAAACTTGCAGTTCTCAATCAGAAAATTCCGACTCATTTCTAAATCGATTCCGTCATTGTTGTGTCCATGAGCCTGCACATCGAGATGACGTACTACGCCGCTGTTGCACAAATAGAGATGGATGGTCCAAAAAGGACTTTGGCGGATATGAAAATCTTCTAATAAGATGTTTTTGCAGCGATTAAAATGAATAAGGTGTGGACGGAGATGATTTTCTCCTTTTGCCATTTGACGCAGTTCTACAGGAACATCTGTTGACCCCATAGAATATAATTGTCTTAATGCGTTTAAATGAGCTTCTGGGCGTTTAAACCATGTACGCCAGGTATCCATGACCGGGGCCAGTGTTCCTTCTCCGGAAATACCTACATTTTCGCATTCAAATGCATAGATAAGTGGGGAGTAGTTGTAACATTCCAGTCCTTCCCAGGAAGTCATTACGGCTGGAAGGTAATCATTGGGATTGTCGGAGAACCTGACCACAGCTCCTTCTTCCAGAAAAAGATTGACATGGCTTTTGAGATGAATAGGTCCGGTGAACCATTCTCCAGCAGGAACTACCACTCGTCCGCCTCCGGCACGGTGACATGCTTCAATTGCTTTGGCAAATGCCTGGGTGTTTAGATGATTGTTCCCTTTTCTTGCTCCATATTTTGTAATGGGGAACTCTTTATTGGGGAATGTGCATAAGTATACGGAGTCCATGGGGAAAGGAGCTTCCACATGTACAGGTTGTACGTGCACCTTTTGTGCTGAGGTTGTATACGCCATCAGGCTTGCTACAAAAATAGAAAGTAATGTTCTGCTTCTCATGGTAATATATTAATTAGGATATCTTTGGTAGCAAAGAAACTTATTCTTTTTGAAATAAATCAGGTGTGAATGTCCTTATAAATGTATTTTTGTACGATATTCTATGATTCCGTACGTTTGTCTGCATTCTGTTTGGTAATAAGCCTCTAATTTTGCCTTTACAATAACCTAAGATGAAAATGTATGAAAACAAAGCGATTCCTGAATATTAGTCTTGCCAGCCTGTTTTTGGTAAATATGGCTTATGCACAAGATTACCAGTTTGATTTTAGTGAGAAGAAAAAAGTAGAGAAGGGAGTGATTCAAATCTCTTCAGATTCCATATATCCTTGTGAGGGTGGTTATGGGTATGATTTTTTACCTGCACCAGCGAAGAAAAGTAACGACCCTTTTTTCTTTTCAGTAGACGTTCCTGATGGAAATTATCTGGTGACAGTAACTTTAGGCAATGCACGGAAGGCTGGCTCTACTACGGTGCGTGCGGAGTCCAGACGTTTGTTTTTAGAAAATATACCTACTCGGAAGGGGGAGTTTCTGACCTATCGTTTTACTGTAAATAAGCGTAATACGCTAATCGCAGATGGAGAAAAAGTACAGATTAAGGAACGGGAAAAGAATAAATTGAACTGGGATGATAAGTTGACATTTGAGTTTAATGGAGATGCTCCTTGTTTAGCTAGTCTGAAAATAGAGCCGGTAAATGATGTGGTGACCGTTTTTTTAGCAGGTAACTCTACTGTCGTAGACCAGGATAATGAGCCGTGGGCTAGCTGGGGACAGATGATTCCGCGTTTTTTTGATGAACATGTATGTTTTGCGAACTATGCTGAAAGTGGTGAACGTGCCGATACCTTTATTAAGGCCGGTCGTTTGAAGAAGGCTTTAACCCAGATGAAAAAAGGGGATTATATGTTTATTGAATTTGGACATAATGACCAGAAATTGAAAGGGCCGGGTAAGGGAGCCTATTATTCATTTGCCAGCAATTTGAAATATTTTGTAGATGTAGTGCGTGCAAAAGGGGGGATTCCGGTTTTTGTGACTCCTACCCAGCGTCGTTCATTTGACAATTCAGGGAAGATACGGGAAACTCATGAAGACTATCCTGATGCAATGCGTTGGGTGGCTCAGCGTGAGGGAGTGCAGGTGATAGAATTGCATGACATGACCCGTGTGTTCTATGAAGCTATGGGAGTAGAACCTTCTAAAAAAGCTTTTGTACATTATCCGGCAGGAACTTATCCGAACCAAACGAAGGATTTGGCTGATAATACCCATTTTAATCCCTATGGTGCCTATGAAATTGCTAAATGTGTGATTGAAGGCATTAAGCAGTTGAATCTTCCCTGGGTTAAATATTTGAGAGATGATTATCATCCGTTTAATCCGGCAACACCGGATTGGGTAGATACGTTTAAGTGGAATGACAGTCCTTTCACGGAGGTTGAAAAACCTGATGGAAACTGATTTTTGTAAGTTGGTTGAGTATTATAAGTTTTAATAGGTATACTAACAATATTTAGGGTAGAGAGAAAAAGAGCGAACCGGTATGCATCCGGCTCGCTCTTATGCTTTCAACAAACATGTTTCTGTACAAAAGCACATGATTGTGTACGATATTCCATGTAGGTATAATCTCTTTGTGCTATCTTTGACAAGTTAAAAAATATTTAGATATTGTATATGAAAAAACACATAATGTGGGGAGTCTGGTTGCTGGGTGCAACCTGCTTTTCTTTTTCTGCTTATGCGCAAAACAAGGTGAAAGCGCCAATGGAAGATGTTAACCAGGTCGTAGATTTGACTCTGGATAGTTTGAACAAAGCTAAAACAGCTCGTCCGGTTGCGGGGTCTACCCGTAAGGGGAATAATCCTGTACTTTTCTTGGTAGGAAATTCAACGATGCGCACCGGAACGTTAGGCAACGGAAATAACGGACAGTGGGGATGGGGATATTTCTTCCATGAATATTTTGATGAAAATAAGATAACAGTTGAAAACCATGCATTGGGTGGAACCAGTAGCCGTACATTTTATACTCATTTGTGGAAAGATGTCCTGAAAGGAGTAAAGAAAGGTGACTGGGTTATTATCGAATTGGGACATAACGATAACGGACCGTATGATAGCGGACGGGCACGTGCGTCTATTCCTGGTATTGGTAAAGACAGTCTCGAGGTAACAATTAAGGAAACAGGGGTTAAGGAAACAGTGTATACTTATGGTGAATACATGCGTCGTTACATTCGTGAAGTCAAGGCCAAAGGAGCTCATCCTATTCTTTTTTCTCTTACTCCACGCAATGCTTGGGAAGATAAAGACAGTACCATAATAACTCGTGTGAATAAGACTTTTGGTTTGTGGGCCAAGCAAGTGGCTAAAAAAGAACATGTTCCTTTTATTGACCTTAATGAGATAACAGCTCGTAAATTTGAGACTTTTGGCAAGGAAAAGGTAAAATATATGTTCTATTTGGATCGCATCCATACCAGTGTGTTTGGAGCACGGGTAAATGCTGAATCTGCCGCTGAAGGAATTCGTGAATATAAACAACTGGAACTGGCTCGTTACCTGAAACCTGTCGAAAAAGATACAGTTACAGGATCAACCCGAAAGAAAGGTTGTCCGGTGCTATTTACTGTAGGTGACAGTACGGTACGTAACCAGGATAAAGACGAGAATGGTCAGTGGGGATGGGGAAGCGTGATTGCCGAACTGTTTGACTTAAATAGAATTTCTGTAGAAAATTGTGCTAAAGCAGGTCGTAGCGCGCGTACTTATTTGGAGGAAGGTCGTTGGGATAAAGTTTATAATGCCTTGCAGCCCGGCGATTTTGTATTGATTCAGTTTGGACATAACGATGCGGGAGCTATTAATACAGGAAAGGCACGTGCGGAACTTCCGGGAGCGGGAGAAGAAAGTAAAGTATTTTTAATGGAAGCCACTAAAACTTATGATGTCGTGTATACATTTGGCTGGTATTTGCGTAAATTTATCCGCGATGTTCAAGAAAAAGGGGCTATTCCTATTGTGTTGAGTCATACACCACGTAATATGTGGGATAATAATGAGATACAGCGTAATACTATGTCTTTTGGAAAATGGACACGGGAAGCTGCTGAAGCTACAGGTGCGTATTTTATTGACTTGAATAAGTTGTCAGCAGATAAATTGCAGCAGATAGGCTATGAACAAGGCCTGAAGTATGTAGCTCCTTATTTCTGTAAAGACCATACACATACATCATTGGAAGGAGCGCACTTGAATGCGCAAAGCATTGCAGAAGGTTTGAAAGAAACAGATTGTACATTGAAAAACTACTTAAAATAAATGGAGGTACTATGAAACGTGAAGCTTTTAAAATGTTCCTGAAACCAGGATTTGAAAAAGAGTATGAAAAACGTCATGCAGCTATCTGGCCGGAGCTGAAACAGATGTTGTCTGAAAATGGGGTGTATGATTATTCTATTTATTGGGATAAAGATACCAATATCTTGTTTGCTTGCCAGAAAACGAAAGGTGAAGAATCTTCACAGGATATGGGAAATAACCTGATTGTGCAGAAATGGTGGGATTATATGGCTGACATTATGGAGGTAAATCCTGACAATTCTCCGGTTACCATTCCTTTGCCAGAGGTTTTCCACATGGATTAAACAGGCGATTTGATACAAAGAATGAAAAAAGTGCATGGCTTTTTTAGTGATGCACTTTTTTTATATTTTTGCAAATAATTCATACAAAATAAGGTGGAATGAACAGGTTATTCTTCTTCGTATTCTTTTTGATAGTATCATGTGTAGAAGGTATTAAGGCTTCGGTGGATGTACGTTCCACCCGTTTTACAACTACATCTGGGCTAGGGAACAATTCAGTCAGATACATGTATCAGGACAGTAAGGGATTTATCTGGATGGGTACCCTTAATGGCCTAAGTCGTTTTGATGGAACTTCTTTTGTTACATTTCGTCCTCGAAAAGGAAATAAACCTTCCTTGCCAGATCATCGTGTACAGGAAATTGTGGAGGATCAGAATTGTTTCTTATGGATAAAAACAACTGGCGAGCTGGTTGGCTGCTATGACTTGCAAAAAGACTGCTTTGTTGATTTTACGGGGAGTGGTGAATATTTACGTCATTACTGGAATGTCTATTTTGTCAATAAAAATGAAGCTTGGGTAACGGGAGAAAGAGAAGGATGCCGGTTAATACGTTATCAGAAGGACCGTACTTTTACCTCAATCGCCTTCGATACTCGTAATGGGCTTGCGTCAAACCTTATTCGCGATTTGAGGGTAGGTGCAGAAGGTTGGGTATGGATTGCTACAGGAAAAGGACTTTATTATTGGGATGGGAAGAAACTCCATGCAGTGGATGAGCGTATGGAGTTTAAGAAAATTGCAGTTCATGGGCAGAAAACCTATTTTTTGACAAATAAAGGAGGGGTTTATACTTTCCGGAATGGGACATTAAAGAAGGAAGTTTCTATTGAAGGAGATTTTACTTATTATGATAATCTGATATTAGGTAAGAAATGGTTGATTTTTAGTGGTACCAGCACGTGGTGTTTTGACTTTGATACGAATGCTTTAACTTTGGCTGAAGAGGCACTTCAAATAAAAAGAGCGAAGGTTATTAAAGATAATAGAGGAGAATCATGGGTTTACGGAAATAATGGTGTGCTAACTTGGATTGACTCACAATCGGGGAAGGTGACGCCTTTTTTGTTGATGCCGGAAGAGAAACGCAATTATGTGGATCGGGAACGTTATTATGTGGTACATGATTCACGTGGAATTATTTGGATTGGGACTTATGGGAACGGTCTTTTTGTATATGATGTGGCAAACGGACAAATGAAACATATCATGGCCGACTCAGACAATGCGCAAAGTCAAATTGGTTCAGATTTTCTGCAATGTGTCATAGAAGACCACTCTGGCAATATATGGGTAAGTTCGGAATATACCGGAGTGTCCCGTTTGGAAGTCTTGAATGAAGGTACACTTCGTATTTTTCCGGCTGGAGAAGGGAAGTTTAATCGTTCGAATACGGTGCGTACCTTACATCGCCGTTCTTCGGGAGATATTATTCTTGGAACCCGTGATGGAAAAATGTATGAATATG
>NZ_DBEXBB010000166.1:0-6071 GCF_048170425.1 Phocaeicola sp.
TTGACGTATATCAAGAAAGATGTATCAAAATGAACAATTTCTTAATATTTTTGTAATATAAAGCTCACGTTTTACCTCTATTGATTACCCTTTGAACCGTCACCGCATAAAAAAAGGCCTTCAGGATATTTCCTGAAAGCCTTTTGCTTCATTATGTCATAAACTCTGCGGATTATCCACCGAAGTTATCGTACATGATAGAAGACTCTTCTACACCGAGACTATCCAGCATAGCGACAACTGCCTTCGACATCGGACCAGGACCACACATATAGTATTCGATGTCTTCCGGAGCTTCGTGGTCTTTCAAATAAGTGTTCAACATTACCTGATGAACGAATCCCGGAGTGTACTTCACGCCCGCTGCATCGGCTGCAGGGTCCGGACGGTCCAGAGCCAGATGGAAGTGGAAATTCGGGAAATCTTTTTCCAAAGCCAGGAAATCTTCCAGATAGAACACTTCATTCAATGCACGTGCACCATAGAAGTAATGCAGTTCACGGTCAGTAGTATGCAGTGTACGAGTCATATGCATAATCTGTGCACGAAGCGGAGCCATACCGGCACCACCACCAACCCAGATCATTTCCTTCTTAGAGTCGAAAATCGGATGGAAGTCTCCGTAAGGACCACTCATCAGCACCTTGTCACCCGGTTTCAGGGTAAAGATGTAAGAAGAGGCGATACCCGGCATCACGTCCATAAATCCGCTGCGGTCTGGCTTGAACGGAGGAGTAGCAATACGGACAGTCAACATGAACACGTCGCCTTCTGCCGGATAGTTGGCCATAGAATAAGCACGGATAGTTTCTTCTTCGTTCTTACATTTCAAGCCGAACAAACCGAATTTTTCCCATGCAGGCAAGTATTCAGCACCGATAAGGTCTTTATCGATGTCCTTGTTGTAATCCATTTCATATTTAGGAATCTTAATCTGTGCGTAAGAACCCGGGATAAAGTCCATGTGCGCACCCTTAGGCAACTGCACCTTGAACTCCTTGATAAAGGTAGCCACGTTCTTGTTGGAGATAACCGTACATTCGTATTCCTTTACACCCATTACAGATTCAGGAACCTTGATAGCCATATCTCCCTTCACTTTCACCTGACAGCCCAGACGCCAGTGGTCTTTCTGCTGTTTGCGGCTGAAGTGACTCACTTCAGAAGGCAGGATTTCGCCACCACCTTCTACTACCTGACATTTGCACTGTCCGCAAGAACCCTTACCACCACAAGCTGAAGGCAAGAACACTCCGTTTACGGCCAATGTGTTCAGCAATGTAGAGCCAGACTCTACTTCCATATCCTTATCGCCGTTGATAGTCAGTTTCACATTACCGGAAGCAACGAGGAAATTCTTTGCAACCAGCAGGATGACTACCAGCACCAGAATAGTCACGAGGAATACTCCAATGCTTGCTAAAATAAAATTCATATCCATTGTCTTATTCCTTTCCTATTAGATGTTCAAACCAGAGAAACACATAAATGCCATTGCCATCAGACCTACAGTGATGAAAGTGATGCCCAAGCCTCTCAGCGGAGCAGGCACATCAGAGTAAGCCATTTTTTCACGGATAGCAGCCAGACCTACGATAGCCAGCATCCAACCGATACCTGAACCTAATGCGTAAGAGATAGAATCCCAGATGTCGCCGATGTATTTCGGGTCAGACGGGCTCAGAGTGATACGCTGCTGCATGAACAGAGAAGCACCCATGATGGCACAGTTTACAGCAATCAACGGCAGGAAGATACCCAGTGACGCATACAGTGAAGGACTGAAGCGTTCTACAATCATTTCTACCAGCTGAACGATAGCCGCAATTACGGCAATGAAAAGAATGAAGCTCAGGAAGCTCAGGTCAATTCCTAGAATGCCGTCGGCAGCCAGCACCTTCGTCTGCAGAAGGTAGTTCACCGGCAAGGTAACCACCAGCACGAAAGTTACAGCGATACCCAGACCGAAGGCAGTCTTCACGTTCTTCGATACCGCCAGGTATGAACACATACCCAGGAAGAACGCAAATATCATATTGTCCACAAAGATTGAGCGGACCAATAAACTAAAAAAATGTTCCATAATTCTGGATTTTTAATTTTCCGTTGTGGATTAATAATTATTCTTTTTCTTGCAACTCTTTGTGTTTTGCACGCTGATACCAAATCAGGCAAGCTACGATGATCAAAGCCATCGGCGGCATCAACATCAAACCGTTGTTTACATAACCGGCATTCTTTACAGCCTCATAGTTCAGGATGTTGAAGCCCAACAGTGTTCCAGAACCCAGCAACTCACGGAAGAATGCAACGATTACCAGAATCTTGGCATAACCCAGACCGTTACCAATACCGTCAAGGCATGATTCCCACGGACCGTTTGACATGGCAAATGCTTCCAGACGTCCCATCAGGATACAGTTGGTAATGATCAAACCTACGTATACAGACAACTGTACGCTCACGTCGTAAGCAAAAGCTTTCAAAACCTCACTTACGATAGTTACCAAAGCA
This sequence comes from Phocaeicola sp., assembly GCF_048170425.1. Classification (GTDB taxonomy): domain Bacteria; phylum Bacteroidota; class Bacteroidia; order Bacteroidales; family Bacteroidaceae; genus Phocaeicola. The sequence goes on from NZ_DBEXBB010000166.1 coordinate 2,515, forward strand.
GCTACAACTACCAGCTGTACGATGATACGAATACGGTTAGGTACTGTCTTACGCAACAAAGAAATCACTACGTTAGAAAAAGCAGTAATAATGGTTACAGAAAGACCCATCACGATGGCAGGCTCCAGCTTGGAGGTTACAGCCAGTGCAGAACAAATACCCAGCACCTGTACAGTCACAGGGTTGTTCATTCCTATAGGAGTAGAAAATACTTCTCTGTTTTTAGCTGAAAATAAACTTCCCATTTTCGTTCTCCTCCTTATTCTTTAGATGTTAAAAATTTAGCGTAATGTGTCATACATCCTTTCAACATGGCATCTACACCTACTGAAGTGATTGTACCGCCAGAGATACCGTCTACCTGGAATTCCGGATTTTCTACTTTTCCGTTCTTTACAACTCCCAGTGCAACGGCTTCACCGTCCATTACATGCTTGTCCTTAAATTCACTCTGGAAATGTTCTCCTGCGATTTCTGCTCCCAAACCCGGAGTTTCAGATGCATGAGAGAAGTAAGTTCCGTAAACAGTGTTCTTGTCTTCGTTCAAGGCAACATATCCCCAGATAGCTCCCCAAAGACCGGCGCCGTATACCGGAATTACATATTTAGTCTGTCCTTCGATTTCACATACGAAGATGTGAGCACGACCGTTTTCCTTGAAATCCTTTTCGTAAGAAGTCACGAAAGCGCCTTCATACGGAGTCAGTGTGCCGTCTTCAGCTACCACCATATCCGATTTCACTACTTTAGCAAATTCAGCTTCTGCATCCTGCACACCTTTAATGCCGAGTGAAGAAAGAATCTGCTTCTTTGTATCCAGCTCTACGTTCTTTCCCTGCAAGTCGCGCAAAGAAGAGTTCACGAAAGCCAGCAAGAATGCTACGATAACAACCATTACCGAAGCATAAATGATAGTATAAGAGTTACTATTAGTATTCATTGTATTTTCGGTTTTTATTTGTTAGACATAGCACGTTTTGCACGGCGAGTAATGTTATTCTGAACTACTACGTAGTCAATCAGCGGAGCGAAGATGTTCATCAGCAGGATAGCCAACATCATACCTTCAGGATAACCCGGATTCAATACACGGATAATGATTGCCATGGCACCAATCAGGAAACCATATACAAACTTACCGTTTTCTGTACGTGAAGAAGTTACAGGGTCTGTAGCCATAAATACGGCACCGAAGCAGAAGCCACCCAAGCACAAGTGTTCAAACCAAGGCATCTTGGCCATTGCAGTGTCCGGACCGATGGTATTGAAAATCCATCCCATTACCGCACCACCTACAAATACTGACAACATTGTCTTCCAGCTTGCCACACCAGACCACAACAAGATAACCGCACCAATAGCAATGGCAATTACACTGGTTTCACCGATAGAACCCGGAATCAGACCAGTTACCATATCCCAAGAGAAAGCAGGATATGCCATCGCATCGGTTGCAGTAGAAGCCTGTCCCAGAGCTGTAGCAGCAGTCAGTCCGTCTACATTGCTGCCCAAGCCAAAGATGCTGTCGCTGGATACCCATACCATATCACCAGACATTTTGGTCGGATAAGCAAAGAACAAGAATGCACGAGTAATCAATGCTGGGTTAAAAATATTCATACCTGTTCCACCAAATACTTCCTTGGCAAAAATTACAGAGAAAGCAGTAGCCACAGCCAACATCCACAACGGACAGTCAACCGGCACAATCATCGGAATCAGCATACCTGAAACCAGGAAACCTTCCTGAATTTCCTCCTTCTTCCACTGAGCTACCACAAATTCGATACCCAGACCTACCACATATGATACAATGATTTTCGGCAGTACAGCCAAAAAGCCATAACCGAACATTTCAATAAAACTGCCTTCTACATTTGCAGCATGGAAATGCTGGTAACCCACATTATACATACCGAACAGCAGGGCCGGTATCAGCGCAATCACCACGAACGACATGATACGTTTGCTGTCTATCGCATCGTGGATGTGCGTACCTGTCTTCGAAGTAGTGTTCGGAACAAACAGGAATGTTTCAAACCCGTCGAACACAGAACGAAAAGCATGAAATTTGCCTCCCTCTTCAAAGTTAGGCTTTATCTTATCGAGATAATTTCTTAACGCGTTCATTTATTAATAATCATTTTAGTTAGCATTAACACATTTCACGGCGGAGCATGTCGAGCCCGTCACGAACAATACGCTGCAATTCCATCTTTGAAGAGCAGACAAATTCACACAAGGCAAAGTCTTCTGGAGCTACCTCGTAAATACCCAGTGCTTCCATACGGTCAATATCGCCTGCGATGATTGCCTTAATCAGGTATTCCGGCAGAATGTCCATCGGAAAAACATGGTCGTATTCATTCGACATAATCATGTGGCGTTCACCACCCTTCACACGTGCATCCAACACATATTCTTTCTTCTTACCCATCATCCAGCTGAAATAAGAACGGCTGGTGCTGAAATCATTAAAACGCGGCATAATCCATCCCAGCATTTCGTGTACATCGCTTCCTTCCGGAATCACTGTCAGCTGGCTGTGGAAAGCTCCCAGATAACCGTTGGCAGAAATCTGCTTACCGGTCAGCACGTTACCGCTGATGTAGCGCAAAGCCTTGTCTTTTGTCACGTTGTTTTCGAATACCCCTGTCAGCAGCGCACCTACTTTCAATTTCACGTATGCAGGTTTAAGAACCTCAGAACCTGTCACAGCTACCGTACGGGTAAAGTCTACACGACCTGTATTGAACAGACGACCGATAAAAATAACAGCTTGCGGATCGATGGTCCATACCGTTTCGCCCTTGTTTACAGGAGCAATGTGGTTAATCTGCACGCCGACGTTACCAGCAGGATTCGGTCCGTCGAATACGTTTACTTCCACGTTCTTTGCCTGCGTCAAAGCCGGTGATTTCTGGTTAGCACTGATACTCAGGTATGTTTTGGCCATCTTAGCCAATGCATCCAAACCTGTCTGGAAATTTGCTTCTTCGCCTGAAAGCGCCAGTTCAAATTCAGGGGCCAGCGGATTTGTGTCGAATGCTGAAACGAAGATAGCACGAGGCGCTACAGTCGGATCGGCCACTACGTCATACGGACGCTGACGGATAAACGCGAACAAACCGGCATTCAGCAGCATTTCTTTTACAGCAGCACCGTCAAGTGCAGCTACGCTCTTCTTGCCAAATTCTTCAAAGTCCTGTTCCGTAGCAGCCTGCACGGTGATGCTCATCACCTTGCGTCTTGCCCCACGTTCCACACTTGTCACTACGCCGCTTACCGGCGAAACAAATTTCACTTCAGGATGATTCTTGTCTACAAACAAGGGTCCTCCGGCCATCACATACTCCTGTTCCTTAACGACCACTTTCGGAGTCACGCCTGTAAAATCATCGGGACACAAAGTATAGAATCCCGGCTCTTTCACAGCCACTACCTCCGCAGCCGCCTTACCTTTCAGGTTTATGTCCAAGCCTTTACGCAACTTAATTAAATTTGCCATGTTAGGTTAAAAAAAATGGTTTTGTATTTTGCGTGCAAAATTAAATAAA
>NZ_DBEXBB010000167.1:0-5473 GCF_048170425.1 Phocaeicola sp.
AGTGGTAAAGATGAAAGGTAAAGCCTTTTTTTCTGTTACAAAGAATGAAAATGCTCCGTTTTTGGTATATGGACAATATTCAGCAACGAAGGTTCTCGGAACCAGGTTTCAAATAAATGAGCAGAGAGCCGATTCGATTACAGAAATCTATGTGGAATCAGGGAAAGTGTACTTTTCCTCTCTTTCTCAGGAAGATGGCGGAGTAGTTTTGACTAAAGGAATGAAAGCCATGCTGCCTTTTACCGGAAACCAACCTCATGTTGCAGAGCAATCTGTTTTAAATCCTTTGGCTTGGGCTGACAATACGTTTGTGTATGAAAGTACTCCGGTAATGGATGTGCTGGAAGAGTTGTCAGATTTTTATGGAGTAACGCTTTCTACTCCGGAAACAGACAAAAAACTCACGGCAGAATTCAGGACAGATGATTTGGATAATATTCTGGCAATTGTGGAACAGACATTAGAGATAAAAATACAAAAAGAATAGAAAGCAGCTTATGAAATGGGTAAATGGGTGCGTGGGTATTTAGGATCCTTATAACGGTAATTTTTTGTCTCAAAATATGCCAAGTAGGGGCCCGAGAGGAAAAAGTGACCATCAGGTCTGTAATTGAACGATTGAAAGGGAAGCATGAAGTCATGTTTGTATATGATTCTTCTCTTGACCTGAATGTGGCGTGTAAAGTAACTCACATAAAAGGAAAAAGCCTGGAAGATAACCTGGAAGAAGTATTTTCTGGAACAGATATAAAATATGAGGTGAAAGGTAGCTATGTATTGCTTAGCAAAATCAGAAAATACACTTTAAGCGGGTATGTATATCAGGATAATGGCGAAGCCGTAATTAATGCGACTGTTTGGGATATTACAACTGGAGATGGAACCTTGACTGATAATCATGGGTTTTTCAGTATCATGTTGCGTGAAGGATATCATAAGATTAGGGTGTCTTGCATTGGGGCTGGTGAAAATATCTTGGAGATTGACTTGAAAAGTAATAGGATGGAGACTGTATTGTTGAAGTCTGGTTATAAACTGGAAGAGGTGGTGGTCGTCACCGATTTGAATACTCCTCTTACCATATCTCATACTGGAAAAGAATCGATTAAATCGGAAGATTTTGAAAAAGGAATTTATTTTATGAGTTCTCCCGATGTTGTCGCTGCGTTACACAATATGTCGGGTATAGCTTCGGGAGCTGAACCGATGTCCGGACTTTATGTGCATGGAGGAAATCACGATGAAAATCAAGTCGTTCTGGACGGGGCGCCACTTTATCATGTAAACCATGTTGGAGGATTGTTTTCTGCATTCAATACGGATGTTGTCAGGAATGTAGATTTTTATAAAAGCGGTTTTCCTGCCAGATATGGTGGGAGGCTGTCCTCAGTATTGGACGTACGTACGCGTGATGGTGATATGCATGAATTTCATGGAAAGTTCGCTTTGGGGCTGATGGATGGAAGAATACAAGTAGAAGGGCCGATTATAAAGCAGACTACTTCATTTAATGTGGCTATACGGCGTACTTGGCTGAATCTGGTTCATGTCCCTCTTCTGGATATGATAAGTACAAAGCGTGGAGGAGGAGAGAAAACTACTTATTTATTTCATGATATCAATGCGAAAGTATCTCATATCTTTTCTGAAAAAAGCCGGGCAAATATTTGTCTTTATTCAGGGCGGGATTATGTAAAAATAGACGATAGACACACTTATGATGAAGAGGAGAGGATTGAGGATGAGAGACTTTGTCTGAGATGGGGCAATGTGACTGCTTCTGCTCACTGGGAATATATTTTTTCTCAGAAGCTGTTTATGAGTTTGTCGGGAATTTATACCCATAGTTCTTCGGAATACCACTATCAGAGTCAAATGTATTCTGTTTATGGTGGGAAGAAAGCTCAAAGCAGGGAGGAAACAAGATCGAACCTTTCTACGATAGACGACCTGGGTTACAGGCTGGAGTTTGACTATAGCCTGAATAATAGACACAGACTGCGTTTGGGGTCCAACTATGTGAACCATCGTTTGCGGCCTCAGGATTTTCAAACGCATGATAGCGAGGCCGGACGATTGGGGTATGATGCCAAAGAAGGTCAGGCAAAGGTATTATATAGTGGGAATGAGTTGGCATTGTTCGTGGAAGATGAAATGACATTAAATGAAAAGCTGCGTTTGAATGCCGGGCTACGTTATAATTTATTTTGTCTGTCCAGAAGCAAAAGTTCTTCTCTTGAGCCTAGACTGTCTTTTAATTATAGGGTGGATAGGAATACTTCACTGAAAGCCTCGGTCACAAAAATGACTCAGTATATGCACAAACTATCTAGCACTTATCTGAACATTCCCATTGACTGTTGGGTTCCTTCTACAAATAATACGGGTTATTCTTATTCATGGCAATTTGCAGCTGGCATATATAACACACTGTCGGATAATCTTAATATGAAAGTAGAAGGTTTTTATAGAACCTTGGGAAATTTGATAGAATATAGTGGAATAAACCGATTGAATCCTTCCGCTGTAGATTGGGAGAGTAATGTCAGTAGAGGAAAGGGAGAGTCTTATGGCGTTGAATATGATATGACGTACATCACAGACAAGTTGGGGCTGGATCTTTCTTATACCCTGTCTTGGAACCGGCGTTTTTTCCCGGATTTTCATGATGAGTGGTTTCCTGACAAATTTGATAACCGACATAAACTGAACATTTCATTTAATTATAAGTTACACAAAAATATCGAAATGTATGTTTTGTGGCGTTTTCATAGTGGGAACCGGTTTACCCTCCCTCTGCAGGTGGTTTCTTCACCATTTATGCCAGGGGATGATATTCGTCCAATAAACCTTTTGATATATGAGGCTCCCAACAATGCGCTTCTGCCGGCATATCATAGACTAGACTGCGGAATGAAGTTCAGAAAAACTACAAAATGGGGATTGGAGCAGCTTTGGGATGTGTCACTTTATAATGTGTATGCCAGACGTAACACCTTCTATGCAGAGCCGATACAAGAAAAGGATGGGACATTGGGGTGGAAAACGATAGGTGGACTTCCGCTTTTTCCGTCATTTTGTTATACAATTAAATTTTAGAGAAATGAGAATAATATTGGCAGTCTGTCTGCCGGTGATATGTATGTGTTTTGCTTGTGACAGCGAACTCGTGACCGATAAGGTTACAGGAGAAAGCAAGCTCGTGTTATATTGCATTCCTTCCAATACCAGTGATACGACATTCATTCAACTGTTGTGGAGTAAACCATTGAATGGAAATCAGGTATCAGAGAGAAGTATAGCTGGAACTATGATTTCGTTTTGCTTGAATGGAGAGGAAAGAGCGATAGAGTCTGCCGATAAGTTAGCAGGGCATCGCCCGGAAAACACCTTTTATACGGTCGGTACATTGAAAGAAGGCGATGAAATAGAGGTACGGGTTAGTTGTCCAGGAATTCCTGTTATTACAGCTCGTACCATAATTCCCTCCGCCTTTCCACTTGAAAAAGTGGAGGGATTCAGTAAGGCCATTTTAGGACAGACAGCCGTTGGATTTCGAATTACCTTCCAGGATTGTGCAACGACGAAAGATTATTATGGAATAAAGATATTGTGTAAAACGTTGCCCGAAGAAAGTACTCAGAGGGAGGCTTGCCAATCTACAGTCAAGTCGCTTGCTCTAAATGTGGAGAGTGAGCCTTTGATGAATGACAAATTCGAGGTTGATGATATTTTTTACTTGTCTAATGACTACTACCGTAATTTGTATATATATGAGGATGAGAAGATAAGTGGGCAAACGTATACTTTGAATTTCGACTTTATGGCGCAAAATACTTCTACCTCTGTGTCAGGCAAGGTGTTTTATAAAGTCGTTTTGTTTACCTTGTCCAAAGAGTTATATAAGTATCTGTGGTCAGTAAATAGATTAAATAATAATGAGCTGGGAAAGGTAGGTCTGGCACCCATATATAAAAAATATACTAATGTGGTCAATGGAGTGGGGATTGTGGGTGCCTGTAATATTTATGAAACGGAGTGGATGGATGCCTCCTTATTTTGTAAATGACAGGTTTTTTCGTAATATAAGTTAAATCATATGCAAGGGAATAGTACTAAATAGGCTTTTTCTTCCCATATGAGCGGGACAGGATAAAAAAAAGAAATCAGAACAAAAAAGAAATAAGTATATAGAACTGTTCCGCTTTTAAGATATGCGAAAACAACAACTAGACAAGAAAAATGAACTTAGGAAACTTTGTTTACTGTTGCTTGCTTTTCTATTCTGGCAACACATTGGTGCGCAAACAATGGCGTCTCACGATTCTGTCCGTATATTTTTCAGACAGGGTATTGATACGCTTGATTTAAAGTACAGATCCAATCAACAGACGTTGGATTTGTTTGCCCGGCGTTTGTTGGAGCTTAGTGCTCGCCGGGGGCAATACCACAACGTGCGTATACTTTCTTCAGCCTCTCCTGAAGGACCTTCTTCTTTGAATGAAACCTTAGCAAGAAATCGTGCCGAAGTACTTGTTGAGTATATACGTCACAACGCATTATTAAAGGATGTAGAATTTGATGTGATTCCTGTGGAACTAGATTGGAGTCTGTTCCGGGAACTCGTGGCAAATTCAGACTTGCAGGAAAAAGAGCAGGTGTTATACATTATTACGCAAGAGCCGCAGTCTGTACGGAAGAAACTTCTAAAGGATTTGAAAGGTGGAAACGTATGGGATAGAATGCTTCATACTCTATATCCTGATATGCGTACTTGTGTTCTTTATATAAACTATGCTGATTCGGTGAATGTTGAATCTCCTGAGTTTATAAAACCGGATATTTCTCCGTCTGCTTACGCTCTTGAATTACCTTCCCAGAATTCTAGAACAGAAAAAGAGAGTCACTTTATTATGGGCTTGAAGACTAACCTGCTGTATGATGCGCTTGCAGTTCCTAATTTAGGCGTGGAGTTTTATCTTGGAAAAGGTTGGACTGTTGGAGCCAATTGGATGTATGCGTGGTGGAAAAGTGACAAGGTGCATCATTATTGGCGTGTATATGGCGGTGATTTTGCTGTGCGCAAGTACTTTGGAAAAGTGGCATCAGGAAGACCTCTTTCAGGGCATCACCTAGGTTTATATGGACAGTTGCTGACTTATGACTTTGAATTAGGTGGACGTGGATACATGGGAGGAAGGCCTGGAGGTACATTATGGGATAAATCCAATTATGGAGCAGGTCTTGAATATGGTTATTCTTTACCGATAGGCAAAAGATTGAATCTTGATTTCTCATTAGGACTTGGCTATTTAGGAGGAACCTATTATGAATATCTGCCGATTGACAAGTATTATGTGTGGCAGGCTACTAAACAACGTTGCTGGCTAGGACCTACCAAAGTGGAAGTTTCTTTAGTCTGGCTTTTGGGCAGTAATTTAAATCACTGGAAGAAAGGAGAATAAAACAATGA
>NZ_DBEXBB010000168.1:0-16883 GCF_048170425.1 Phocaeicola sp.
TTTCGTTTCAAGCATGTATTACGAATGGAATTAGTGAAATAATTTATTATCTATCACTATTTATGCATTCTTCCAGCAAGCCTAAAAGTCACTCAACTATAACAGAAATCACTCAAATCCTTTCCACTATGCCAATAAACTATCCCACAAAAATTCACAATAAAAGAAGAAAACCTTTACCTTTGTCATCAATCATTAGTTCTAAACACTTAATTCACAAACTATGAAAATGAAACTAGAATGCCTGGCATTGCTCACCGTATTATGTGTACCACTATGTGCACAACGTGTGTACGACATGACCCGTTTCGGAATCCAGCCTGGAAAGAAGAGCAACATGTCTGCCCGGATGGAAAAGGCACTTGCAAAAATTAAAAACGAAGTAAAAGAAGGCGAAGCAGTAACCTTACGCTTTCAAAACGGGACTTATCATTTTTACCCTGAAGGAGCTACAGAACGCACTTACTACATTTCCAACCACGACCAAGCCAATCCTAAAAAAGTAGGACTGGCACTGGAAGACATGAAATCGCTCACAATAGAAGGTAACGGAGCCGAATTCATCTTTCACGGACAAATGATTCCACTATCCTTGCTCAGAAGTACAGACTGTACCCTACAAAATTTCAGCCTCGATTTTACCAATCCACACATCGCTCAAGTAGAGATTATAAAAAATGAAGGAGAAAATGGAATCACCTTTCAACCTGCACCCTGGGTTGACTACCATCTGACCAAAGATTCCATATTTGAGACTAAGGGAGAAGGCTGGACACTTCGTCCGATGTCAGGTATCGCCTTTGAAGGGGGCAGCCGACACATCGTATACAATACAAGCGACATCAGTTGCCCGACCAAAGGTTGCTTCCTGGCAGGAAAGAATTTGATTCATGCCCCTAAATGGAAAGATAAACGACTACCTGCAGGTACTATTGTCGCCATGCGTTCATGGGACCGTCCTACTCCCGGCATTTTCTTGTCGCATAACACCCGAACCACAATAAAGAATGTCAAGGTACATTATGCACAAGGCATGGGACTGCTGGCCCAACTATGTGATGACATTACGATGGATGGTTTTAGTGTATGCTTAAAAGGAGAAAACGACTCCCGCTATTTCACTACCCAGGCCGACGCAACCCATTTTTCTCAATGTAAAGGGAAGATTACCTCTGTCAACGGATTATATGAAGGGATGATGGACGATGCCATCAATGTACACGGTACCTACTTAAAGGTGCTCCAACAAATTGACAACCAAACTCTCAAAGCCCGCTATATGCACGACCAGGCTTGGGGTTTTGACTGGGGATTCCCGGGCGACAGCGTACAATTCATCCGTTCAAAAACCATGGAACTGCTGGATGGAAAGAATTGTATTGAACGCATTACAGCCTCAGATAAACCGACAGCAGACGGCGCTCGTGAGTTTATCATCCGTTTCACTCAGCCACTTCCTGAGGCTTTAGCCGAACAGACTGACTTCGGGATTGAAAATCTGACATGGACACCTGAGGTTTATTTTGCCGGTAATACCATCCGCAACAACCGCGCCAGAGGCTCTCTGTTCAGCACACCTAAAAAAACAATCGTAGAAAACAACCTGTTTGACCATACATCAGGAACAGCTATTTTGTTATGTGGTGACTGCAACGGCTGGTATGAAACCGGTGCCTGCCGGGAAGTAATCATCCGTCACAACCGGTTCATCAATGCCCTGACCAACATGTTCCAGTTTACCAATGCCGTGATTTCCATCTACCCGGAAATACCTGACCTGGAACACCAGGTAAAATATTTCCACGGAGGAAAACCCGGTGCCATCCAGATTACAGACAATGAATTTGACACATTCGATGCACCTATCCTCTATGCCAAGTCGGTAGACGGACTAATCTTCAAACAAAACAAAATTAAAACGAATAATGCCTACCGACCTTTCCACTGGAATCAGAACCGATTCCTGCTGGAAAAAGTAAACCGGGTAGAAATTGCCGAATAACACTCACAAAAAAACGGGACCTTCAAGGCCCCGTTTTTATTACCATCCTGCATGCTCCTTCTTATTCTCATGCACGACAGTCCCTCTATTCTTTTCACCTGTATAATTCCATTCTATCTCATCCACATATTCTTTCCCCTGATAGCTGACTACAGCCTTCAGAACATTTTTGCCCTGATCCAGCGTCACTTTATCAAACACATAATGTACCTCTGTATATCCTTTACGAACGCCTTCCAAGGGTTTCCCGTTCAGGTATACCACCGGAGTTCCGATCTTAGACTACACGGTTACAGAAGGTTCTTTCCTTTCTCTGTCCACATTACGCCGCTGTGTCAGATAAAGTACAGGTTCCTTACTCCAGTTAGCTTTATACCAATAATAGGAATCCTTCTTAATCTTACGATCGAAAGTTACCATTCCCTTCAAGTTACGTGCAGGAACTCCTCCACGTTCCCACATAGGCACAGCAAAATCAAACATATTCCACAAGTAAGAAGCAATAATGTAAGGGTGTTCAGCAATCACGCTCCACTGATACTCATGTACTTTTGTCTGGAAAGTTTCAGGATAAAAAGGTTTTCCCCAATTCAAGGCATCTCCCAGGTATTCAGTCTGATGCTCCAAATTCGCATCCGCCCCATACTCTGTCAACATCAGTTTCTGCCAGGGGTAATTTTTTTCCAAACCTTCCACCCAAGGTTTGATATCCTGTATCTTCCTTTCATACCAGCCAAAGTAGCGGTTCATCCCTTGAACGTCTGCATTCTGGTTCACCGGATGTTCAGCATGTCCATACCCGTTTACAGCAGCCGTATAACGGTCCGGGTCATCCGTCTTACATACATCATGCAACGAACGGGTCAATGCAGCTGTGTAACCATGCGGATGATACACCTCATTATGAATTCCCCAAATATAAATGGAAGGGTGATTAAAATTCTGTCGAACCAATTCTCGCATCTGCTGATGGGCATTATCCCATTCCTGCCCTGTCACCCGATTTACAAAAGGAATCTCAGCCCAGACTATCAGTCCCAGACTATCGCATTTGGCATACATATACTCTGCCTGCTGATAATGTGCCAAGCGAATGGTAGTAGCTCCAATATCCATAATCATGGCTAAATCCGCGTCATGTTCCTGATTTGTCAACGCACTACCTTTTCCCCACCAGTCCTGATGGCGGGTTACTCCATACATGGGATATTTCTCTCCATTCAGGAAGAAGCCTTTCCCGGCCACAATCTCATATTTACGGATACCCAGCGGCTGTACCACTTCATCAATCACCCGTCCTTCCTGCTTCAGACGAGATACCACTTTATATAAGTAAGGGTCTTTCCGTCCCTGCCACAAATGCGGACGTTTTAATTGGAACGAAGCCGTATACGATTGCATTCCTTGCGGGGTCAGTTCCAGACTACGTACATGCTTCTTCACCAGCTTGCCTTCCGCATCATAGATTGCATTCTCCAGTTCCAGTGTTTCCGGCTGCAAGGAAGCATTGTCCAGCTTCACCTTTACATGTACTTCCGCTGCACTTTTCGACACATTTTTCTGGGTAATATAGACCCCTGGAGAAGCATAATCTTCCACCGCAATATGGCAAGGCTCTGTCACTACCAACGACACCGGGCGATAGATACCTCCGTATACTCCAAAAAGGCTGTGGTTCACCGGAATGACATCCGGACGAGCTGTATTGTCAGCCTTCACTACAATCTCATTGCTCTCCCCATATTTTACCTGTTCACCAATCTCACAGACAAAGGCGGAATATCCTCCCTTGTGTGTACCCACCAGATAACCGTTGACATACACTTCCGTACAAGTACCCACACCTTCAAAGCGCAAGAACAAACGCTTCCCCTTCATGGTCTCGGGAATCACATAAGTCTTACGATAATAAGCCGCTCCCTCATAAAAAGAGTTTGTCTTCACCTGCATATCCTGCGCATTCCAGGTATGAGGGATGGTCACCTCTTTCCATTTACTCTCCCACTGGGCAGCTGCCTTCATCACGTCTGTTGCAAACGGCCCTTTTTTAAACAACCAGCCATCATTAAAGCTGATTACCTCTCTTGAAAAAGCGCCTGTCGCACACAGACCAGACAACAGGCACGCTCCTATAATCTTATGTAGTTTCATTTTTCTGACATTTTATACAATTCACATCCGGCCATCAGGAAAGCTCCCACGCCATACACTTCCGTCATGTCGCGAGTCACTTTCCTGGGGTCGGCGCCAATAGGCTGTACATATCCCAACTTCCCATTCTTTTCTACCGCATCAGTCAAAGCTTTCCAGCCCCTTTCCAAAACCGGCAAAAAAGCATCTCTGTCCAGCAAATGCTGGTTTACCCCATAAGCAAGTGCATATACGATGAATCCTGTCGCACTGGTTTCCGGTGAAGGATAAGATGCCGGATCCAACAGACTGGCATGCCAGTAACCGTCAGCACTCTGCAATTCGGCTACTCTCGTAGCCAGTGTCACAAATAATTCCTGATAAAATTTCCGGGAAGGCTCATCTGCAGGCAATGCTTTCAGAATTTCAGCCAGTCCGCCAAGTACCCATCCATTTCCACGGCCCCAGAATACCTTCTTCCCGTTTGCTTCCTGTTTACCTATATAGCGAGTGTCACGATAAAAGAGATTTTCTTCTTTGTCAAAAAGCAAATCGTAGGTAGCCTTATATTCCCGGTTCATAAAATCAAGGTACTTTCTGTCTAAAGTCTGTCCGTAAAGCTTGGCATACACAGGAGGCGCCATAAACAGCGCATCACACCATGACCAGCGTGTCAAGGTTTCCATCTTGCCATAATCCAACTGCATGGAAGCCATTGGCATATTCTCTACCACCCAGTTGGCTCGTGCCATTACAGGTGTAATCATCTTCTGTTCCTTATATTTCTGATACAAATCAATAAAAGGCTGCCCCACGGCTATAAAATCGGCATGGTACATCCATTTCCCCATCTGAAAATGATTGCGTCTTCCTATCTTCAGAAGCCAGTCATAATATGCCCGGTTACCATCCTCCTTTTCTGCCAGTTCTGCCCAGTCTATCATACCCATGTACAACGCCGCATTGGTCCAGTCCAAGTCACCATGCTCATGGCGTTTGTCCGGATTGGCAATTTGCCAATCGGCCACACGCTTCATAACTTCCTTTATTTCCGATTTCCTGAAATTCGTCTGTCCCCAGACTGTGAGGGTTGAAAACAACAGACAGGCACACATCCAAAAATGTTTCATAGTTTTTCTTTAAGTCAAAGCAGCCTTTACTTACCGCCGGCTCCTTTTTTTAGGGTTTTTAATTCGGTTTTTAGTCTCTCGTATTTTTTGATCAATGAGTAAATTCCATCCCATTCTGCTCACCACAAAAATAGCAAGGAAAAGTCTCTCCATCCCTTACTCTCCGTATAGAATCTGCTAACATTTTCTCCGTTTGGACGAATAGTGCACATTCTTCGGACGAATCTAACCTTCATTTTTTTCATCCCATCAAAAGCTTGTCTCTTTTTTCATTGAAAGTCCTTTTTCAACTACTTTTTTCTTACTTTTGCATTTATGTAAAAGTCATTCACAAGATTATGAAGAACATCGTATCAGGAATTATCGGATTGCTATTCATTTTCACATGTCAAGCTCAAAATCTTTACTTCAAACATTTAGGTATTGCAGACGGACTTTCACAAGTTCGCATACAAACCATTTATCAAGACGAAATTGGAGCTGTATGGCTGGGAACCAGTGAGGGATTAAATCGTTACAACGGTACCAGCGTCAGCACCTATGCCATCCCTGAAGATTTCCAAACTTTTTCCACAGATGGAATCGATCAAATATGCGGTAATAAAAAAGGAAAGCTCTATTTGCTGGCACAAGGAAAAGTGTGCAGCTTCGACCTGTATCAAGAGAAATTCACCATCCTGATAGAGAAAGATGTCAGAAGTCTTTTTTGTGAACAAGACACTTTATGGGCCGCTTGCAAAGACGGCATCTATTATTACACCGAACAAGAAAAAAAGCTGGTACGATTCACTCAATTTCCACCCCACCTCTATCAGGCCACTCATCTCTATGTAAAAAATGATACAATCTGGGCCATCAGTCCAGCACGTCTTTCCGCTATTCCCCGGAAAGAGCCATCCAGGCAAACGAAGTTGGCAAGTTTCAATAACGATGCCAAATGCTTATTTGTAGACCATTCTAATAATGTCTGGATAGGAAGCTGGAGTGGAGTATACCGCTTCTCTCCTTCACAGAATATCATCACCCACTATACCAATGCCCGGGGTGAAGTGTCACATAACCAGATACGCTGTATCAACGAAGACAATTCCGGGAATATATGGATTGGAACGTTCAGAGGGATTGACTGCTACCATCCCCAAACCAATTCGTGGAGTCATTACACTGAATATGGAGATTCTCCTAATACACTAAGCCATAATTCTATTCTTGCCCTTCATAAAGATATACAAGGCAATATCTGGGCTGGTACGTATTTCGGAGGAGTCAATATTTTTAATCCTGATGCCGAAAGAAACTATTTCTATCATGCCAACCCGCTTCGAACAGACTGGCTTAACTTCCCCGTTGTCAGTAAAATGACTGAAGATCTGTCTGGCAATCTATGGATCTGTACCGAAGGAGGTGGACTTAATCAACTAAACCTACAGACTGGCAAGTTTACTCATTACACACACCAGCCCGGGAACCCCCAAAGCATAGGAAGCAACAACCTGAAATCTATTTATTTTGACCCTGAAACAGAGATTCTGTATGTAGGAACTCATTTTGGCGGACTTTATATTCTTGATACCCGAACTAAAAAAGGACATAGTTTACGCCACCAAAAAGGCAATCCGTCTTCTCTTCCCCATGACATTGTAAACAGTATCCAACCTTATCGGGAAGGGTTATTGCTGCTCACACAAGGAGGAGTGGTATACATGGATAAAAAAACAGAAACGTTTTCCGAAATCAGTCAAAATCCGGAGGTAAATCAGTTGGTAAAAAAATATTTTACCTACGAAACCATTTTACTCGACAGTCACAACCGCTTATGGCTGGGATTATCGCGGGGAGGAGTCATTTGCATAGACCTCACGACCTCACATATTACAAAATACCTGTCAGCCCCCTTGTCTTTGGGAGGAGTATCGCACATTTTTGAAGACAGATATGGAGAAATTTATGTAGGTACTACTGGAGCAGGTATGTTCCATTATCAGAGAAAAGAAGATTCATTCAAACAATATAGTACACAGAATCTGTCACTTCCAAGCAATTTCTGTTATTATATAGGAGATTCTAAAGAAAAGAACTGTCTATATCTGATTCATGGAAATGGCATTTCCTTATTTAACACGCAAACTGAAACTATAGAAAATACCTACAGGCTTTTCAATCAAAGCTATAGTCTGGGATCTTGCCTGTTTAGAGACAAAAAAGGCTATTTATATATAGGAGGAACCAACGGTATGGCCGTTCTTGAAAAAGAAACTACCGAAACCCTGCCTCCGCATCCACATTTTGACCAGCTTTCTATCTTTAATAAGACCATACAGCCTGGAGATGAAACCGGCATACTATCTTCTATACTTGACAAGACTCAAGAGATTCATTTAAAGCACAATCAAAATAATCTTACAATTGAAATAGCCACATTCAGCTACATAGACGATGTGCATTCCAGTTTTGAATACACCTTGGAAGGATTCGACCAAAGCTGGAACCGCATGCAAGGCAAACATATCACCTACACCAACCTTTCACCGGGCAACTATACCTTAAAGGTTCGTCCGATTATTTCCGGAAAAGGCAAAGTAGAAGAGACCTGTCTGAGTATTCATGTAGCACCTCCATTCTATGCCAGCGTCTGGGCTTATCTATTATATACATGTATTACAGGAGGTATAATATTTATCATCCTCTCCTTTGTCATCCGGCAAACCAGACTACGTGCTTCGCTAGCCTCAGCACAAAAGGAGAAAGAACATATTGAGGCCATCAATCAAATGAAAATCGACTTTTTCACCAATGTGTCTCATGAGTTCAGAACTCCGCTGACTTTAATCTTAGGGCAACTGGAAACCTTGATACAAACGGACAACTTACAGAATGCCATCCATAACCGGCTGGTGCGCATCTATAAGAATGCGTGGGATATGCGAAGACTGATATCCGAACTCTTAGACTTCCGCAAACAGGAACAAGGATGCGTTACACTACGAGTGGAAGAACAGGAACTGGTGGAATTTATCAAGCAGACTTGTCTGCCATTTATAGAATATGCACACCAAAAAGAGATAAACTTCAAGATAGATGCACTGACAGAGCATGTACCGATATGGATTGATCCGTTACAAATGCAGAAGGTAATCTCTAATCTTCTATTAAATGCCTTAAAATATACTCCATCTAAAGGAAACGTCACCGTAAACATCCGGAAAATCAAGAACCAGGCTGTCATTACCGTGGCCGACACAGGGTGTGGAATGGCAGAAAAAGACCTTACACAAATATTTGAGCTGTTCTATCAGGCTAAAAATAATTCAGGAAACGTACCTACAGGTACGGGGCTCGGATTGTCTATCGCCAAAAATATCATAGAACTACACCACGGAACTATTCAGGTAGCCAGCAAACTCGGAGAAGGAAGCCAGTTTACCATCAGTCTGCCACTTGGTCAATCGCATTTCACTTCTGACGAACTGGTTCAAGCTACAGAAGAATCCGTCATTCTTCCACAGGAAGCCGAACAGTCTCCAGTCCCGGCCTTTGCAGAAGAAGCCGATGAAAAAGAAACGGAACCTTCAGAAGAACATAGCGAAAAAGAGAAACCCGTGCTGCTACTAGTCGAAGACAATGAAGAATTATGCGCCATCTTAAAAGAAACTTTGGAAGCGACCTATGAGGTACATGTAACCCATAACGGGAAGGATGGTTGGGAGAAAGCTCAGGAAATTCAGCCCGAACTGGTCATTACAGACCTGATTATTCCAGAAAGGTCTGGAAAAGAATTGTGCTATACAATAAACAATAACATTGAACTGGCCCAGGTATCCGTCATTCTCATCACAGCTCAGATGTCTACCGAACAGATGATAGAAGCGTTCCGTTTCGGAGCTGATGACTACATCATCAAGCCGTTCGACATCCGGATGCTACTGGCACGTTGCCGCAATTTATTGAAAAACAAAAGTCGTTTGAAGGCTTACTACACCAATAAAGCAATCCCCGAAACAAGTGCCGAAGATGCCATCAGTGAAAGTGACAGAAAGTTATTGCAAAAATGCATTGACATTATACGCGAGAACTTTACGAATCCTGATTTTGATGTAGCCAGTCTGGCCAATGCACTTTGTATGGGCCGTAGCAAACTATATACTAAATTCAAGCAGCTAGTCGGCCTTCCGCCCAACGAGTTTATCCTGAAAATCAAACTGGAAGAAGCCATGTCCCTTCTAAAAGAGCATCCGGAATTAAACATTTCGGAGATTTCCATACAGGTAGGGTTCTCCTCTCCACGCTACTTCAGCAAATTATTCAAAAACTTCTTCGGAATTACTCCGCAAAGCGTGCGAGGAAAAGGAGAAAAAACAAACTCCATTTAAATCATCTTTCATCACATAGTTCGTAAAAGTCCTTGGAAAAGAATATACTTCTCCAAGGACTTTTCTATGTTTTCTTTACCGGAAACATACGGTTTCACACAGAGAAACCTACGGCTCAGCAAAGCGAAACATTTGTTTCCAACCACAAGAACATAATACATGAAACGTAGTTTTCTCAATAAAGGAGATATATTTGGAATTTTTATCTGGAATAGCTCTCCATCTTTCATCCCTATCCATCCGATTCACTCCTTTTTCTACACAAAACAGATCGATTTTTACTTCTAAAATCATTCAATTCACCCTTTTATTATACACTAAACGTCCAAATTAAGGTATAATATCGTCCGCGGATATTAAAACAGAATCATCTCAGAAATTTAAAGAAAGTAAACAAAACCAAAGATTCTACATTTGCGACATCCTAATGGTCAAGGCCCTAACAAGGTCTGCCATACCTAGAGATTTGTTTACTTTTTGTTAATACTAAAATTTCTGTTATGAAAAACGAAAACCTTCACACGCAGAAAAGGAGACTGATACAACCAGTTTTCTTTTTATTAACTGCAATGCTCCTTTCTCTTTTCGGATGTACAGATGATTCCGAAGAATTACAGAGAACAGACTGGGTACGTGTATTACCCCTGCAAATTGAATTCCCTTCCAGCGGAGGAGAGCAGGAAGTCACGCTTATTTTTTCAGAAGACATTGATCCAAGTCTATTGCAATGTGCCGTACCCGAAAGTGGGAAATGGTGTTCATTCGAACTAAAAGATAAAGTATTAAAAGTAACTGCCACACCTACAGCCTATCTGACCCCTAGAAGCACTGTACTGTCACTCACTTACAAAACCTTGCGTCGTGATATTACGGTAAGCCAGGCAGCATCTACCGGTTCAGACGACATCAAGATTGAAGTAGCCAGTGCCACTGCCACTACAGAAGAAACAGAACAAGAGGACCGTGGCATTGAAAAATCTTTCGATGGCGATTATTTAAGCTATTTCAACTCTAAATTCGGTGCTTTCTCTGATTGGCCATTTATCATTGATTATACATTCAAATCTCCGGCACAACTGGATTATATTGTCTACACCCCTAGAACAGACAACGGTACACGCTATGGAGCTTTCAACGAGTTCAATGTCTATGTTATGACCAATGGAAGCTCTGAATGGACAAAAGTGGCAGAATGTGCCCGTGGGGACAAGAACTATACTCCAACCACCATCCAGCTTGAGCAAAGTTATACAGACGTCAAGCAGGTACGTTTTGAAATCCAGTCTGCCCACAACAACCGAATCAGCTGTGCTGAAATGGATTTCTACCAGACAAATCAAAACAAATTTGATTATACGACCATATTTACTGACGAAACTTGCTCTGCCCTACGGGAGGGAATCACAGAAAAAGAAATTACCAAAATGCCGGGAGAAACTTATCAGAAGCTGGCTTTGGCGCTGTTAAAAGGAACTTACGACAAGGCTTACCGCATTGCCGATTACAGACCTTATCAGACTCCATCCATCATGGCTTCTACATTGAAGACTTCCGAATATGGATTAAGAGACAATCCTACCGGCATCTATGTAGAACAAGGAGAAGAAGTCCTGGTTCTTGTAGGAGATACTCATGGACAGAATGTGTCAATGATTGTACAAGATTTGGTAAATGGCGGCTACAACGGCGCTAGAACATACGCTTTGAAAGAAGGCGAAAACAAAGTCAAAGTAGAAACGGGAGGATTGGTGTACATTCAAAACCTCACACAAGACTACATTCCTCTGGAACTAAGCGAAGCAGACAAAGAAGCTGCTGAAGCAAAAACCGTAACTGCCCACTTCCTGTTTGGAAAAGTAAATGGATACTATGATGTACGTAATCACACAACCCAGGAGGAATGGGAAGAGATGCTTCGCAACACCCGCTGGCAAGATATCGATGTGGTTGGAAAATACGTCGTCATCACATGGGCCGTACAAGACTATATGAGTTACCAGACTCCTATCAAAGAAATGGTAGACCTTTTCGACACGGTAGTAGAAAGAGAATGGGCATTGATGGGGCTGTTTAAATATCACAACAATCCTGACAAACGCCTGTTTGCCAACCGGATGTATCTCCATATCGAACACCAAAGCAAGAATCCTTACTCTTCTGCCAACCATACAGCATATGTGCCCAGCTATGCTGAAGTGTTCTGCAGCCCTGAAAGAATGAAAGCACGCTCATGGGTACTCGGACATGAAATCGGTCATAGCAACCAGACTCGTCCGGGACTCAAATGGACTGGTACGACAGAAGTTACCAACAACATTATGTCAATGGATGTATCTGTATACCTGAGTGGAGAATCTAAGTTAAACAGCGTACAGACTTCTACAGGAAAAACTTACTACCAGGAAGCGATTGACTACATCGTTACAGGAAACAACCCGCACTGCATGTGGAACTGGAAAGCCGACGGCATTACCGAAGAGCACATGTACACTTGCAAACTGGTTCCTTTCTGGCAATTGAAGTTGTTTATGGATGCTAACGGCTATACAGATTTCTACCCTGATTTATATGAACACTTCCGCATAACTCCAGACTTGGATACTACTGCCAAAACGCAAGGTATTTTACAACTGGATTTTGTACGTCAGGCATGCAAATATTCTAAGATAAATCTCCTTCAATTCTTTGAAGACTGGGGCTTCCTGACTCCGGTCGACACAGAAATCAACGATTACGGAACCAAACCCTTCATCGTATATCAGGAAGATATTGATGCATTGAAGGCAGAAATCAACGCTTTAGGTTATCCGGCAGCCCCCGCTGAGTTATACAACATTACTGACAGCAACTGGGAAGATGCAAAATGGAAAATGAATCGATAGTCTAACCAACCTAAAAACAGTAAACCATGAAACTATTAAAACCTATCATACTATATAGCAGTATATTTATCTGTGCTGCTTTGGCTGCCACAAGTTGCAGTGAAGAAAATGTAGACAACAGCATAAAAGTGACTTCCATGTCTTTCACTGAGACAGGAGAAACCAGCCATGTATCCCTTTACCCGGGGGATACGTGGACCGCTAAAATCACTCTGTTTCCAGAAGACGCTACCGATAAAGATGAATATGCGTACCGATATACCAGCAGTAATGAATCAGTGTTTACCGTAAATGAGGCAGGCGAAGTGACAGCTGTAGGTGAAGGAGAAGCAACCCTCACCGCATGGTCTACCAACAACACTGATATGTGGGCATCTTGCATCATCGAAGTAAACAAACAAATCTATTCTGTCAGTTCAATTAAGCTGTCAGAAGCCTACCGAGCATTAACACTTGCTTCGGGGGTAGAAATCGATTTAGGAAAAGAAGTTACTGTCTTCCCGGAAAATGCATGGAACACTGATGTCACTTTTTCATCTTCTGACCCACAAGTGGTATACGTAGACAACTACGGAAAAATCACAACAAAAGCAAAAGGAAATGCCACCATTACCGTATCATCGACTGATGGCAGTAACGTAACCACTACCGCAGAAATTCATGTACGTGACATTGCAGGTTATACCGACTTAGACCGCAACGGCTGGACAGTCAGTACCTCTCACCCAACCCCTGTAGATGGCACCGTAGGAGGAAGTGCCGATTTACTGATAGACGGTGATGAAAACTCCTGCCTCTTACTGGTAAAACCAGGTAAATCATTGAGCGGAATTACCGTAGGAAAAGACGAAGAAGTTTATTTCATCATCGACATGAAAGAGCCTAAAGAATTTGACTTCTTCCGTTTACGCCATAGAACCGACAATAATTATGACTGGATTCGTGTTAATAAAGTCTCTGTATACGGAAGTAACGATGGAATAAACTTTACACCGATTTCTAATGCCATAAATATCGCTACAGAAAAAGAAATAGCAGAAGTAAGTATACCGCTACCCATGAAACAAAACTATCAATATTTTAAACTGACATGTGATGGTTGGAATACAAGTAACGGAAATACTATACAAATTGCGGAATTCTATATCGGAACACTTCTGTTTGCAGAGAATTAATCCACACACCTATCAACAAAAATTTATTTAAATATCTTCCTATGAATATAAATAAAGCATTTTTGGCAACTACATTGCTATTATCACTCTGTGGTAATTCAGTTGTTGCACAAAGTTCACAAACCTCGCAATCCAGTGTAGCCACTGCTGTTAAAGGTAAACCTATTAAAGTAACCGGTACTGTGCTGGATGCAGCCGGCGAACCGATTATCGGTGCAAACGTAGTAGTAGAAGGTACCACCACCGGTGTGATTACCGACATGGATGGAAAATATGAACTGGAAGCTCCTAAAGGATCTAACTTGGTTATATCTTATATCGGATTCTCGTCTAAAACTGTAAAGGCAACTACACAACCGGCCACCATTAAACTGACAGAAGATACACAGTTGCTCAATGAAGTGGTAGTAGTGGGATATGGTACCATGAAAAAAACGGACTTGACTGGGGCTGTGGCTTCTTTAAGAGCATCCGATATGGAAAAGGAACAGCGCCAAACGCTACAGGACATGCTTCGTGCAGGGACCGCCGGACTTTCTATCGGAATGGAAACAGACGCCAAAGGAAATACCAGCATGATGATTCGTGGAAAAAGTACCATGGCTGCAAGTACTGACCCTCTGATTGTATTGGATGGAGTAATCTATCCGGGTGAAATGACCGACATCAACCCTAACGACGTAGAACGTATCGATGTGTTGAAAGATGCCAGCTCGGCTGCCGTATATGGTGCGCAAGCTGCCAACGGCGTCATTCTGGTCACAACAAAGAAAGGTAACAGCAGCGGGAAACCAACCATTAACTTCAACGCAACAGTAGGTGCTTCTTTTGTAAACCAGTTACCTGAAGTATGCCAGGGTATGGATTACATTAATTTCCGTAGAGATGTGGAAAAAAGTATCCACCGCGATGATACCAGCAACAAATACGATAACCCGTCAAATTTAACCAACACCGAACTGGCTCAGTGGATGGGAACGGATACCGGAGATCCGATGGCTGTCTGGATGCGTCGTCTGGAGTACAACCAGATAGAAATTGATAACTTCCTGGCAGGAAATGAAGTAGACTGGAGAGACTGGATTTATCAAAACGCCGCTTTACGACAAGACTATACTGTTAGCATCTCCGGGAAAAAAGACGACATGTCATACTATTCTTCTCTAAACTACCTGAAGAATGAAAGCAACATTATTGGAGGAGGATATAGCGCCATCCGTGCCCGAGTAAACCTGGAAAACAAAGTGGCCGGTTTCTTGTCTTACGGTATCAACACACAGTTCACAGCCCGTGACGAAGGTTACATTGGCCGCGACAACTCGTATACTACCCTATCCCCATTTGGAAGCGTATATGAGGAAGACGGAACCACGCCTAAGTATTTTCCGAATGACAACAACAATGCTACGAACCCGTTAATTTCTCAGACTTACACGGACAAGATGAAGAAAATCTATAACATGAATGCTTCCATCTTCCTGAAAGCAGAATTGCCATTCGGATTTTCTTTACAAACCACTTATTCTCCCCGCTTTGAATGGATCAACGATTACAGCCAGCGTTCGGCAGACCATCCAGCCTATAAGACAGAAGGCGGATATGCTAAGCGCGTAGATTCCACCCTTTTCTATTGGCAATGGGATAACATGCTGAAATGGAACAAGACATTCGGCAAACATGCATTCGACTTCACAGGGCTGTTGAACTGGGAACAGCGTAAATACTGGTCGAGCACTGGAGAAAACTCAGCTTTCCAGCCAAGCGACTTATTAGGATTCCATGGTATGGGCTTCGGTACTTCACCTGTTCTAGGTGCAAATGGCACTTACCGCACAGGTTCTGCCCTGATGGCACGTCTGCATTATGCATACGATAACCGTTATATGATTACCGCCACAGTACGCCGGGATGGATATTCTGCTTTCGGACAAGAAAATCCTTATGCAGTGTTCCCTTCTGTAGCATTAGGATGGGTGTTCAGTGAAGAAAAATTCATGAAAAATATCAGCTGGCTGGAATACGGTAAACTCCGTCTGTCATGGGGACAGAACGGTAACCGTTCTATCGGAGAATATGCCGCATTGATGAAACTGGAGCCGAGAAAATACTTCTACTATGACCCGTTAACAGGTGAAATCATCCAGGCTAATTCATTCTATAGTTACAACATGGCCAACTCAAGTTTGAAATGGGAAAACACAGAATCATGGAACGTCGGTATCGATTTCACGCTACTGAACGGGCGCTTGGGCGGAAGCATTGATGTGTACACTAAAAAAACGAACAACTTGCTTAATGACCGTAAACTTCCCGACTTGATTGGTTACGCTTCAGTGACTTCCAACATTGGTGAGGTAAACAATAAAGGTATAGAGATTTCTCTTCGTTCTACCAACATTCAACGAGAAAACTTTGAATGGTCTACCACCTTCAATCTGGCCTACAACAAAAATACCATCAAACACTTATACGGACTTATGGAGAATGTATTAGATGAAGAAGGTAATATCATCGGTCAGAAAGAAGCAGATGATATTTCCAAAGGATATTTCATCGGACATGCACTGGATAAAAAATGGGGATATAAGTTTTTGGGAGTATGGCAGGAAAGTGAAGCCGAAGAAGCAGCCAAGTACAATCAGGTACCTGGTGACCCTAAACTGTTGGATGTAGACCAGAATTATAAATACAATAATGATGACAAGGTCTTCTTGGGTAATACTACTCCAAAAGTACGCTGGAACATGCGCAACGAGTTTACCTTATTCAAGAACTGGAATTTCTCTTTCAGTATGTATTCTTATTTGGGACACATCAAAACAATGGATCGTTTCACCAACAGCAATGCACTGCTGAATGTAACCAACTCCATTGTACGTGAATACTGGACTCCGGAAAACCCCATCAACGAATATCCTCGCTTGAAAGCTCAGGCCCCTGTTTCATACAGCATCTATAAGAATGCCTCATTCTTACGATTCGACAACATATCATTAGGATATTCATTCCCGAAAGCCATGATTCAAAGATTAAAAATACAAGCTTTAAGCCTGAATCTGACGCTGAAGAATGTAGGGGTTATCTCCGGATGGCCGGCTTATGACCCGGAAAACAGCGATGCAAATACTCCGAGAACCTTATTATTTGGATTGAACATGACACTTTAAAAACAGTTGAACCGTTATGAAAACAAA